>JAZSQO010000169.1:0-44532 GCA_045538015.1 Acutalibacteraceae bacterium | reverse complement strand
CCAACACTCCCAACATCGGTTCCTACGAGAATCCCTATGTCACCGTCAACACCAAGGCAAACGCCAGCGGCGCATCGGTCTGGAATCAGTCCAAGTATCCCTCGCTGAGTTCCACTACTCTGAAGTATGTCCACATTGAGCCCGGCGACGGAAAAACACTGACATTCTCCATAACAGACGGCGACAGCGGTACTGTTCAATACAGCATCGACGGAGGCAGCACCAGACTGACCGCGGCAGACGGCGATTCGGTCAAGGTGCCCGACGACATCATCCTCTACATCAGACCC
This sequence comes from Acutalibacteraceae bacterium, assembly GCA_045538015.1. Classification (GTDB taxonomy): domain Bacteria; phylum Bacillota; class Clostridia; order Oscillospirales; family Acutalibacteraceae; genus SIG598. The sequence continues at coordinate 44,242 of JAZSQO010000169.1, read as the reverse complement.
TACTCCGGCTATGAAGTCAAGTCCTTTACTGTCGGAGATATAAACGGCAGCATTTCCGAAGCCGCAGACAGCGGTTATGCCTTCAGCCTTTCGGAAAACGCCACAGCGTCTGTCTCATTCGGCAAAGTTTCCGCCAGCGATCCGCGCCTCCCTGGCGACGTCAACGAGGATGGCAATGTGACATTGATCGACTCCACCCTCCTTCGCCGCTGGCTTGTCGGCTGGACAGATGTCACCATCGACGAATCAAACGCCGATGTCAACCGCGACGGCGCCGTAGATATGAAGGATTCTACCATTCTGCGCAGATATCTTGCAGGCTGGTCGGATGTTGAATTGAGGTAACATTCAAAAAACACAGATCAGAAGCCGCTCGTTCATCGGGCGGCTTCTGATTCCTGCTGAACAAACCATTGACAATCTCCCCTATTCGTGCTACTCTGATTGTACAAAAAAACAAATGGAGGTAACACAAAAATTGACACTTTGACACCAATATTATTCTTCGGAGTTTTCACAATAGTAATGCTGCTTGTCGGCAGCGCGGTGAAGAAAAAGCGTGCGGGCAGCGAAAAGCACCAGAAGATCCTATCCGATTTCCGTCAGAGCGTGGATGATATGCTTGAAACAGATGAGGTAGTAGAAGCTGTCTGCGGGTACAATCCATGCGCCGCTGTGACCAGCAAGCGTCTTCTGGTCGGAACCAAAAAGGGTATAGATGTTGTTGAGTTCTCCGAAATCAAATCACTGAAAGGATTTAACGCCAAAGCCGATGACACGAGAGAACCAGACTGGATGCTGGTATTCCAGATCAAAGCAAAGAAAAAATATGTGCTTGGCAACCACAGTGACGGATTCAATCAGGTAGTTCAATCGCTTTATCGCCACACTGGGAAATAAACCGCTTGCCGTATCAGGGTTCTTCGGAACCTGACTGAGCGATATCCCCACAATCGATTCAATATATCCATCATCTTATTGGAGGTGACCCCAATGACTGAAAACTATATGGTCTGCAACTGCAAACAGGTCAGCTACGCTGACATTGCCGATGCCCTCGACTCCCTTAATAGCTTTTCCGATGTTCTGGCAGCCTTTGAGGATGTTCAGAAGGTCACTCACTGCTCCACCGGCTGCGGCGGCTGTCATCAGAAGGTTCTCGATATCATTTCAGAGATAATGATGGGTTCAGGAGCTTGATTAATTCTCAGCTTACGCATATAATACTATGTATCACAACAAAGGAGACAGCACTATGAAAAAATATGTTTGCCCCTGCGGATATGAATACGATCCCGCCGTCGGCGATCCCGACAACGGCGTAGCTCCCGGCACTGTCTGGGAAGATGTTCCCGCCGATTGGGTCTGCCCCACCTGCGGCCTCGGCAAGGACGCTTTTGAGGAAGCATAATTCTGAGAACCCAAGAGGATGGTCAGCGTTGTCCATCCTCTTATGTTTTGCTGTATAAACTGTGAGGGATTGATTTGAGAAAATTATACTGCGGCGGAACATTCTGCTTTGATTATCTGAACGATGATTACCTCGAACACGCCGCCGAAGATTACCGTGCCATACTGCTCGGAGACCGGGATCTTCTGCTCCGGAAAAGCGAAGGCGTAGCCCTCTCTCCGGGAGTTACCTACATCGGCCCGTTTTATTTTGAAGCGGACGGCATGACCGACGAGGATATTGTGCGAATCGAGTCGGATATGGTCAGGCAATGCACTGACGCTGTCTTTCTTCTGGATGACGCGAGCTGTCCCGGAACCATAGGTGAGTTGACAATGGCAAGCACTATGGGTAAGCGGGTACATATTTTTTACGTGCGAAGACCCGACACTGAGGAAACCGAAAGCCGGCTGCACACACCCTGCTGGTTTCCGATTCTGCTCAGCCGGATGATAAACCCAGAAACGCGCCTTATCGAATGCACCGGCAAAGAAGACGCGGCATCAAAGATAGTTGAGACCGTCCGCGGCTGGAAGGACTGACCCGGTTTCCTTATTCATGGATTGAAAAACCGCAAAACGCCATTACACGGAGGTGCAATTTATGTGGTTCATTCTCGCGCTGCTTTCGGCGATATTCGCCGCGCTCACTTCCATCCTTGCAAAAATCGGCATAGAAGGTGTCGACTCCAACCTCGCCACAGCCATCCGTACCGTGGTGGTCGTGGTCATGGCATGGGGCATGGTTTTCCTGACCAATGCCCAGAACGGCATCGCCGAAATCGGTCGGCGCAGCTGGCTGTTCCTTATACTGTCGGGACTGGCTACCGGCGCTTCGTGGCTGTGCTACTACAAGGCACTGCAGGTCGGCGAGGCTTCAAAGGTTGTTCCGGTGGACAAGCTGAGCGTTGTCATCACGCTGATTCTCGCCTTTGTATTCCTGCACGAGCAGTTCACTGTGAAATCGCTGATCGGCTGCATACTCATCGGCATCGGAACGCTGATAATGGTGCTGTGACGGCACAGGCAGCCCCATAGTTGAAAATTACAATCCCCGATCCGGCGCAGCGGTGCTTGTCACTGCCGCGCCGGTATGCTATAATGACATAACGACACTTACAGAGGGTGGTTTCCATTCAGTTTTCCCTGAGAGTAATATGCGCCATCGGCTCGGCGGACTCTGTTTTGCCAAAAGTCCATAGGCTGACCGACGCGCTCGGCATTCCCCGGGCCGCTTCCTCCCGTTACTGGAAGGACGAGAGCTGCGCTCTTATCGAAGCTTCCGGCGCTGTTGATGATCCATCCTTTGAGCTGATCCGGGAGCATATCACTTCAATTTCCGGTGCCGATTCTGTTCAGGTCAAAAGCATCTCTGACGACTGGGAGTGCGCGTTTTTCGCCTCCCTCGAGCAGCTCCATTCAAACCATGACATTGCCTTTGTTGTGTGCAATGTGTTCTGATGGCATCCGAATAACTTTGAAAGGACAAGTATAATGGATATAAAGCATTTCAAGGATATGACCCGTCACACCGTGACCGAGCCTATGCTTTCCTTCATAAAGGAATGGGGCGCCGACGGTTATTCCCGCAGGGACGTAAAGCGGTGCGAAAGGCTGATATTCAAATATCTGAAAGCTATTGGCTCCATGAAGTCTCCCGCAAACAGCGAAATTATGGAAAAAGTCCGGGAGCTTGTCCTCGCTCTCAACGACCTGAACGAAGCCACTGAGTATTCCCTTTTGGAGACCGAGGAGCGGGAGGCACTGTGGGAGATAATCCAGACCAGCGCCGTTGCCGCCGGCCTGACCGACGCGCCGGAGGACATCACCGAAGAATGGCGTGAGTGGTAACGTGCGCGTATCCGCAATAAATAATCGGAGGAATCCACATGAAATATCGTCTTGACTGCGACTTTATGCTGTCCTGCTTCTGGGAGCTGGTGAACACTCCCAGCCCGGTGGGCTATTATGTTCAGATGGGCAGTGTTATTGAAAAATACGCCGCCATGTTCGGGCATGAGGTCACCCGGGACAACAAGAGTACCTGCTACATAACTCTCGACGGCGAGGATAATTCCAGAACGGTCATGGTAGGCGCCCATCTTGACACCATCGGCATGATCGTGCGCCGCATCGACAGCGACGGCATGATCCGCGTGCGCCAGCTTGGCGGCGTGAATTTCCACAGTCTTGAGGGCGAAAGCGTAACCGTTCACACCCGTGACGGCCGGAAGTACACCGGCCTTATGGCCTGCCAGTCCCATTCGGTTCATGTGTTCGACGATGCCCGCACCCTCGAGCGGGACGAGAACACCATGATGATCATTCTGGACGAGAAGGTCTCCTCCCGGGAGGATGTCACCGCCCTCGGCATTCGCCACGGAGATGTCATCTCGGTGGATCCCCGCTGTCAGATAACCGAAAGCGGCTATCTCAAGTCCCGCTTCATTGACGACAAGGCCGCGGCAGCCTGCTGCTTCGCTCTGCTCAAGTATCTTGAGGAAAACAAGCTCAAACCCAGATACCGCACGATATTCGCCTTCCCCTTCAGCGAGGAGATCGGCATGGGCGGCACCTATATTCCCGAGGAGGTCTCCCAGTTTGTGGCCGTGGACATCGGCCTCATAGGCCCGGACTACGAGGGCGACGAGTTTTCGGTGAGCATCTGCGCCAAGGACAACGCCGCTCCCTACGACTACGAGCTGACCTCCGGCCTCATCCGGCTTGCCGAAAAGTGCGAATGTCCCCACAAGGTGGACATCTTCTACCGCTATGGCACCGATGCCAACGCCGCTGTGCGCGCCGGAAACAACATCAGAGCCGCCGCCTTTGGCATGGCGGTATACTGCAGCCACGGCATGGAACGTACCCACCGGGAAGGCCTTGAGGCCACCGGCTGCCTGCTGGCCGCCTATGTGCTTGAAGGCTGCTGACCGTCAGCCGCAAGGTTGCTTTCCTTTGCCGCTTGTGATATGATATGACCATCAGGCTGACGGAGAACATTTCGCTCCCGCAGCCAACCGATTGGAGATAAACCAATGTCAGACAAACACGCTTACCTGATTATCGCCCACACGAATTTTGAGCAGCTGCAGACGCTGGTCGACCTGATCGACGACGAGAGGAACGACATCTACCTGCACATAGACAAAAAAGCCCGCTCCTTTTCTCCCGACATGATAAAGACCGTCCACTCCCAGCTCACCCTCATTGACCGCATCTCGGTCAGCTGGGGCGGAGACACACAGATCAAGTGCGAGGTCAATCTTCTGCGCGCCGCTGTTCCGAAGCATTACGCCTTTTACCATCTGCTCTCCGGCGTTGACCTTCCCCTCAAGACTCAAGACGAAATTCACGCTTTTTTCGCCGACCATGAGGGAAAGAACTTTATCGGCTTTGACAAGGTGGCTCTGGCCACAAAGAATTTCCATTTCCGAACCGAGCAGTATCACTTTTTCAGAAACATTGTCGGCCGGAGAAAAACGGGCATCTACTTTGTTTTCTATGCCCTTGAGCGCATCACCCTCGAGCTGCAGACCCTGCTGAAGGTTCGCCGCAAGCAGAAGTATCCGCTGTATAAAGGCCCCAACTGGTTCAGCATTTCCGACGGGCTGGCCAATTACATGGTGGATGAATACGAAAACTACTTCAAGCAGTTTTCCATTTCCCGCTGCGCCGACGAGGTGTTCCTGCAGAGCGTGGCCATGGCCTCCTCTTATCGGGAGACGGTGATGTGGGATTCACTGCGAGCCACCGACTGGGAGCGCGGTGGCCCTTACATCTACCGCAAGGAGGATGTCCCCGAGCTTCTGGCCTCCGACCGGATATTCGGCAGAAAGTTCGACATCGGAGTTGACGCCGAAGCGGTGGAGCTGATCGCGAACACTCTGAAGCCCGATCGGAAGAGCTGATTTCGGATGTGCTTTGCTTTTCGCGCAAATTGAATCGACCAACATCAGGAGGGCGGATTTCCGCCCTCCTTGCTGTTTCAGCGGCTCCTCATGAAAACTGAATAGAAATCAACAAAAAGCGATAGCCCGGCGAATTGACTTGCGTCGGCTCTGAATGTATAATCTCTTAGAAAATTCACGAAAAGAGAAGATCATATGAAATTGAAAAGAGTAATCATGTCGCTGGCCGGCGTTGTCATATGCGCCGTAAGCGTCGCCATATTCAAAATCGCCGCATTCGGTGTTGACCCGTTCCAGTCGCTTATGAGCGGCCTTGACCGGCTGATCCCCATTCCCTTCGGAACGCTGTATGTCATTGTGAATATGGTTCTGCTCATCTTCAGCCTTGTTACAGACCGGCACAACATCGGCCTTGCCACCTTCATCAATATGTTCCTGCTGGGATACATCACCGAATATTCCTACGCTTTTCTGTGCTCGGTCATCCCCTCTCCCTCCTTGGCCGTACGGCTTGTGTGCCTCGTGGTCGGAGTGGTGATAATCTGCTTCGCGGCTTCCCTTTACATGACCGCCGACCTCGGCGTTTCCACCTACGACGCCGTTGCCATCGTGCTTTCCGACAAGTGGAAGGTGGCCAAATTCAAATTCTGCCGCATCGCCACCGATCTTGTATGCGTCATTTCCGGCATCACTCTTTATCTCATTGCCGGCGGCGCTATATCGGAAATCCCCACATTTGTCGGCATCGGCACGATAATCACCGCCTTCTTTATGGGGCCGCTGATCGAGCTGTTCAGCAACAGAATCTGCCGCCCCATGCTTTACGGAAAGACCGCAAAGGAAGATCCCGCCAAGGAGCAATAATCCATCCATCAGAGGATAGGCTTGACCTGTCCTCTTTTTCTTTTATCCCTTTCTCCGGCGGGCACGCACAGCACAAACATCGCGCACATAATCATAAGCATCACCGCTCCCTCCGGCGAACCGCTCAGCCTGACCGCTGTAAAATCCGCCGACACGGAAACGCTCTCTGGCATAAGCCTCAGCGCCGCCGTGGTAAGAGCCGCGCTCAATGTTCCCTGAAAGAGCCTTGCAAGCACAAAGGCCGGTTTATTTACATTCAGTTTTTCCGTAATGGCCAGAACCTGAGTCTGCACCGACAGACCGCCGAAGCCCACGGCGAAGGCTATCATGGGCAGACCCGCCCGGGCGGCGCTTATGCACCCTCCCGTGACCTCAAAGAGCACCGGCAGAACCGCCTGAGCAGTGTGTTCGCTTACTCCCGCAGAGGTAAGGGCGGACGCTATGACACCGGTCAGCCCGACCCTGTCGGTCAGGCTCCTTACCACAGAGAAAATAACTACATACAAACACACCTGCAGCATGGCATCCGCCGTTTTTCTGACCGAAGATACGATTATTTCCGAGGCGCCTTTGCCCTCCGCATTCATTGCCGCGCAGGCCTGCCCCTGCGGTGCAAGAGGCTTTATCCGGCACACTATGATCCCCGTCACGCAGACGGAAACCGCCTGCACCGCCATCAGCAGCCAGCCGGCGGCGGGCGAGCCGGTCACTCCGCCGACCATGCCTATAAGAAAAGCCGGCCCCGCGCAAAAGCAGAACAGAGCCATTCTCCCCGCCTGCTCTCTTGTCACCGCACCTCTTTCGTACAGTCCCGCGACAGCCTTTGCCCCTGCCGGATAGCCGCCCATAAGGGAAAGCAGAAGCGCCGCCGCGGCCTGACCGGGCAGACCGAAGAGCCTTTCGGAAAGGGGTGCAAGCCGGCGGCCTGCTGTGTCCGCCAGTCCGCTTTCCACCGCCATGACACTGATGACCATCATAGTAAAAAGGGAGGGTATGACCCTGTTCAGACACAGCTCCAGCCCCTCTTTTACTCCGGAGGCCGTCTGCTCCGGAAACGTCATTGCCAGCCCGGCACCTCCAAGCAGAAATATCCCCCACAGCACCTTGTTTTTTCTCATGTACCCTCCGACTTTTACCTGCCGCGGAGTAATCTATCTCTGACGCCCGGCATAACAATTCTGCAGCGGAGTACTTCCGCCCACGACAAAACTATGTCCTCACGGAGGTATATATGCGGAAGGATAATTCAAAAAACCACACCGAGCCCGGCGGGCAGGCCTCTTTCTTTGGCAGTCCGCCCCGGCTGGAGCTGCGCGGCTCCCGGGAACTGCTGATAGAAGGCTCCACCGGTGTCATCTACTACAGCGACAATGCCATGCGCATAGGCGTCGGACGGCAGACGCTCATTATCGTCGGCAGCGAGCTGTGCATCAACACCATGTTCGGCAGCACCCTTTCAATAAGCGGCCACATCCGGTCGGTGGAGTTTGTGTAGGAGGTAAAGTCATGCTTTCTGAGCTTTCTGTTTTTCTGCGCGGAAGCTGCCGCTTTGAGGCCGAGGGTGATTTTCCCGAGCGTTTTCTCAATCTTTGCGCCCGGGCAGATATGGGACTGTGGGACATAACGAGAAATGAGCATGGAATAAGCGCCCGCGTTGTTGCCGCAAGGTATCGCCGGCTGCTGCCTCAGGCTCGCAGATGCGGCGTGAAGCTCCGCGTCGTTCGGCGATTCGGACTTCCCTTCCTTCTCACTCCATACCGCCGCAGACCGGGTATGCCTCTGGGCGCGGCGCTTTTCTGCGGGATGCTGTGGCTGCTCTCACTGTTTGTCTGGTCGGTGGAGCTGCCCGCCTCGCTCACTCCTGAGACGACGGAAAAGCTGGCGGCCGCCCTTGAGGAAATGAGCGTCACCCCCGGAACTCTTCGCTCCCACATAGACGCCAAAGGGATGGCCGTTGAGCTGCAGGTGCGTGTGCCGGAGCTTTCCTGGGCGGGAATAAGCACCTACGGCAGCAGGCTTTCGGTCGCCGCCAAGGAGCTGGAGTCGGTAACTGTGCCGCCCGACGGAACGCCCTGCAATCTGGTCGCCTCAAGAGACGGCGTAATTGTCGGCGTAGAGCCTCTTCGCGGCAGTATTGAGGTGCAACCGGGACAGTCGGTGGTCAGAGGCGACCTGCTGGTCAGCGGCGTGGTGGAGCACCTTGACGGCTCCGTGCAGATAACCGACGCCAGCGCCGTCGTCTGGGCACACACCACCCGCAGCATGAAATGCACTATGCCATATGAGCAGCTTGTTCCCCAGCGCACCGGGCGGCTGATAACCCGCCACCATGTGCGGCTGCTGGGCATTGAAATACCGCTCCTTTTCTCCATCGACGACGAAGGCAGCTATGAGCGGGAATACTCCGACTGGCAGCTGACCATCGGCTCGTTGGAGCTGCCCTTTGAGGTGCACACGGAAAAAAGCTACGAGCTGGAGCGGTGCCCGGTGACCTACACTCCGGAGCAGGCCGAGGCGCTGGCTCTGGAGGAGCTTGAACGGCGGATATCTGCCCTTGGGGAAATTGAAATCGTTGGCCGGGAGGTAAAGGTAACTCAGAACAACACCGGAGTCACGGTTGAAATGCTCCTTACGATAAAAGAAAATATTGCCGCTTCTTCAGCCATCGGTATACAGTAATATATACAATTCTTAATTGTTCACAAAGAATTTATGTAAAAAAAACATAATTTTGTAGTGACATTCGTGTTCAGGTGTGCTATAATTGCTGATATAAAGTGGCAGTTGTGTCTGTGGCCTTCTGCCGAAATTCACGAAAAAGGAAGTCCTCGAATGTACGAACAGACCGTCAGGTTTGACCGCATGGAGCACGCGGTAAGCCTGTTCGGAAACTTCGACGAGAATATCAAGCTTATTCAGTCGGAGTTTAATGTGGAGATAATCAGCCGGGGCTCGGACATCAAGGTGGTCGGTGAGGCCGAAGATGTTTCCCGGGCAGTGCTTGTGCTGAACACCATGCTCACTATGCTCAACAAGGGTGAGCCGCTCAACGACCAGAACGTGCGCTACTGTATGTCCATGGTTCGTGACGGCACATCGGATAAAATGGAAAAGCTGCTGAGGGAATGCGTGTGCATCACCTCCCGCGGCAAGCCGGTCAAGCCCAAGACCCTCGGCCAGAGCCGCTACTGCGAGGCCATTGAGAAAAACACCATCACCGTCGGCATCGGCCCGGCCGGTACCGGCAAGACCTATCTGGCGGTGGCAATGGCTGTTGCCTCCTTCCGCGCCGGAAATGTCAACCGGATCATTCTCACCCGCCCGGCTGTTGAGGCCGGCGAGAAGCTGGGTTTTCTCCCGGGCGATCTGCAGTCAAAGGTAGACCCTTATCTCCGCCCGCTGTATGACGCACTTTTTGATATGCTGGGAGCCGAGACCTTCCAGAAGTATCAGGAGCGGGGAGCCATTGAGGTAGCTCCTCTTGCCTATATGCGCGGCCGCACCCTTGACGACAGCTTCATCATCCTCGACGAGGCCCAGAATACCTCCCGGGAACAGATGAAGATGTTCCTCACTCGTCTTGGCTTCAACTCCAAGATGGTGGTCAACGGTGACGCTACCCAGATCGACCTGCCCGACGGCCGCCGCTCCGGTCTGATGGAGCTGACCAAGCTGCTCAAGGGCATTGACGACATCGCCATCTGCACCTTTGACGAGCGGGATGTTGTGCGCCACAAGCTGGTGCAGGACATCATCCGTGCCTACGCCAAGGCCGACGAACACAAAGCATCATCCGGCCACTGAATCATGCCGGGCTGTTTCAATAATAATCAGCTGCTCCGCTGAAGCGGAAAATCATGGAGGTTTATAGAAATGGATAAGACAAAGGTCATTATCTCTGATGAACAGAAGGAAGTGAAGATCCCCACCGGCACACGGCTGCTCATGCGGCGCTGCTGCAACGCCGTGCTGGAAATGGAAGGCTTCACCGACCGCGCCGAGGTCAATATCTATTTTGTAGACAGCGATCGAATTCGTGAAGAAAACCGCAAGCATCGCAACAACGACTCGGTAACCGATGTTCTCTCCTTCCCCCTCGGTGAGAACGGTGAATACGACGAAAATCCCGAATCCGGCGCAAAAATGCTGGGCGAGATACTCATATGCGTTTCCCGCGCTGTGGAGCAGGCCGAACGCTTCGGCCATTCCTTCCGCCGGGAGATCGCCTACCTCACCGCCCATTCCATGCTGCATCTGCTCGGCTATGACCACGAATCGGGCGGCCTCGAGACCGTGCATATGCGCGAAAAGGAAGAGGCTGTCATGGTCATGCTCGGTCTGCCCCGGGACGGCAGCTATGTTCCCGACAGCAGCAGCGAGGTATAAGCTGTGCTGGGCAAGCGTTATCTGCTTTTCGACCTTGACGGCACAATAACCGATTCCCAGCCGGGCATAACCCGGTCGGCGGCATACGCTCTGGAGCGCTTCGGCATTCATATCGAGAATCCGGATTCGCTTACCTTCTTTGTTGGGCCGCCGCTCCACGACACCTTCATGGAGCATTACGGCTTTTCCTCCGAGGAGGCAGTGCGCGCCGTTGAGACATACAGAGAATACTACCGGGACAAGGGCATCTTTGAAAACGAGGTGTACCCCGGTATTCCCCAGCTGCTGGCCGATCTGAACAGCGCAGGATACACCGTTATTCTCGCCACCTCGAAGCCGACGGTTTTTGCCAACCGCATTCTGGAGCACTTCTCCCTGAGCGAGTATTTCTACCGTGTTTCGGGAGCCGAGCTGAGCGGTGTGCGCAACAACAAGGACGAGGTCATCGAATATGCCCTTGAGATAAGCGGTATAACTGACCGCAGTCAGTGCGTGATGATCGGCGACCGGAAGCACGACATCCTCGGCGCCAGGAAAACCGGCCTTGAGTCCATCGGCGTGCTTTACGGCTACGGCGACCGGACAGAGCTGGAAACCGCCGGAGCCGACAGCATAGTGGAAGGCGTGGAGGATCTGCGCCGGCTGCTGCTCGGGTGATTCTGCCGCGTACATATTCCATCTAAAATCATCCACGCCCCGCGCCGCAGACCTCTGCGATGCGGGTCGTGCTTTAAAGATCAAGGAGGCGGTCACCAGGTGAACATCATTGAATACGGCAAGGATAAGAGCGAGGTCATTATGCTTCTTCACGGAGGCGGTCTTTCATGGTGGAATTACCGTGAAGCGGCCGAGCTGCTGGCCGACCGCTTCCATGTTGTGATCCCAATACTCGACGGGCATTCGGGAAGCGACACGCCATTCACTTCCATAGAGAACAACGCCAGAGAAATCATTGAGTACATTGACAAAGCGTTCAATGGACACATTCTGCTCCTTGGTGGCCTTTCCCTTGGCGGACAGATACTTGTTGAAATACTCTCTCAGAGAAGCTCGGTCTGTGATTTCGCAATTATCGAAAGCGCTCTGGTATTACCCATGAAGCTGACCGCGGCATTGGTCAGGCCGGCTTTTTCCGTGTGTTATCCCCTCATCAGAAAAAGATGGTTTTCCCGATTGCAGTTCCGCTCACTGCGCATAAAACCGGAGCTTTTTGAATTATATTATGCCGACACCGTCAAAATATCACGGAGCGATATGACGGCCTTTTTAACGGCCAATTCCAGCTACAATATGAAAAGCGCCCTTGCCGACTGCAAAGCAAAAGCGCTGGTTCTGGCTGGAAGCAAGGAGCAGGCGATCATGAAACGGTCGGCCAGAAAGATTGCCAAGCGTCTGCCTACGGCTGAGCTGGAAATAATAAAAGGATTTTATCACGGCGACCTGAGCATAAACTATGCTTCTCTGTACGCGGAAAAGCTGCTTCGGCTCACCGGCAGATAATTCATCTGAATACCTATATGCAAAAACAAGCGGCTATGCAACGCGCATAACCGCTTGTTCTGTTATCTTTCTATATCCAGAAATACTCCGGGCAGCTCAAGAATGATGTCCATCGGCGTCATGGCGTGGTGGGAATAATTGGCAGCCGCGCTGTCGCCAGCCGCGCCGTGGATATACACACCGCATTCGCAGGCATCCACCGGCGACATTCCCTGAGCCAGCAGCGAGCCGATTATGCCGGCAAGCACATCGCCCGAGCCGCCCTTGGCCATGCCGGGATTGCCGTTGAGGTTGACGCGTGCGGTGCCGTCCGGAGCGGCTATGATGGTGTTGGCGCCCTTCAGGACGATATGCACGCCAAACTCAGAGGCAAATTCCGTGGCGAGGGCAAGGCGCTTTTTCTGCACATCCTCCGGCTCGGAGCGCACCAGCCGTCCCATCTCTCCGGCGTGGGGAGTGAGTATGACCGGCGATTTGGCCTCCTTGAGGAGGAATACATCGTCAGCCAGAACATTGATGGCATCGGCGTCCAGCACCAGAGGCACCGGGCACTCAAGCACCAGCCGTCCTACCAGCTCCTTTACATCCTTGGAGCGACCAAGGCCGCAGCCCACAAGGCAGGCCTTCTGCCGGGAAGCCAGCTCGATGATGCGGTCGCAGTCGTCGATGGAGACCGTGCCCTCTTCGCTGTCCTTCATGGGATAATAAACGGCGTCCAGAAGCTGTCCCGCGGCGATGGGATAGATCGACTGGGGCAGAACCATTCTGACCAGTCCGACGCCCGACTGCACCGCGGCCTTGGCGGAAAGCACCGCAGCTCCGGCCATGCCGTAGCTGCCGCAGATGGCCATCAGGGAGCCGTAATCGCCCTTGTGAGTGTTCTGCTTGCGTGAAGAAAAGCACAGACGGACATTCTGATAATCCACAGCCATTACCTTGGGCTGCATCGCTTCGGCGTCGGATTCTTCAATACCTATATTGGTGCAGAGTATGGTTCCGCAGTAGTCAGCGCCGGGATAGATCACATGACCGGGCTTCATAGCCGTGAAGGTTATGGTGTGTCCGGCCTTGACGCAGACCGAGGCCGCCTCTCCGGTGTCTCCCGACACTCCGCTTGGAATGTCCACCGCCACCACCTCGGCGGTGGCAAGGTTGACCTTGCGGATAAGCTCGGCGGCCAGCTCGGGCGGCTCGTCGTGGAAGCCGAGGCCGTAGATGGCATCCACAATGATCTCCGCCTCGTTGATAAGGCGGTCGATCTTTTCCTTGTCCTCCTCGGCGGCGCAGTCGATAATCATGACTCCGGCGCGCTCGGCGCGGCCGTACATATCGATGGCGTCCGGAGTTTTGGGCATTCCGTCAGCCAGCAGCACGCACACCTTCGCGCCGTTTTCCAGCAGCTTTCTTGCCGCCATGAAGCCGTCTCCGCCGTTGTTGCCCGAGCCGCAGAGAACCGCGATGGATTTGCCGCTGATGCCGAATTTTTCGTGGATAAAGCGGCCCACAGAATTGCCGGCCGCCTCCATGAGCTTGATGTGATCCATGCCCGAGCGGACATAGGCCTCCTCAAGCTCCTTTATCTGCTCTTTGGTCAGAATAAGCATTATTATTTGTCCCCTTCGATGGTCTTCATGGCCTCACGGTAAAGGCCGGCGCGGATATAGGGCTTCATAGCCTTCTTTACGCGCTCATCGTTTTCCACAATAATATAGGTGAAGTTGGCGCCCAGAGCCACTTTTCTTCCGACAGTTATCATGCTGCTGGGCAGGCGGAGATAGATTCCGCCGTCGGCGTTTTCTTTGGAGGTGAAGTTAAGGGCAGCGTCCTTCAGCTCGGTCTTGCCGGCCTCATAGAGTCCCATTTCGTCAACATCCTTGAGCTTGAACTCCACCATCTTTATGCGCTTGTTCTTGTTGATTATTCTGTCCAGACTGAGTTCTCCGGAAAAGAAGCTGTATTCGCACTCAATATTCTGGCGGTTGAACAGGTAAACAGCCAGAGCCACCGCGCCCACGGCCAGAATGATAGCCAGCGGGAAAAACGCGCCGCCGTCAATAAGTCCGGCCATAAAGAGCACCAGCAGGACAACAGTCAGGCCCAGACCTATGCCGATGTACTTGGTCACGGCTTTTTTGCCTTTTTGTCTTTCCACGAAAAACTCAACAACGGTATCGGTATACATTTTTACTTTAACTCTCGCTTTCTGCATAATATTGATTTGAAAATCTACTTGATTATAGCACAATATCGGCAATGTTACAATTACTTTGGGGTTGATTTTCTTAAATTTCATGATATAATCAAAGAACAAACGCGATGATCAAGAGAGTAAGCTGACCGTTGTGTCCTTCACAGAGAGAATCCGCCGAGGCTGCAAGCGGATTTGTCGGACTGGCCGGCCGAAGTTCACTTGGGAGCGGTCCGGCTGAAGGAGTATTTCTTGTAGGCCGGGACGGCTGAGCCCCGTGACCGGCTCGATGAGTGTTTGCTCAGCCGCGGCGCCTCTGGCGTCCGCTCTGCAAAAATCGGGGTGGTACCGCGGAGGTTTGTGCCTTCGTCCCTGGCTTGGGGCGAGGGTTATTTTTATGCCCTTTTCCTTATTGTTATCTTTTATTTTCAGCATAATTATTTACACAGGAGGCACTTAGTATGAAAGCAAAACTGTCCATGCTTCAGGAGCAGTTCAGCGCTCAGGCGGCGGCTGTCACCACAGCCGAACAGCTTGAGGGGCTGCGCATCGCCTTTATGGGCAAAAACGGCTCGGTCACCGCTCTGTTCAAGGATCTGCGTCAGGTTCCCGCCGAGAGCAAGAAGGAGGCCGCCGAGGGCATCAACATCCTCAAGAAGAATATCGAGCAGTTCGTGGCCGACAAGCAGGCCGAGTTCGAGGCAAAGGCCCTTGAGGCTCAGCTCAGCTCCGCCGAGCAGTACGATGTCACTCTGCCCACCGCTCTGACCACCGGCAGCCTGCACCCCATCACCCTCGTGCAGCGCGAGGTGGAGGAGATCTTCTCCAGCATGGGCTTTATCGTGGAGCAGTTCAAGGAGGTCGTCAACGACTTTGAGAACTTCGAGGCGGTCAACATCCCCAAGCACCATCCCGCCCGCGATATGCAGGATACATATTTCCTGGACAACGGACAGCTGCTCAAGACCCATACCTCTTCCGCCCAGAACTATGTCATGCGCAAGTACGGCGCTCCCCTGCGCGCCATCTTCCCCGGCCGCTGCTTCCGCAACGAGGCTCTTGACGCCAGCCACGAAAACACCTTCTTCCAGCTGGAAGGCATGATGATCGGCGAGGACATCTCCATCTCCAACCTGATCTATTTCATGAAGACCATGCTGACCGAGGTTTTCCAGCAGGAGGTCAAGGTTCGTCTGCGTCCCGGCTTCTTCCCCTTCGTTGAGCCCGGCTTCGAGCTGGACATCAGCTGCCTCATCTGCGGCGGCGAGGGCTGCCCCACCTGCAAGCACGGCGGCTGGGTCGAGCTGTGCCCCTGCGGCATGATCCATCCCAATGTCCTCGAGGCAGGCGGCATCGACAGCGAAAAATACACCGGCTTTGCCTTCGGCCTCGGTCTTACCCGACTGGCCATGATGAAGTACGGCATCAAGGATATCCGTGTTCTGAACAGCGGCAGCCTCAAGGCTCTGTCCCAGTTCACCACCCGGCAGTAAGGCAGAAAGGAGTGCAGATAAATGCTTATTTCCATGAACTGGATCTCCGATTTCGTTGACCTGCGAGGTCAGGATATCGAGGGACTTATCAGGCGATTCACTCTTTCCACCGCTGAGGTGGAGGAGATCATCCATATGGGTCAGGGCGTTCAGAACGTCGTGGCCGGCAAGATCCTCACCATTGAAAATCATCCCAAATCCAAGAAGCTCCATCTTCTCACCGTTGACGGCGGCGACAAGATCTATGATGTTGTCTGCGGCGCGCCCAATGTCCGCGAGGGTATGATCGTTCCCTTTGCCCGCGAAGGCGGCAAGGCCGGCGGCATGGACATCGTCAAGGCCACCATCGCCGGTTACGACTCCTACGGTATGTGCTGCTCTGAGGCCGAGCTGGGCATCAGCGCCGACCACTCCGGTCTGATGGAGCTGCCAGCCGACACCAAGGTGGGTACCGACATCAAAAAGCTCTTTCCCATCGACGACATCGTCTTTGAGGTGGATAATAAATCCCTGACCAACCGCCCCGACCTCTGGGGTCACTACGGCATTGCCCGTGAGTTCGCCGCCCTCACCGGCCGCAAGCTCAAGCCCATGCCCCGTTACGACCTTTCCGCTTACGAGCATCTGCCCGCTGTTGACATCGACATCGTCGATACCGAGCACTGCTACCGCTACTCCAGCGTCAAGGTGGAGAATGTCACCGAGAAGGTCAGCCCGGTGGAAATGCGCATCCGTCTGTTCTACTGCGGCATGAGAGCCATCAACCTGCTGGCCGACCTGACCAACTACCTTATGCTGGAAATGGGTCAGCCCATGCACGCCTTTGACCTGCGCAAGGTGGACAAGGTGGAAGTAAAACGCTTTGACAAGCCTTTCACCTTCGAGACACTCGACCAGACCGAGCGCCAGATCGACGAGAACACCCTGATGATCTGCTCCAACGGAGAGCCGGTCGCCGTGGCCGGCATTATGGGCGGCTATGATTCCGAGATCGCCGACGACACCACCTCCCTGCTCATCGAGTCGGCCAACTTCGACGGCGTATGCGTCCGCAAGTCCTCCTCCCGCATGGGTCTGCGCACCGACGCCAGTATGCGCTACGAAAAGATGCTGGATCCCGAAATGACCGTTCCCGCCATCGAGCGCTATCTCGACCTGCTCTACAAGATCAATCCCGACGCACGCATCATCTCCCGCCTGAGCGACAGCTATGTGCGTCATTATCCCCAGATCACCATCGACTTCGACAAGAAGCTGGTCGATCGCTACACCGGCATTGACATCACCTCCGCCCAGATCACCAAGACTCTGAAGGCTCTGGGCTTCGGCGTCAAGGCCAACCGCGGCAATTTCACCGTTGATGTTCCCTCCTGGCGATCCACCAAGGACGTCACCATCAAGGCTGACATCATCGAGGAGATCACCAGAATCTACGGCTACGACAACTTCGCCATCACCACCTCCAAGTGCGCTCTGGCTCCCGTGCGCAGCTCCGACGCCCGTGTATGCGACTATGCGGTCAAGCAGCTGCTCAGCGACAGCTTCGCCCTCCACGAGGTTCACTCCTACATCTGGAGCGACGCCAAGAAGCTCAAGGAGCTTGGCCTCGAGGTTGAGGAGAACGTCAAGCTCATCAACTCCATCAACCCCGATCAGGTGGTTCTGCGCCGCTCCATGATCCCCACCATGCTCACCTTCGCCAAGGAAAACCTCTCCTTCGGCAGCGACTTCGGCATCTTCGAGATCGGCTCGGTGGTCGAAGGTCTGCGCGAGGACGGCTCCTGCGACGAGCGCAAGCATCTGGGTATCACTCTGTACAGCCGCACCAGAAGCGAGAAGGAGCTTTTCTTCGCCCTGCGCGATATGCTGGTCAGCCTCTTCGGCAAGGTAAAGAACATCGTTCCCTCCTTTGAGCACGCCGACACCACTCACGCGTGGCAGCATCCGGTCAACATGAACCGTATCGCAGCCGATGGCGTCAGGCTGGGTGAGTTCTATCCCCTGATGCCCGCTGTTGTCGGCGCCATCGACAAGAAGGCCGCCGTTGTATGCGCCGAGGTGGATATGACCGCCTTTGCCGAGCTGGGCAAGGCCGCGCTGAGCTTCAAGGAACCCTCCCGCTTCCCCGGCGTTGAGAACGACATCACCGTTCTGCTGGACAAGGGCCGTCCCTTCGGCGACATCGCCAAGGTCATCGACGGCTATGAGTGCGACATCCTCGACGGCCGCACCGTCGTCGATATCTACGAGGACGAGAAGCTGGGCGGCCAGAGAGCTGTCACCGTCCGTCTGTTCTACTCCTCTCCCGACCGCACTCTGACCGGCGACGAAGTGTTCTCCAACACCACAAATATCATCAATCTTCTCTCCGCTCAGGGCATCGAACTCAAAAAATAACCCTCTGGTGCCGGATAATTAACTCTTCTTTAATAAATACCTCTTGCATTTGTCACAAAATTGATATAGAATTATTGTGGAATACAATTGTGGAGGTGTTGGATATGCAGGATAAAACCGTAACCTTCTTCATCGGTCAGGATCGTTCCTCCCAGATGAAGGCCATGCTGGGTGTCGTTTATGACGCTCTTGTCGACAAGGGTTACAATCCGGTAAACCAGATAGTCGGATATATCCTTTCGGAGGATCCGACCTATATCACCACGCACAACAGCGCCCGCAGCATCATCAGCAAAATGGATCGCGACGAGCTCCTCCGCGAGCTGGTCAGCTCCTACCTTGCCGACCGAGGCAGCGGCAGCGGAGAATGATCCGCTTCTGTGCGTCAACCCTCCCTGAAAGGAAAGTGACATGAGCGACAACACCAAGATGCTTACCTATAAGGATCGTCCTCTTGTACGCTGCGGAGATGAGATCTACTACGGCAATATGTCCGACAAGTTCATCATTCTCCTCAAGGTACTCAGCTATAGGAAGGCCGGCGACAAGCAGGTGCCCGACAAGATCCAGATACAGATGATGTATACCGATCCGGACATCAAAGGCAAGGGTAAGATCGTCCGCTCCAGCGAGAAGAACAGCATGGCTGTGGCGCTGGAACTGGCTACCGCATGGCTTGACCGCGGTAAATAAGCAAGCGAAATATGGGTCTGCTGTGTTTGCCACGGCAGACCCATTGGCTTTGCCCCCAATTAATATTCAGGAGTTTTACTATGAGCGTTTATCCTACCTACACCGTCCTGCCCGCCAGCGGAGAGCTCGGCCGAAGCGGCAGTATGCGCCTCTCCGGCTACCAGCACCTCATCTGCTCCGCCGCCGAGTGCGACATGATATCCCGGCACTGCTCGGTAAAGGAGACCATTGAAAAAGGCTACGCATGGGCATTTACCTCGCTCACAGTTGATGTGCTCTCGCCGCTGACTGGATGCGAGCCGCTGACCGCCGCCACATGGCTCTCCAGCGACCGATTCCCCATAAACCGCCGGGAGCTGCAGTTTTTCCGCGGCGAAACCGAGATGTTCCGCGCCGCTGTTTTCTCCACGCCGGTAAGCGTGACCACCCACACCATCACCCGCCCCGAGGATGCTCTTTCCGACTGTGCTTCCGGCGAGCCGGTGGTGGAAAACGCCATTTCCCGGATCACCTCCATTCCTGAGACCCGTGAGGTTTACCGCCGGGAGGTCTATCCCAGCGATATTGATGCCCTCGGACATATGAACAACTGCCGATACGGCGCGCTGGCCTACGACGCCCTCACCGACGAGGAGCGGCTGCGGCTTTCTCTCCCCTACCGCTTCACCATCAACTTCCGCCGCCAGCTCTTTGAGGGCAGCACAGTTGTGGTCAGCCGCGGTCATGATGAACGGGGAATATTCATCGTGGGCACCGCTGAAGGAAGCGACAGACATTCCTTCGTGGTTCTGCTGGAAATATAAGACAAAAGAACACGCCGCCGGTCAGATTTTATGCCGACCGACGGCGTGTGTTTTTATGCTGTTATTTCATAATGTACTTATCCAGCTCGGGGAGGATGTCTCCGTCAAGATGAGACACCGAGGCGATGTTTTTAAGAGCCGGAGCGTGGAAGTCAACATGATAGCTGGCCACATTTCTGAGCCGCTGGAAGATACCCGTGGTGGCGCTGACCGACTGCACCGCGTCCACGCGGATGAGGTGAGTGGTGCAGTGCAGGCCGCCCGACCGGACTCCCATTACCTTTCCGTCGCATCCGATGGCGTTGCCGCGGTAGCGCATTATTCCTCTTACGAGGGTCATTACAAGAATGATCGCCGCGGCGATGTAAAACAGCACCATGGACTCCATTATGAAGGAGCAGCCAAACAGCGCGGCGCCCAGCAGCAGAGCGTTGACCACAAGGGGACGGAAAATCAGGAAGCCCAGAGAGCGCTTTCCGGGCGAATGGGAAATATCCGAAAGGGTGTATTCCGGAAGAAGGGCGTTCAGCAGCCAGCTTATCTTCTTGGTCTGAATGATGGGGAAAAGAAGATTGGTTTCTTTTTCTTCGTTGCCGTAGCCGATGGAGACCATCTCTACGCTGCACCGGCCGATGATCTGCTGGAAGAGGTTCTGCCTTATGACAACGGCGTGGACATTCTCGGCCTGTACGGTGTAGTTTTTCTGGGTGAAGAGGCCGTATCTGACAACCACATTATCTCCCTCGCGGGCAACCCGGAAGCCGTGGAAGCGGATGGCGGCGAAGGCCACCGAGATGGCGTTGGACACGAGGAACACAACCAGCACGATGAGCAGAAGGCTCAGAGCCAGCATGATAAGTCCGCTGCCCGATATGCTCTGCCAGAGAGCCTCAGCGTAAGGCATGGCCGCCTCGCCCATCGTGACAAGAACGGCGGTGGAAATCTCGCCGATGAAGCAGCCGGCCACCACCAGCCAGCCCAGCAGCTTGGTCACGCTGGCGGAGGTGAGGCCATAGAGCATGAAGTCGCTGAATTTGGCCTTGGCCACCCAATGAGGCTCCTTGGCGGTGTCGATTATGTTCGTGGCGCCGGACTGACGCAGCTCACTTTCGTCCTGAGCGGCACGGGTGAGGATGTAGCTGCGGAATTCCTCGGCGTCGTCAAGGGAAAAGACCAGATTCATCTCCGCCTTCTGCGCGGCGCTTACATCAATGGCGCCGGTGTTTATCTTCAGGCGGCAGGTACCCACAAGGCGCTGGAAGAGATTTCTTCCCATGTCGATAGTGTTGATCTTGGAGAAGGGAATGGTCATCCTTCTCTTCACCAGTATTCCGGACTCGACGATGAGGGTGTTGTCCTCGGCGCTTATCCATGTGTTGAGCCATGTGAGCCAGACAAAAAAGGTGATTATGGCCAGCAGGCCGACTGCGCCGATCACGCAGAAAAACACAAAGGATTTCACTTCGTCGGCGCTTTCCAGCTCCATGCCGCCGAAGGAAACAACCATTGAAAGACCCATGGTCAGGGCGATATAGAACACCTGCTCAAGGATGTGCAGCGGATGGCAGCGTCTGCGCTCAAGCATCGGTCTTCACCTCCGCCTTTTGGGCGAGCAGCTCGGCATAGCGCTTTTCGGCCACCTTGAGGTTGACGATGTTCTTGAGCAGCTCGCAGATTTTCTTTGCGGTGTCCTTGCTGACCTCCTCGATGGTCTGCACGCCGCCGGCGGTGTGAATCTCAACGGAGGCAAGGCCAAAGATGTTCTGCAGAGGGCCGGACTTATAGGACACGTGCTGGATTCTCGAAATAGGCACAACGGTGTGAGAGCGCCAGAAGATGCC
The DNA here is from genome assembly GCA_045538015.1 of Acutalibacteraceae bacterium. Taxonomy (GTDB): domain Bacteria; phylum Bacillota; class Clostridia; order Oscillospirales; family Acutalibacteraceae; genus SIG598. The sequence goes on along the minus strand of JAZSQO010000169.1, from coordinate 22,717 downwards.
CTTTTTGATCTCGATGCGATCGTCGTCGATCAGGTATTCCCACTGTATGTATTCGATGATGGGATACACGATCATGTTGATAAGCTGAAGGGCGACTGCCGCCAGACAGCAGATGGTGCACCACAGCTCATGGACGCTGGGAATGGCTATGGCGGCGACGATACCCAGCAGAATCAGTCCGCCCAGGCGGCTCAGACTCCATTTGATTTTGGCTTTCTTGTCCACTCTCGTAAACTCTTTCATACTTAGATTTCTCCTTTCTCACACGCCATGGCAGACGTGTGCTTTGATTATTATGCCCTATTTATGTCAAGTTGTCAATAAAATATCAGACTTCCGCATATAATAATTCGGACTAACAGCCATGGAGGCCGATAATGGACAGCCGAAAAACCCGCTTGCTCGTCAACATAGCATACTACGGAGCCATCGTTCTGGGCGTGATAGTACTGATAAAATATCTGCTGCCGGCACTGGCTCCCTTCGCGGCGGCCTTTCTCCTTTCCGCCGCTCTGCGCCGGCCGATCGACACTCTGAGCCGGCGATTCTGCCGTGTTCCGCAAAAGCTCATTGCCTTTTTATCCCTCACGGTTCTCTACGCTTTCATCGGCCTTTCGATATCCATGATATTCCGGGCGCTGATCGTCCAGCTGCTTGATTTCATTTCGGCTCTGCCTCCCATGCTCACCGATATGGCCAACCGCCTCATAGAGACCCGTGAGCAGTGGCTGCGCTTTCTTCCACACTGGCTGAGGGAGATCATGGGAGGCGAAAATGCCGGGCAGATACTGATATCCGCCGCCGACGCCCTTTCCGCGCCGCTCATGGAGCTGATAGGCACCGCCGGCTCGGCGGCGATGAAGCTGCCGGCCATAATCTTCGTGGTCGTCATCACGGTGATAAGCTCCTATTTCATCACCCTTGATTATGACGGCATAAAAGGGCTGCTGGCAAGGCTTTGTCCGCAAAAGGCCCGGGGCACGCTGACAAGGCTCCGCCGCCTTGCCTCCCAGACGACCGCGCATCTCCTCCGAAGCTACGGTCTGCTGACGCTGATAACCTTTATCGAGCTGTGCTGCGGCTTTGGTCTGTTCAGCCTGATGGGAGAAAAAATAAGCTACTCCGTCCCTCTGGCGCTGATAATCAGCTTTGTGGATATACTTCCGGTGCTGGGCGTGGGCACGGTGCTCATTCCATGGGCGATCATAACCTGGCTGGGCGGCAGCAGCCGGCTGGGCTTCATGCTGCTGGGACTGTACGCGGTGATGTATATCGCGCGCAGTATCCTTGAATCGAGGCTGGTGGGACAGCGCTGCGGCCTGCACCCGGCGCTGACTCTGCTGGCGCTGTATGTGGGCGGCCGATGGTTCGGTCTGGCCGGAGTTTTTCTCATGCCCTTCGCCGCCATTGTGCTCATGCAGATTTATAACGACCGCGGAGTATCCTTGCAGAAGAGCACGACCGCTCACTGATAAAAATTATGAGCGCGAAAACGCCGCCGGATAGCATTTCCGGCGGCGATACTATTATATTTCATCCGAAGCAAAGTATGCTTCTATTTCCTCTCTTGAGCAGGTCACGCTGCCCTGGATCATCTCGTCCGTTCCGCCGCCCTTGCCCGCGAGGCGTGCGTTGATCTCCTTTGCCTTGGCGCGAAGGGCAACGCCGGTGCTGCCGATTATGTAGCTCCAGCCGCCGTCCGGGCGGGCACAGAAGGCGCCGCACACACCGTCGGTCATGGCCATCATTCCGTTGACCAGTCCGCGCAGGGCGATGGCGTCCATGTTCTCCTCGAACACGCAGAGGTTTTTCCCGGAGCGGTCGATGGTGGACAGCCGAAGGGCTATATACTTCTCCGCCATTTCCGTGTAGGAGCGCTTCTGCTGCTCCATCTCGGCCATGAAGCGTTCCACCGCAGCGGCAGTCTCATGCTGTCTGGCCGACAGCCGCGCGGAAATGGCCTGCACATTGCTGTATTTTTCTCTGTAATCGTCAAGGGCGTCAAGGCCGCACTGCATATGGATCCGCACGCCGCCCTTGTGACGGGCAAAATCCAGCAGCTTTATCAGTCCGACCTCGCCGGTTCTTTTGACATGGGGCGCGCAGCAGGCACAGCAGTCGCAGTCGCCGATGGTCACGATGCGCACGTTCTCCGTCAGTTCCAGCTTGCTGCGGTACTCCAGCTTTTCCAGCTCCTCCGGCGACGGATATACCGCCGTGACCTCTAAATTTCTTGACACTTCGACATTTGCAAGGTATTCTATATAATTGAGCTGTTCCCTTGTAAGCTCGCAGTCAAAATCCAGCGTCACATCATCCGCCGATAGGTGAAAACCCACATTGCTTGCCCCGTGCAGGCGGTGGGTTATGCCGGAAACGATGTGCTCGCCGGTGTGGTTCTGCATCTTGCGAAAGCGCACTTCCCAGTCCAGCTCGCAGGCCACCACGGCGCCGACCTCAAGGGGCCGGTCAACAAAATGCACCAGCGAATCGCCCCGCTCCTGAACATCGAGCACCGAGGCTTCGCCCATTCTTCCAGTGTCCGCCGTCTGTCCGCCGGCTTCGGGGAAAAAGGCGGTGCGGTCGAGTACCACCTCGTACTTCTTCCCGGCCTTTTCGCAGGACAGTACCGTGGCCTCAAAGCATTTCATGTGACTGTCAATATCGTAAAGTTTCTGTGTCATGGCAACCTCCGTTTTTTCACTGAGGTTTATCATATCATAAATAAAATCATTTTTAAATAGCGGAGATGATTTACATATGTTTGAGTTCGTTCCCGTAAAGAGCGACGAGCAGCTGCGCGAGCTGGCAGTGCTGTCCGAAAAGATATGGCACGAGTGCTTTCCCGGCATAATATCCGAAGCGCAGATCGACTACATGGTGGAGCGCTTCCAGTCCTACGACGCCATGAAGCGTCAGATGGACAGCGAGGGCTACAACTATTTCTTTATAACCGACGGCGGCGAGGTGTGCGGATACACCGGATACGTCCTCGAGCCGGAAAATCGCCGTATGTTCCTCAGCAAGCTCTATCTGCGCGCCGACTGCCGCGGCCGCGGGCTTGCCTCAAAGGCCATAGACGGCCTTAAGGCGGTGTGCCTTGAAAACAGCCTCGACACCATCCGTCTGACGGTGAACATCCACAACCGGCAGGCCATCGAGGTATACAAGTACAAAGGCTTTACAGTAGTCTTTGACCAGAAGGCCGATATCGGCAGCGGCTTTTACATGGATGACCATGTAATGGAGCTGAACGTAAAATAAATCACAGAGGATGTCTTAACCCATGAGCAATGTCATTGAACTTACCGATTTTTCCGCTCCCGAGCTGGATGTATATGCCCGCCTGACCGAGGCTCAGCTATTCCACTGCCACGAGCCCAAGAGCGGAATGTTTATCGCCGAAAGCCCCAAGGTCATCGACCGGGCCCTTGACGCCGGCTATGAGCCAGTGTCCCTGCTGCTGGAGCGCAGGCATATCGAAGGCGAGGCGCGGGGCGTTATCGCCCGGTGCGGCGATATTCCCGTTTATACCTCCGAGCCGGACATTCTCGCCCAGCTCACCGGCTTCAGACTGACCCGGGGCGTGCTGTGCGCCATGCGCCGCCGGCCCCTGCCCACCGTCGAGGAGGTATGCCGCGGAGCCAGACGCATCGCTATTCTGGAGGATGTGATGAATCCGGCCAATGTGGGAGCCATTTTCCGCTCTGCCGCCGCGCTGGGCTTTGACGCGGTACTGCTCACTCCCGGTTGCAGCGATCCCCTCTACCGCAGAGCCGCTCGGGTGAGCATGGGCACGGTGTTCCAGATCCCGTGGACTTCCATCGGTTCAAGCACCGCCGAATGGCCTCATCCCGGCCTTGAGCATGTAAAGGAAATGGGCTTTGCAACCGCCGCCATGGCCTTGAGTGACGAGGCAGTGAGCGTTGACGACCCGCAGCTGATGGCCGAGGACAAGCTGGCCGTTATCCTCGGCACCGAGGGCGACGGGCTCGCGGCAAAAACCATCGCCGACTGCGACTACACCGTCTGCATACCGATGTCCCACGATGTTGACTCGCTCAATGTGGCCGCCGCCAGCGCTGTGGCCTTCTGGCAGCTTCAGGCAAAATAACCTGACCCAAAATAGTTTTATTTTAGCGGTCAGAAACTATACTTTGCTCTTTTCATTATGTATAATAGGCATATATTTTAGCCAATTTTAATCATTCGGGAGTGCTGGATCATGGTATTTTCAAGCATAACATTTCTGACTCTCTTCCTTCCCATCGTTTTTATTCTGTATTTTTCCGTCAAAAGTCTGAAATGGAAGAATGGCGTGCTGCTTGTGGCGTCCCTTTTCTTCTATGCCTGGGGCGAACCGGTGTGGATCGTCGCGATGATCGCTTCAACCCTCATCAACTATATCTGCGCCTTTGCCATCGACCGCTCCTCCTCAAAGGCGGCCCGGCGGATATGTCTGTTTGTGGGCGTAGTTGCCTCGGTGGCGGCTCTTTTCTATTTCAAATACGCCGCCTTCCTTTTTAATTCCTTCTCCGGGCTTTTCGGCTCTTCCCTCACCCTTCCCGTTCTTGAGCTGCCGGTGGGAATATCCTTCTATACCTTCCAGATACTCACCTACACCGTGGATATCTACCGAAAGAAGTCTCCGGTTCAGCGCAGCTTTTTCCGGCTGCTGCTGTATATAAGCTGCTTTCCTCAGCTCATCGCCGGCCCCATCGTCCAGTATTCGGATGTTGCGGAAAGCCTTGACCGGCGTACCACCACTGTCGACGATTTCTCCGAGGGCATGAAGCGCTTTGTCATCGGCCTTTCCAAAAAGGTCATCATTGCCAACACCTGCGGCATGATCCTCGAGCAGCTGCCCCTTGCCGACGGCAGCGTGTCTCCTTCGGTGCTGTGCGCGTGGTACGCGGCGCTCATGTACTCCCTGCAGCTGTACTTTGACTTCTCCGGATATTCGGACATGGCCATCGGTCTTGGCCGCATCTTCGGCTTTACCTACAAGGAGAACTTCAACTATCCGTACATATCCAGAAGCGCCACCGAATTCTGGCGCCGCTGGCACATCTCCCTTGGCAGCTTCTTCCGCGACTATGTGTACATTCCCCTCGGCGGCAATCGCCGCGGCGATGTGCGTACTATCCTCAATCTCCTCGCCGTATGGATGCTGACCGGTCTGTGGCACGGAGCCAGCTGGAACTTTGTGCTGTGGGGTCTTTACTACGGAATCATTCTTATTATCGAGCGCTTCCTTTTCAAAGCAGACCGCATGAAGAAATGGCCGGCTGTTCTCTCCTTCCCCTACACCCTGCTTATCATCATGGTGGGCTGGATAATATTCTACTACACCGACATGGCCAGCGTTTCCAGCCATATCGGCGCCATGTTCGGCATCACCTCCGCCGGTCTTTCCGACGCCGTGACCATCGCGGTCATCAAGAAATACACCTTCATCCCGCTGATCGCCATCGGGGCATCGGTACCCATTGTTCCCTTCATCCGCTCGAAGATCAGGCCGGACGGTACAATGGAGCGAGTGACCAATGTGGTTTCCACTGTCATACTCACCGTTCTGCTCATTCTGTCGCTTATCTTTATTGTGGGCCAGAGCTACAATCCCTTTATTTACTTCCGATTCTGACCAAAGGAGGCGCTGAAAAATGAAATATAAAGCTTCTTTTGTTATTGTTTATTTCTGGCTGGCGGTTCTGCTGGTAAGCGGCCTGCTTCTGTTCAACTTTGCCGAGAAGGAGGAGCGCCTGTCCGAGCAGGAAAACCGTATGCTCAGCGGTTTTCCCGAGCTTTCGGCGGAGAATATATTCTCTGGCGATTTCTCTTCGGATTTTGAGAATTACCTTTCCGACGGCGTATGGGGACGCGACTCCATCGTAGGCGTCAGCGAAAGTCTCCTCCGTGTTTTCTCCGCCGCCTCAAGCGAAGAGGAAAAGCTGCTGGAGGATATCGCCATGTCCGACGAGCTCAAGCTGGAAGGCGTTGACGAGGATGAAAGCCCGCAGGTCGAGGAACCCATTGCCGACTCCACCGAAGAGCCCGCGGTTCCTTTCGAGGACATCAGCACCGACACCACCGACCTCCCCGAATCGGAGGACGAAAGCGTTGACGCTGCCCAGCAGGTCACCTCCATCGAGGGCTATGGCTTCTGGATAGAGCGAACCGACGGCACCTATTCCCAGATGCTCTTCCCCAAGGAGTCCCACATAAAGTCTGCCGCCCGTATGCTCAACGCCTTCAGAAGCTTTACTCCCGAGGACGGAAATGTCTTCTATGTGAACATCCCCATGAAGAACGCCGGCCTTCTGCTGAGGGAAAAATACTATTCCCGATGGTTTGAAAACATCTCCGACGGTATCACTCAGTACGCCGACGACGGGGTTCATGTGCTCAATGTCCCCTCTTTCCTCGAGCAGGAAATAATCGACGGCAAGCACATATACTTTGAATCCGACCACCACTGGACTCCTCTCGCGGCTCATATTCTGGTGAACGAGTGCCTCCGCATTCAGGGACTTCCCGCGATCCCATACGACGAGTATGACTACAAGGTCGGACTGTTCACCAACGCCAAGCTGGGCGCAAAGGACGATCTGGAGATGCTTTATCCTCTCCAGAACGTGAACGGCAACGTTATGCCCCACGGCGAGGAGGGCCCCGAGTTCGCGCTCATCAATTACGACGCGAACACTTATATGGCCTATCTTTGCGGCGACTCCCGAACCTTCGTCCGTTACACCACCGGATTCTCCACCGGCAGAAACGCCCTTGTTATAGGAGACTCCTTCTCCAACGTCTTCGCGCCTTACCTCATGCCATATTACGACGAGGTATACAAGATCGACGCCAGAAAATACTCCTTCTATAGAAACGGCGGATCTATCTCAGAGCTGATGAAGAAATACGAAATAGACGATGTATACCTTGTTGTCTCCTACGCCACCGGCGTAACATCAAAAGTAACCTACTACGAATTGGAGGCCGCGCTTTATGGCGAATCCTAAAACCAAAACACCGGAAGAGGCCTTTGTCCTGCGCGTGGTCAGAGTTTCTGTCATCATCGCTCTTATTGCCGCGGTCGTGGGCACTCTGGTGGTGCTCAATCTCGACAGCGTCAAAAAGCTGTCCGCAAGCCTGCTGGCCTCTCAGGGCAACTACTCCGGCGCTGTCTCAATAGCCGAGAGCCTCCCCGACGAGGAAAAGCGCCTTGAGTGCGAATATCAGATCGCGGGCCATATGTTTGACAACGGTGATTATTCTCAAGCCGCTCAGCTTTACAGCCAGTTTAACGGCTATAAGGAGAGCGACGAGCGCTATCTTGAGAGCAGCTACTGTCTGGCCGACCGGCTCTATCTGGAAGGACAGTACTCCGAGGCCCTGAGCACCTTTGCCTCCCTCGGTGATTATTCCGACAGCCCGGAGCGCCAGCAGCAGGTCATATATGCCATGGCCGCTCAGGCCGAAGAACATGGCAACCATTCTCAGGCTATCAACCTTTACCTCTCCCTCGGTGATTATTCCGACAGCTATGATAAAGCCTACGAGGTCGCCATGCTGATCGCCGGCGACGAGGAATCGGCCAAGGCGGTGCTTTCCTTCGGCGGACTGTCTCCCGAAAGCATCGATCAGGCTCTGGAGATCACAAAGCGCCGCGCCGATTATCCCGGAACGGTGATCGCCGCCGGAGCCTACCACACCGTGCTGCTTCACTCGGACGGCACCGTCTCCGCCTGCGGAGACAACTCCTATGGTCAGTGCGATGTGGACAGCTGGAAAAACATTGTGCAGATCAGCGCCGGAGCCTACCACACCGTAGGTCTGAAGGCAGACGGCACGGTGGTTGCCGCAGGCGACAACACCTACGGACAGTGCGAGGTATCCGGATTCAAGGATATCGTCGAGATTGCCTGCGCCGACACCGACACCTATGCCCTCTCCTCCGACGGGCGGGTGTCCATGTGCGGCTACCACAAGTACGACAGCGTCACAAGAGCCACTGATGTGGTTTCAATCTATGCCGGTTCCTACGCCGTCACCGTCGAGACGGCCAACGGCACCTTCATTTCCTCGCACAAAACCCACCAGCCGGAAAGCGGCTCCCGGGTGCTTGCGCTGGGTCTTGGGACGGGATATCTCGTTTCCCTCAATCCCGATGGAACACTCGTCACATCCTTTGAAACCGAAAAGAGCGGCGAGCGCATTGCCTTTTTCGATGCTGGGCCCAACGGCGTTATTGCCTCTGATGTCAGCGGACGTGTGTGGAGCCACATCTTCCGCACCTCTGACCGGATAGACTTTTCCGACCTTGAGGGCGTTACCCAGTGCGCCGCGGGCACCGAGCACTATGTATTCCTTACCGAAGACGGCAGCGTGCTTGCTTACGGAGACAATTCCTTCGGCCAGTGTGACACCGACTCGCTGGGCTCCGCATTCTGACAGACTTCTCAATAACATCAAAAGACCGTATCAGCCTTCGATTGAAAGCTGATACGGTCTTTGTTATTTTGCTGTACGCATTACTCCCTGCGCAAGGCTTCGATGGGATTGAGGTTGGCCGCCTTGATAGCCGGGAACAGTCCGAAGGCCACGCCGATCACCGTGGAGAAGGCCACGGCGATAAGGCTGTAGGGCACGCTGATGGACACGGGAATGCTCATTATCTTGGAGATGACCAGAGCCATTACAATGCCCACTACAACACCGGCCACGCCGCCGATGAAGGTCAGCACGGCGGCTTCGGTGAGGAACTGGCGGAGTATGCGCTTTTTCTTGGCGCCGATGGCCTTCTTCAGGCCGATCTCGCTGGTGCGCTCCGTGACCGACACCAGCATGATGTTCATAACGCCGATGCCGCCCACCAGCAGGGAAATGCTGGCGATCCAGATGAGCTGGTTGTTGGTGGAGCTGCTCATGCTCTGCAGCTGCTGAGCCTGCTCCAGCAGGTCGTCGCTCTTATAGGTAAGCTCCCGCTCGCCAATAGCTCCCAGATTGTTTTCGGTGAGGTATTCGGCGGCCTTCTGGCCGGCGGTGGTCATGGTGTCCGTGCTGGCGGCTCGCAGAGCCACGCTCTGAGGCTCGTCAAACTTGCACACAAGGCCCCACATACGATCCGGGATATATATGGTGCCGCCGGAGGTGTCAGAGTAGAGATAATACTCCTCCATGGAGGTTATTACCGGTGCAAACTCCGTGGGCTGGGCGATGATTCCAACAATGGTAAACGGCTCACTGGAAATTTCCACCGTCTTTCCGATGGGATCCTCGCGGCCAAAGAGATTTTCCGCCGCCTGAGTGTCCAGCAGCGCCACTCTGCGGATGGAGGCAAAGTCCTCCTCCACAAAGCCTCTGCCCCGGCTCACCACATAGGAATAGACATTCATGTAATTGCTGTCCACTCCGTAAAGGCGGCCGTTGAACACCGTGTTGCGGTAGTAGACATTCTCGCACCACTCACGGCTGTAGAAGATCGAGGCGTCCTCCACTCCGCGCAGCTCCTTTATTGCCTGCCGATCCTCCTCGTCGATGAAGAGCACTCCGTCCGGAGTGGGCTGGTAGGCGCTGTCGAAGGGATAGCCGCTCTCGTTGAGACGCACCACCACGGTGTTGGTGCCCGAGCCGATAAGGTTGCGCTTGATCTGCTCGTTGGTTCCCTTGATGGTGGAAACGATGGTGATTATGGACGCGATGCCGATGATGATGCCCAGCATGGTCAGCAGAGAACGAAGCTTGTGTCCTTTTACGCTGTCAAAGGCAAAACGAAGATTCTCAAACATTACGACACCTCCCTTTAATAAGCGTAAAGCTCGCTCAGCTCGGCCTCAACGGCAGAGGCGCCCTCTTTGGCGTTCTTGTCATAGGGGAACGCGATGCGGTCGTCCGTCGTAAGGCCGCTGACGATCCTGAGGTAGGATCCCCAGAGGTTTTCGCCGGTCTCTATCCTGCGCTTCTCCAGCTTGCCGTTTTCGTCCTGAACAAAGACATAGCTGAAGCCGTTTTCGTTCAGGATAAAGGCCTTTTCGAGATAGAAGCCGTCGTCCTCATAGCCCTTTGAGCTGTAGGTGACGGAGACAAACTCATTCTCCATAAGGTTGGCGCTCTCGTCGATGTACACGGTAAAAGGATAGTAGGAAACGTTGCTGTTGCCGTTGGACCAGCCGCTCTGCTCGGCGGGCATGGTGGAAATGGAGTCGATCTGGGCTTCGTATTCCTCATAGCGCTCCCATGAGGTGATTTTGACCGTCTGGCCAACGCTGACCGTATCCAGCTCCAGCTCGCTGAGTGTGCCTTGGACGATGTATCCGCCGTTCTCCGACACGCGGAGAATGGGCTCGCCGGTCTCCGCGGCGGTGGCCTCATCGTTGAGAATCACCACCTCGCCGTCCAGCTCGGCGATGATCTGGCCGCCGTCCTTTTCCAGCTTCATCTGCTGGTATTCAAGGTCGGCCACGCGGTATTTGAAGTCGGCCTCCTTGATGCGCTCCTTGGCCGAGGCGCGCATCTGGCTTATCTCGCCGGCGGTAAGACCGCTGTTGAATTCGATCTCCTCGTAAGGCTCGGTGGGAGTGTTCTGGCAGAAGTCAAAGGCGTCAAAAAACTCCATGACCGCGCCCGAAGCGGTGTTGGTGTAGCATATGCCCCAGTATTCGGTTATAACGCCGTTGGACATATTCTGGGCCCGCTTCTGAAAAACCACCCATGCCTTGTCCGTTCCCGGAGGGCACACGCCTTCGATGAATCCGCTGCCGCAGGGGATCCTGCCGTTTTCCACGACGAAGATGTAGGGATCTTCCTGAGTGCCGGTGCCGCCGAGGCCGGCGCATCCGCTCACCTGAGTTCCCTCTCCCCCCTCGGAGGCCGGAGGGATGATGGTGGTTATGACCATGGGCTTATAGGAATTGACCGTTCTGAGCTCCTGCTCGGCCTGCTCCAGCTCCAGCTTGAGCTCCAGCACCTCCAGCTCCTTTTTCTCCAGCTCGATGTCGGTCAGGGAGGTATCGTAGGTCAGCAGCACATCGCCCTTTTTGACCCTCTGTCCCTCGGACACATTCACCTCGAGGATCTCCATGAATTCCGACGGATAGACATTCTGCATATTGACCGTTCTGACCTCTCCGTAGCTTTCGGAGGAGCCGATCCATGAATCCACATAGGCAAGCTCGGACACGCTGTAGGTGTTGACCTCCGCTCCGCAGCCGGAAAGGCACAGAGTTCCCGCTGCCGCACAGAAGGCAAGCAGCACCGATATCGCTCTTCTGAATCCTTTTTTATTCATTGCCATGAGCCTCCTCTTCCGGTGTTTCGTCCGTGTCTTCCCACTGCTCCTCTGTTTCCTCGGCCTCTATCTCTTCCCACTGGCGGGAATCGGTCTCGGCTTCGGACGGTACCTCCTCGGAGGCCGGCAGTTCAGGAATGTCAGGCTCCTCGGCAAAGGCCGGCTCGTCGGGTACAGCGGGCTCGTCGGGCAGGGTGCCCAGTCCTCTCTCCTCGGAAACCACACGGCCGTCAAGAATGCGGTAGATGCGGTTGGCGCAGTCGGCCACCGACTGCTCGTGGGTGATTATGACCACCGACACGCCCGAGCGGTTGAGGTCGCGGAAGATCTCCATGACCTGCCGGCCTGAGGCTGTGTCCAGAGCGCCTGTAGGCTCGTCCGCCAGAAGAAGGGAGGGATTGCCCACGATGGCCCGGGCGATGGCCACGCGCTGGCACTGACCGCCGGAAAGCTGGTTGGGATAGAAATGAATGCGGTCGCCCAGTCCCACCTTTTCAAGGGCCTGCTTTGCCCGCTCACGGCGCTCCTTCAGGGGCACATCGGCGTAAAGCAGCGGCAGAGCCACGTTGTCAAGGGCATCCAGCTTGGGCAGAAGATAGAAGTTCTGAAAAACAAAGCCTATATATTTGTTGCGCACATCGGCAAGGGCATCATCGCCTCCGGAGGAATAATCGGTTCCGTCCAGACGGTAGGTGCCCGATGTGGGGATATCCAGAAAGCCGATGATGTTCATCAGCGTCGTCTTTCCCGAGCCGGAGGGTCCCATTATGGCGATGTAATCGCCCTTTTCCACAGCCATGTTGATGTCGAAAAGCACCGGGACCGGCTCCTTGCCCCGGGAATAGCTCTTGCATATGTCCTTGAGTTCAATTATCATCCCAGCACCTCCGCGTCCTCAACGAACACTTCCATGCCTTCCTCGATGAATACATCTTCACCCTCATAGCTGCCGGCGTCATCGTAGAATATATCTCCGGCTTCCTCCCCGGACATCATGTCGCTGTAGATGACCTCCATACCCTCGTCCAGAGTCTCGTCAGGGAAGGCGATGTAGTCCTCGGCGCTCAGGCCGGAAAGGATTTCGTAGCAGAGAGTATCGGCGTTGTACTCGCCCAGCTCAACATCGCGCTTTTCAAGCTTGTCGCGCTTGCCGGCCGCCCACACCCACGGCTCGCTGTCGGCATCCACGACGTAATAGTCAGGCAGCCACATTCCGGCGTCGGCCTCGGTGGCCATTTCGACATACACGTGCTGGCCGAGAATGAGACCCTCGGTGCTGTCCAGCGCCACATGGAAGGGATATTTGCTGGCGGCGTTTTCCTGCTCCGGATAGTAGAAGTTCTCGTTCTTCTCCGGGTTGTCCCACTCGATGTATTCCACGGTACCTGTCCATGTGGTGTCGTCCACGCGGGAGCGAATGACCACAGCGCTGCCCTCACGCAGGCTGTTTATATCCAGCTCACTGACGGTGCCCTTGATGCGGTAGGCTCCGGTCTCGATGATGGTGATATAGGGAATGACATCGCCGTTCTCGTCGGTCTCGCCGGCGGAATCCTCGTTGATGGTCTGCACAACACCGGTGACCTTGGTGGTAACCTCAGCGTTGGAGAGCATATTCTCAGCCTCGGTCAGCTCGGTCTGCTTGGCGGTCAGCTCCATGCGCTTTTCCTTTTCTTCCACCTGATAGGTCTGGAGCTGCACCTCAAACTCAAGCTTCTTGGACGCAGCGGCCGAGGCCACCTTCTTTTCGTATTCAGCTATGTTCTTTTCCAGAAGCTCGAGGCTGCTTTCCAGCTGCTCGCATTCCAGCTCCAGCTTCTTCACCAGCAGCTCAACGGCCTGAATATCGTAGGAAAAGAGAACATCTCCGGCGCTGACCTTGTCTCCGACGGAGACATTCAGCTCCAGTATCTTTTTATCCTTATCCTTGAATACATGATTGGTGCTTCCCGAAACAACTATGCCTGAATAGCGGTTGTTGAGTCCGGCATAGCCGACGCCGGTGATGGTGCCCACCGATTCAACATACACCTGCCGGTCACTGCCCTCCCCGCAGGCCGCAAGGACAAGCACGGCAGTCAGAGCCGCGAGAATAACCGCGATAAACCTTTTCATAATTCAAAAGACCTCCTTGTTTTTTGTTCGGCCTCACAAGGCCAACACATCGGTTTGATTATAGTACTATCATCACTGGCAATCAACAGAATTTCCCATTGTTTATATAATGTTAAAGTATGAACAGAACATGGGTGCAGAGCTTTGCAGGCGCAGGCGCCTTATCCGAAAGAAATACTAAAACCAAAGAGTTGACCGGCTTTTTTCACAAACTTTTCTAATTGTTCAAATTGCACTATACCCTTTCACCGCGATTGTAAATGTAACCAGAAAACTAAAAAACACTTTACAAAATTAGTGATTAATGGTAAATTATAGACAACAAGAGAGCGCAGTGCTCTCTAAACAAAGGAGGATATTCCCCATGAAAAAAGCAGTTGCAATTCTTCTGGCAGTTCTCATGCTCGTAGGTCTCGTAGCCTGCGGCGGTGCCAGCGGCACCAAGGTCTCCGTGTTCTGGTATGACGAGAGCGACGTTTATCTCAGCTCCGTCCGTTCCGCTCTGAATGCTGAGCTGGACAAGCTGGGCGTCGACTATGACAACCAGTACGCTGCCAACGACCAGGCCAAGCAGCTTGACCAGGTCAAGACCGCTATCGCTGGCGGTTCCACTCTCCTCGTCGTCAACCTCGTCACCTCCGGCTCCACCGACGCCGCTGAGGAGATCCTGGCTGCCGCGGGCGACATTCCCGTTATCTTCTTCAACCGTGCTATCGGCACCGACGGCGCTGATGTCACTGTTATCGACGCTCACGCCACCACCTGCTTCATCGGTACCGATGCTCCCGAAGCCGGCCACATGCAGGGCAAGATGATCGGCGACTATCTGGTTGCCAACTATGACGCTGTTGACATCAACGGCGACGGCGTTATCTCCTACGCCATGATGAAGGGCGACGAAGCCAACGTTGAGGCTATCTACCGCACCCAGTTTGGTGTTGAGGATGCCAACGCTGTTCTGACCGCTGCCGGCAAGCCCGCTCTGGTCTACTTCGACGCTTCCAATCCCGACTGCTATCAGGTCGACCTGGGCGGCGCCTGGTCCGCTACCGCTGCCAAGGAGTACATGGACACCAACTTCGTCTCCTACAACGAGGGCAACGGCAACATGATCGAGCTGGTCATCTGCAACAACGACGGTATGGCTGAAGGCGTTGTCGCTTCTCTGCAGGAGAAGGGCTACAACACCGCTGATGGTCACGTTGTTCCCGTATTCGGTGTTGACGCTACCGACAATGCCAAGGCTCTGATCGCCGATGGCGCTATGGCCGGTACTGTCAAGCAGGACGCTGAGGGTATGGCTGCTGCCGTTGCTCAGACCGTCAAGGCTGTTGCCGCCGGCACTGCTCCTGTTGACGCTCTGGCTTCCCTGACCGACGAGCGCTTCTCCATCGCTTCTGACTGCGCTGGCAAGCTCTTCGTTGCTTACGCTCCTTACACCGGTGAATAAGCAATAAGATCAGTAAAAGCATAGCTGATTCTTGAATTATCGGGCAGCTGTCGCCAAGGCGGCAGCTGCCTTTTTTCATCAGAGAAACTGATTTCTTAATTAGCAAAATTAGCAAAGGAGGGTCGCCAAATGGAACAGGAAGTTCTGCTTCGAATGGAAGGCATAACCAAAACATTTCCCGGTGTCAAGGCTCTTGACAATGTTTCCCTCGAGGTCAAGGCGGGAACCGTTCACGCGCTGATGGGCGAAAACGGCGCCGGCAAATCGACACTGATGAAATGCCTGTTCGGCATTTATGCCAAGGACAGCGGCAAAATTTTCCTTAACGGAAAGGAAGTCAACTACAAGAACAGCCGTGAGGCGCTGGACAACGGCGTGGCCATGGTGCATCAGGAGCTCAACCAGGCGCTCAAGCGCAGCGTTATGGACAACATCTGGCTGGGCCGCTACCCCACCATCGCCGGTCTGGTCGTCGACGAGAGAAAAATGCTCAAGGATACTCAGGCTGTTTTTGACGAGCTCAATATCAATGTTGATCCCCATCGGATCATGAGCACCATGCCCGTTTCCCAGCGACAGATGGTTGAGATCGCCAAGGCGGTTTCCTACAACTCCAAGGTCATCGTCTTTGACGAGCCTACCTCTTCCCTCACCGAGGAGGAGGTCGAGCATCTCTTCGAGATAATCAATATGCTGCGCGACAAGGGCGTGGGCATCATTTATATCTCGCACAAAATGGCCGAGATCAAGAGGATCCCCGACTACATCACCGTCATGCGTGACGGCCAGTGGGTCGCCACCGAGCCCGCCGAAAAGCTGGAGATGAAGGACATCATCAAGCTGATGGTCGGCCGAGAGCTCACCAACCAGTTCCCGCCCAAGACCAATGTCCCCGGCGAGGTTTATCTGAAGGTGGAGGGTATCTCCGGAACCTATAACCAGCTGCAGGATGTTTCCTTTGAGGCACGGCGCGGCGAGATCGTCGGTCTTGCCGGTCTGGACAGCTCGGGCCGAACGGAAACCCTCGAAAGCATCTTCGGCATCCGCACCCGCAAGTCCGGAAAGATCACCCTGGGCGACAAGGTCTGTCTGAACCGCAGCGCCCATGAATCCATCGCCAACGGCTTTGCCCTCCTGACCGAGGAGCGCCGGGCGACCGGTATTTTCGGCGTGCTTAGCATCAAGGACAACACGGTTATCTCCAGCCTGAAGCGCCACCTGCGCTACGGCCTCTACTTAAGCGAGAAATCCCAGCGCGAGGACACCCAGCGCTATATAGATATTCTTCGTACCAAAACGCCCTCTCAGGACACCAAGATCCGCAGCCTTTCCGGCGGTAACCAGCAGAAGGTCATCATCGGCCGCTGGCTGCTCACCGACCCCGAGGTACTGCTGCTGGACGAGCCTACCCGCGGTATCGACGTAGGCGCGAAATACGAGATCTATCAGCTGATTCAGGATCTGGCAAACCAGGGCAAAACCGTTCTGATGGTATCCTCCGAAATGCCCGAGCTGCTCGGCGTGTGCGACCGCATAGTCGTCATGTCCGGCGGCCGTGTCGCCGGAGAGGTCGATGCCCAGAACACCACTCAGGAAGAAATCATGACCCTGGCTGCCAAGTATGTTTAAGGAGGTAGAAACACAATGGTCAATCCCATTAAAAAGCTTCAGAGTTCCGTTACCGATTACAAGCAGTTGGACGCAAAGGATAAAAGACGCTATTGGATAGACGGCATTCTCAACAACGCTCTGTACATCCTCATGGCGATCTTTATCGTCTACACCGCTTTTGAAAAGCCCAATTTCCTCACCCCCGGTTCCTTTGCCAACCTCATCACTCAGGTGGCCGCCTATATGCCCATGGCGCTTGGTATCGCCGGATGTATCGTTCTGACCGGTACCGACCTTTCCGCGGGCCGTATCTCCGGCCTGACCGCCGCCATCGCCGGCGTTTGCCTGCAGAAGACCCACTTCGTCAACAAGATGTTCCAGAATCTGCCCAAGGTCTCCTTCGGCTGGATCCTTGTCACTCTGCTGGCTGTTATCGCCGTCGGCGCTGTCATCGGTCTGGTCAACGGCTTCTTTGTAGCCAAGTTCAGCCTGCATCCCTTCATCGTTACCCTTTCCACCCAGCTGATCACCTACGGTATCATCCTGTGGTTCTTCTCCCTTAACGGAAACAACAGCCAGCCCATCTCCGGCCTGAGCGACGAGTATAAGAAGTTCGTCACCGGCGAGATGTTCCGTCTGGGCAACGTGGCCGTTCCCCGCTATGTTCTCTACGCCGTTATCCTCACCGCTCTGATGTGGTTCATCTGGAACAAGACCACCTTCGGCAAGAATATGTTTGCTGTCGGTTCCAACTCCGATGCCGCCAGAGTTTCCGGCGTCAACGTCTTCAAGACCACCGTTCTCGTTCACACCCTTGCCGGCGCCATGTACGGCTACACCGGCTTCATCGAGGGCGCCCGCAGCGGCTCTGTCGCTATCGGCACCGGCCTCAACTCTGAATGCGATGCCATCGCGGCCTGCGTTATCGGCGGCGTTTCCTTCGTCGGCGGTACCGGTAAGATCAGCGGCATCGTGCTGGGCGTGTTCGTGCTCCGTATCATCTTCGTCGCCCTGACCATGCTGGGCGTTGACTCCTCCAGTCTGTACATCATCAAGGGCGCTATCATCCTCTGCGCCTGCGCGCTTGATATGCGTAAGTATCTGGTGAAGAAGTAATATGGAAAACAGACCTGTCGAACCCAACGAAAACGAGGAGGTCACCCCGACCTCCGAACCCGAACAGCCCAGGCAGCGGGAGTTCCGTGGACTTTACAAGCACGTAAAGATCCCCGTAAAGGCTCTGGACATTATAATAGTCGTGTGCATCGCGGTTATAATAATCGTCATGGCCATCGACCTGCAGAATCCCGGCTTCACCATTACATTCGATTCAAAGGGCGGCACCGATGTGCCCGCTCACAATCAGATGTACGGCGAGCTGCTGGAGGAGCCAGAGGATCCTACCCGCGAGGGCTATGTTTTCACCGGATGGTACAAGGATCATGCCTGCTTTGAATTATGGGACCTGGAAAATGACAAAATTCAGGAAGACATGACACTGTACGCCGGCTGGCAGAAAAAAGAATAGTCAAAGCGCCTTCGTCGGTTTCTCTCCGGCGAAGGCGCTGTTCCATCCGAAAGGAGTGTCTGCTTTGTACAGAGCGTCAGAAAAACGTTACAGCGAAATGACCTACAACCGCTGCGGAAACAGCGGACTCTTGCTTCCCGCCGTCTCTCTTGGCCTGTGGCACAATTTTGGCGACACGGCCAATTTCGAGAATATGAAGCAGCTTTGCTTTACAGCCTTTGACAACGGCATTACCCACTTTGATCTGGCCAACAACTACGGCCCCGCTCCGGGAAGCGCCGAAAAGAATTTCGGACGCATCCTCAGGGAGGATCTTCTCCCCTACCGCGACGAGCTGATAATCAGCACCAAGGCCGGCTACACCATGTGGGACGGCCCCTACGGCGACTGGGGCAGCCGGAAATACCTGCTGGCCAGCCTCGACCAGAGCCTGAAGCGCATGGGCCTTGAGTATGTGGACATCTTCTACCACCACCGCATGGATCCCAGCACTCCTCTTGAGGAGACCATGGGCGCGCTGGCTCAGGCTGTGAGCAGCGGCAAGGCGCTGTACGCCGGACTTTCCAACTACGACGGCGCGACACTGGAAAAAGCCGTCGCCATACTCTCCGACCTGCGCTGCCCCTTTATTATCAACCAGAACCGGTATTCCATCTTTGACCGCACCATCGAAAACAACGGCCTCAAGGAGACCTCCGCCAGACTGGGCAAGGGCATTATCTGCTTCAGTCCGCTGGCTCAGGGTATGCTCACCGATCGCTACCTCAACGGCATTCCCTCCGACAGCCGCATAAAGACCGACGGCCGCTTCCTCAACGAGGGCGCGCTGACCGAGCAGCGCCTTGACCAGATCCGCAAGCTCAACGACCTTGCCTCCCAGCGCGGGCAGACCCTCGCCGAGATGGCCCTGAGCTGGATACTGCACAGCGACGCCGTTACCAGCGTGCTCATCGGCGCCTCCAAGACCGAACAGATCCTTGACAACATCGGCGCACTCCGGAACACCACCTTCACCGCCGAGGAGCTGAAGCTCATCGACAGCATTTCGCTGTAGAGTTACAAACGCCATATCATCCGGCCCGCGTCTTTCGGCGCGGGCTTTTTTGTTGGCTGTTCTTTCTCCCGAAAGCGACATTTTCTGTTGCAAAGACCGCTGCGTTGTGATATTCTATCCTCTGATCTGATTTTATCCGGAGGGATTGCAATTGCTTGGCCGTATCGGTAATTTTCTGAAAAAAGAGAGCGTGCTGTGCATCACCGCCGTCTGCGCCGCCGCTACCATGATCCTTGTTCCGCCCGACAGCGCATATCTGGGCTACATCGACCTCAGGGTACTATGTCTGCTGCTCAGTCTTATGGCTGTGGTGGCCGGTTTTCAGGCCTGCGGCGCTTTCCGCTGGCTGACCTATCAGCTTCTGAGGCGAGGCGACAGCGGGCGGCTGCTGAGCGTGATGCTGGTGCTTCTCCCCTTCTTCTGCTCCATGCTGGTGACCAACGACGTGGCGCTGCTGGTGTTTGTGCCTTTCACACTGCCGCTGCTCACCCAGATAGGCTGCGCAAGCAGCGCGATACCCATTCTTGTGCTGCAGACCATCGCCGCCAACCTCGGCAGTATGGCCACGCCCGTGGGCAACCCGCAGAACCTTTATCTTTACTCTACATACGGCCTTTCGGCAGGCGATTTCTTTGCGGTCATGCTCCCGCTGACCGGTATCAGCCTGCTTTGTCTGGCGGCGGCCGCTTTGCCTGTGCTGCCCGGTAAGCTCCCGGCGCTGACCCTCGAAAGAGAAGCTTTGAACAGCCCGGTAAAACTGACGATATACGGCCTGCTGTTCATCCTCTGCCTGCTGACGGTTTTCCGTGTGGTGCCCTACGGCATCACCACCGCCGTCGTTATGCTGGCTCTGCTGCTTATGGATCGCCGGCTTATCGGCACTCTTGATTTCGGCCTGCTGGCCACCTTTGTGTGCTTCTTCATAGTCTCAGGCAATCTGAGCCGGATCGATGCGGTAAAGGATTTTCTCCAGAGCCTGCTGGAGCGCAGCACTCTGCTGACCGCCGCCGCGGCCAGTCAGGTGATAAGCAACGTGCCGGCGGCTGTGCTGCTTTCCGAGTTTACCGACCAGTGGAAGCCTTTGCTGGAGGGAGTGAATATCGGCGGTCTGGGCACTCCCATCGCCTCGCTGGCCAGCCTTATCACCCTCAAGCTCTATATGCGCAGCCCGGAGTCCAAGGTCGGCCGGTTCATCGCCGTGTTCACGCTGGCCAATGTGATCGGTCTGGCTGTGCTGCTCCCTATCGCTTATTTTTTCTGAGCTGACAACTGACAACAGCCGCAGACGAGCAATCTGCGGCTGTTGTTCTTTATTGTGTTCCGGTTCGGTTCATTCAAATATAGGCTCTGCGGTAATCAGCCTCTCAAAGAGCTCCCAATCCAGTCCATCCGGCAGGTAATATAACCCTTCATTTTCGCCGGGCTTGTTATAGCGAGGATCAAGCAGAATGTAACTATCAGACGCTCTGGCCACCACTGTGCCGTCGGGTGTCGATATGGAAAGATAATATTCCGGTCCATCGCCCGGGAAGGAGTAGTTTCCAGACACAAGCACCATTTCCAGCTGCGAAAGATAATCGTGGAGTGCGGCTTCGTCGGTGCAGTAATATTCGGTGTCATACTTTTCGTCGGCTATACGGACATACTTCAGGCTGTAATCCTCCGCACTGCCGGATTTATAAATCACATCCGCGCCGGTGGTGCCGCCGTATCCAAGAGCGACATAGCCGTAGCTCATAATCAGCGCAAATATGGTCAGGCCGACTATCACCGCGCCCGTACGTTTCCTGCGAGGCTCGGTCACAGCCTTGAGCCGGTAACGCAGAGAATTCGCCGATGCCGAAAGGCAGGTGGTGAAGCCTTTTGTGCTGCCGGCGTTTTTCAGCAGCAGGCCGGCGTATTCAAATCTTGCGCTTCCGTCCGCCTTGAGCAAAACTGTTTCGTCGCAGCTCAGCTCGATATCCTCGGCACTCTTCTTCATGGCCATCCACACCAGCGGATTGAACCAGCACAGCGCTTTGCAGAGCACCAGAAAGAATTTGTTGAGGCTGTCATCACGGCTCAGGTGCACTATCTCATGGCGGAATATCAGCGAAAGCTCGCTGTCGCTGTACTCCCTCTTCGGAAGAACAACCCTTGTTGAGCGCCTGAAAAAGCCCACAGATAGCGGAGTGGATATTTCCGGAGACACGACGATTCTGTACTTTGGCTTCTTTTCATAGGCATCGTCCAGTTCCCGGTTCCATATTCCGAGAATCCGCTCGTCGGAAACCTCCACAGCATTTTTAAGTATCTTTTTCCGAAAAACAAGATGCTCGACGATTTTCCAGATGACAACCGCGAAAAAACCTGCGCCCCAAAGGGCGAAAATCGCCCACAGCGCCTTGTGGAAAATGGGAATCACGAATTTCGGCGCGGGCTGCTCCATTGCGTTGTATTGGGTGATATAGAGGAAATTTGGAACCAGCCACAGCACCGCACACGCTCTTGAGCTGATATATCTGCGAAGAATCGGCATAAGCAGAGCAAGGATAAGATAATAAACGCTCATGTGCAGAAACATGGAAAAGGCGACCGACAGCGCGGTCTGAACCGTTGCCTTCACACCGTGTATAAACGGATCGATCAAAAAGAGAAAGAGCAGCACGCTCGGCAGCATAACCGCCGACATATACGGTGCGTACCTCTGACCAATGCGGCCTTCCGCTGTTTCAATGCCCAGCTTTGAAACCATCGTCCAGGATAACAGTCCTCCGATGAGCAGGGAAAAAGCAAGCTTGATTAGAAAATACATTGTCATAGCGCTCTCCTTTCCAGAAGATCACGCAGCTGGGCGATCTCCTCTTCACTTAATCCGCTGTCGCACAGGGCATTGGCAAAGGCGGAAAGGTCACCACCGCACAGCTTGTTGATAAATCTGCTGCTCTGGGACGCAAGGTAGTCCTGCCGTGTAACCAGAGGATAATAACTCGAGCTGCGCCCGGTTTTCTCGATTCTGATAAAGCCCTTTTCCCCAAGGCGGGTGAGCAGAGTGAGCAGAGTGGTCATTGCCATCGGATGAGTGTCTTTGAGTATTTCTTCAATGTCTACGCGGGCAACCGGCGGCGCGCACTGCCATATAGCCTGCATGACCTCAAGCTCGGTGTCGGGCAGTTTGCGTATGGGATCGGCCATGAAATCAACTCCTCTACATTTGTAGTATGATTATATTCTACACTTGTAGAGAGCGTTTGTCAAGGGTTATGATCGACGGTATACAGCCGCTCGGGATGGTGTGGAAGAGGAGGCAAACAACAAAAGCATCAAAGCGGCATATTTCTTCACGAACGGCACTCCTTCTTCACATCTGATATATTCTTGATCAATCAGGATATATTTGAATCACCTTATACCACAGCACATCCGCCGGCACAACCAACAGCCACAAAGCTGCCGCCTGAGGACGATTTTATTCAAATAAATTTAATAATTCAACTCTCGATTTCACTTAAATCGGAGCGGCAAATAGTGTATAATAAGAAAAAAACATACTTTAGGCAATACCGCATAATTCTAAGTACGATATTGCGCAGTCAGATTTTTCGCCAGACGATGCAAAAAGCGGAGTCAATACTCTATGTATTGACGAGCATTTTTGTGAAGTATGACGAAAAAGATGCAAGCAAGATCGTG
>JAZSQO010000062.1:0-20076 GCA_045538015.1 Acutalibacteraceae bacterium | reverse complement strand
CAAAAGACATTTGTGGGAACATCACATAAATAGCAGACTGATTTTGTGAGATAATTACAGGGGTTTGGCGTAATTCTTCGGAGGTTTTTCGAAAAACCTCAAGTTAATTGAAATTACTATGTTCCTTTCCACCCCAGTCTGACCAAAATTCCGGCTCAAATGTCCAGCAATTTCCGTCTCATCCCGTCCCATTCACCGTGATATCCGATGATAACCGAACCAAATCGGAGACTAATCAGAGAGGGATTGGAGGGGAAGGTGGTGAGAGGCTTGGGGAGGATTTGCGACGAGTTGATATTCACATGGCTATGCCGTTTCTTATCATATCCAGATAATGCAAAAGCGCTCTGAAAGGCCTATGCCAATCAGAGCGCTTATTACACTAATTCCAAATAGCGTTACTAACAAAAATCCTTCGCGTCGGCAGAAAGCATGGCCTTCCGCTCGGATTTTTGAAGTAACTTTTTTATTTGGAATTAGCGTTGATTCTTTATTGATTTTTCTATGCAATTCCGTCCCTTTTCCGTCCCGTATCCGTTATCTTCTACACTGGTCAGCGAAGCGCGGATTTTTGGTCAACCGGGGTGGGATGGAAGCAACCTCTGTCCCCCTATATCTTCTTCAGCCCCGCGAAATTAGCCATCAGCTTTTTGCTGCCCACTCGGTCGAAGTTGATCTCCAGCAGGGTGTCGCCGCCCATGGCGCTGGCGGAGAGCACATCGCCTTCGCCGAATACGCGGTGCTTGACACGGTCTCCCGGCTTGAAGGAGGCGCCGGTTTTCTGCCCGCCTCCTGTAAAGCTGCCTGCCTTTGCGGGGGCCGCGGATGCGCCTGCGCCGAAAGAGTGAGCGCCGGAGGCTCCGGGACGCTGATAGGAGCCGGAGTATCCGCCCCGGTCGGAGGACTGGAGGGGCTGAGCCTGCTCACCGCCCTGAGCGTCGATGAGGGAAGGATCTATCTCGCCCACATATCGGGAGAGAGGATTTGCCTGAGTGCGGCCGTACAGCATACGCATACGGGCGTGTGTAAAGTAGAGCTTCTTTTTGGCGCGGGTGATGCCGACGTAGGCAAGACGGCGATCCTCTTCCAGCTCGGCCGGATCCATCATGCTGGTCATGTTGGGGAAGATGCCGTCCTCGGCGCCGGGAATGAACACCACCGGGAACTCCAGTCCCTTGGCGGCGTGGAGGGTCATGAGGGAAACACAATCGGTGGACTGGTCGTAGGCGTCGATGTCGGTGATGAGAGCCACATCCTCCAGATATCCGCCCAGGGTGGCCTCCTCGCCCTGCTCTTCCTGATAGCGGGTAAGGGTGGAGGCAAGCTCGCGCAGGTTTTCGATGCGCTCCTCAGCGTTGTCGTCCGAGGCCTTCAGCGCGGTGATGTAGCCCGAGCGGTCGAGCACGTCGTTGAGCAGATCGCCCAGACGCACCTCGGGATCATAGGCCATGTCGGCAAATTCACGGATCATGGCGCAGAAGGGCTTGAGGTTCTTTGCCGCGCGGCTGAGAGCGGCGTAATTTTCGGCGCTGTTCAGCACCTCGAAGAGGGAGATGCCCAGACCGGCGGCGATCTGAGAGGCCTGCTCGATGGTGCGCTCGCCAATGCCCCGCTTGGGCTCGTTTACGATGCGGGTCAGACGCACCTCGTCGGCGGGATTGTTGATGACATTCAGGTAGGCCAGAGCATCCCGGATCTCCTTGCGGTCGTAGAACTTGCGTCCGGCCAGCACCTTGTAGGGAATACCGGCGCGCATGAGGTGGTTTTCAATGGCGCTGGAAAGGGAGCTGGCGCGGTACAGCACGGCGCAGTCGGAGTATTTTCCGCCGGCCGCGGCGTGGGAGGTGACCGTCTCGGCGATGAATTTTGCCTCGGCACGCTCGTCGGCGGCTGTAAAGACGGTTACCTTATCACCTTTGCCGTTCTCGGTCCACAGCTCCTTGGAGTGGCGGCCCTTGTTGTTTTTGATGACCGAGTTGGCCGCGTCCAGAATGGTCTGGGTGGAGCGGTAATTCTGCTCAAGGCGGATGACCCGGGCGCTGCGGTAATCCTTCTCGAAGCCGAGAATATTCTCGATGGTGGCTCCGCGGAATTTGTATATACTCTGGTCGTCGTCGCCCACGACGCACAGATTGCCGTGGCCGGAGGCCAGCAGCTTTATGAGCCGGTACTGAGCGTGGTTGGTGTCCTGATATTCGTCCACCATTATGTAGCGGAAGCGGCGCTGGTAGTATTCCAGCACATCCTCGTTCTCCTCGAAAAGACGAACCGTGTTGAACAGCAGGTCGTCAAAGTCCATGGCGTTGGAATCGGCCAGCTTTTTCTGATATGACCGGTAGACCTTTGCGGCGGCAGAGGCACGGAAATCCACAGTGCCCACCCGGTCGGCGTAAGCCTCCCAGTCCTCGAGGGCATCTTTTGCGCGGCTGATCTCGTTTATGACCCACTTGGGCTGGACGGCCTTGTCGTCGATACCCAGCTCGTTCATCACGGCCTTGATGACCCGCTTCTGATCGTCGGTGTCGTATATGGCAAAGGCGTTGGTGTAGCCCAGCCGGTCGGCGTAGCGGCGCAGAATGCGGGAGCAGGAGGAGTGGAAGGTCATGGCCCAGACCTCGTTGCCCGCGTCGCCCAGCATATCGCACAGACGCTGCTTGAGCTCACCGGCGGCCTTGTTGGTGAATGTGATGGCCATGAGCTGCCAGGGAAGGGGAGCGTCAACGGCTATGAGCCGCGCGGTGCGGCTGCGCTCCTCCTCGGTGTGGTCGGCGGAGGAGGAGTAATCCTCCAGAAAAAGCACATCGCTCTCGGTCAGCCCGGCGGGTGTGCGGTCGCTCTGGGCGGCCTTTCCGTAGCGCAGCAGGTTGGCGGCGCGGTTGATGAGCACGGTGGTCTTGCCGCTGCCGGCACCGGCCAGAATGAGAACCGCTCCCTCGGTGGCGAAAACGGCCTGACGCTGGCGGTCGTTCATGCGGGCGAACTCGGCGTTGAGTATGCGGCCTTTGACCGCTGAGTATCTGGAAATCAGATCGGACATAATAGACAGTACCTCGGTTTCATTGATTCAAGCTATTATAACCCGCCCCGCCGAAAACTTCAAGGCTTGGGGAGAGGAATCTGCGAAGGTACGCGGGATGGTTACAAGGGGTTACAATACCACGGGACCGACCGGCTGAAATGTTGACATCGGCGGTGGAATGGAGTATACTAAACCATCTGAGAATTTCAAAAATTATGATGATTCAGGAGAAAAAAACTATGCTTCCGTTTCTGAATGTATTTGGCGCGCAGATCCCGATGTACGGCCTTATGATGGTCACCGGCGGCTTCTTTGCGGTGCTTTTTGCCTGCCTCAGAGGAAAAAAGCGCGGCTATGACCCCATGGATGTGCTGCTGGCCTCCATATTCTGCTTTGTGTTCGCCATGGGCGGCGCCAAGCTGCTGTTTATCATCACCGAGATCCCGGCCTATATTACCCATATCGCCAATCACGGCTTCAACCTCAACTGGCTGATGAACGAGATAATCACCGCCGGCATCGTGTTCTACGGCGGACTGATCGGTGGTGTGTTCGGCGGCTGGCTGTATACCCGTCTGTTCCGTCTGGACTTCTGGAAGCACGCCGACCTTATGATTCCCTTCCTGCCGCTGGCTCACGGCTTTGGCCGTGTGGGCTGCTTCTGCGCCGGCTGCTGCTACGGCCGCGCCGCGCTGGAGAGCGACCCTGAGTGGCTGCGCGGTCTGGCTGTGGTGTACACCAACGCCATCGGCGCGCCCAACGACGGCGTTGCCCGCTATCCGGTGCAGCTCTTTGAGGCCGCCTTCCTTATCCTGATCCTCTTCCCGGTCATGCAGGTCTTTGCCCGCAAGGAGCGCCGCCCGGGAATGATCGTCGGCCTTTATTTCATCGTATACGGCGTGTTCCGCTTCCTAAACGAATATCTGCGTGCCGACGATATCCGCGGCATCTTCGGCGGCGTGTCCACCTCCCAGTGGATCAGCCTGACCCTCATACCTCTTGGCGTGCTGATGATATCCGGAGTGCTCAGCCCTGTCCTTCGCTCCAAGTACAAGAGACCTCTTGCTGTCGCCGAGCCTATGGAGTTTGTGGAAGAGGGCGACAACGCTCAGGCCTGCTGCGCCGTGTGTACCGAATGCGGCGAGTGCGGCCGTGTGGCAGAAGCCGCCGAGCCGGCAGAGGAAGAAGCAGAAGAACCGGAGACAAAAGAAGAAACAGAGGAAAGCGCTCAGGCCGAACAGCAGTGAGCCTCAGCGCAAGTGAAAATAGGAGAAAATCAATGATTAATTCCGTGGTTGTTATTCCCGCTCTGAATCCTGACGAGCGGATGGTGGACTATGTCAAGGCCCTTTCGGAAACGGGCTTTGCCAAGATCATTGTCATAAACGACGGCAGCTCGGAGGAGTACGACACCTTCTTTGAGCGGGCCGGCGAGGTGGCAAACTGCATCGTGCTGCGCCATGTGGTCAACCGTGGCAAGGGCTGCGCTCTCAAGACGGCCATGAAGCACTACCTCGACTATATGCCCGGCTACGACGGCATCATAACCGCCGACGCCGACGGCCAGCATACCCTTGAGGATGCCGTGAACATCGCCAACATCATGTCCGGCATGAACGACGCCCTCATTCTCGGCTCCCGTGATTTCGGCGCCGAGGACATTCCCGCCCGCAGCCGCTTCGGCAACCGCATGACCTCGGTCATCTTCAAGCTGGCTCACGGCCGCTACCTGAGAGACACCCAGACCGGCCTGCGCGGCATACCAAACAAGCTCATTCCCATGTTTGCCGAGCTGCGCGGCGAGCGCTATGAATACGAGATGAATATGCTCATCGAATGCTCCCGCAAGGGCGTCAAGATGGTTGAAGAGCCCATCCAGACCGTGTACATAGACGACAACAGCAGCTCCCACTTCCATGTCATCCGCGACTCCTTCAAGATATACAAGGTCATTCTCGGCGACCTGTTCAAGTATATCCTTTCGGGCATAGTCTCGTTTATCGTGGATCAGGGACTGTTCAACCTGCTCGACCTTGTGCTGCTGCCTCTGATCCTCGGCGGCGTGCTGGAAAGCTCCAGCCTTATCTGGACCTACACCGCTGTGGGCGTGGCAAGAGTGTTCTCGTCCCTGCTCAACTACGTCCTCAACAAGCGCTATGCCTTCCGCCAGACGGAAAAGAGTGCCAGCTTCCTGCTCAAGTACGCGGCGCTGGTCGTAATGGCCGCCGCTGTATCCGGTCTGCTGGTGTGGCTGATAACCAGCCTCACCCCGCTGCCCAAGGCCATCGTCAAGCCGGTTATCGATCTGATCTTCGTTTTCATCAACTACAGCCTGCAGAGATCCTGGGTGTTCAAGAAGACCGACAGCGACGAGGACTGAGCCTCCAAGCCATAATTCAATAGACTGCAAACGGATCCCCTTGCCAGTTTCCGACCGGCAAGGGGATCTGCGCGCGTGTGGGATATCTGCTTTTGACAAGGAGCAGCAGCTTTGATATAATGTAAATTTGGCTAAATCAGATGAAAGTGAAAAATAAACATACTGAAAGGAGAATTACGATTGATTTTCGGCAAGCACATAAACCGGTACTACCTACGCTACGCTCCCACGCTTCTGCTGGGCGTGCTGGCTCTGGTGCTGGTGGACTTCTTCCAGCTGGAAATGCCGGAGCTGTACAGAATGGTCGTCAACGGCATGAACAACGGCGAGGTGGAGCTGAAGGGCCAGCTGATGGAGTTCGACATGGACTTCCTGCTGGATCACATCTGCCTGCCCATGATAATCATCATCTTTGTCATGGTGGTGGGGCGGTTCCTCTGGCGGATCTGCTTCTTTGGCTCGGCCATACGGGTGGAGACCGACATCCGCAGCCGTATGTTTGACCACTGCAAGGACCTTTCCCGCCAGTACTATCAGGTCAACAAGGTGGGCAACCTCATGTCTCTGTTCACCAACGACCTTGAAACGGTGCAGGACTGCTTCGGCTCGGGCATACTCATGCTCTTTGACGCGCTCATCCTCGGCGCCATGGCCATTGTCAAAATGTGGCGCATGAACTGGCTGCTGACCTGCTTTTCCCTCATTCCCATGGCTCTGCTGCTGGTGGTGGGCACCATCGTGGGCAAATACATGATGAAGAAATGGGAAGTCCGCCAGCAGGCCTTCTCCGACCTTTCCGATTATTCTCAGGAGAGCTTTTCCGGTATCGCCGTCGTCAAGGCCTTTGTCAAGGAGACCCTTGAGCTGATGGCCTTCCGCAAGCTCAACAAGCAGAACGAAAAGGCCAATGTGGATTACACCCGCATTTCCACTCTGCTCAATATCTCGGTGGCTCTGTTTGCCGAGTCGGTAATCTGCATCATTCTGGGCTACGGCGGCTACCTTGTGTACAAGGGCAGCTTTAACGCCGGCGAGCTGGTGGAGTTCATCGGCTATTTCACCTCCATCGTCTGGCCCATAATGGCCGTTTCCCAGCTCATCGACATGACCTCCCGTGGAAACGCCTCCCTCAAGCGCATCAGCGAGCTGCTGGATACAAAGCAGGATGTGCTTGACCGGGAGGGAGTGAAGGAGCTGGAAGATCCCCGGGGAGCTATCGAATTCCGAGGCCTCACCTTCCGCTATCCCGACGCCGACTACGACGCCCTGAGCGATGTGTCCTTTACCATAAACGCCGGCGAAAGCGTGGGCATCGTGGGCAAGACCGGTTCGGGAAAGACCACCATAGTCGATCTTATCCTGCGCACCTACAATGTCCCCGACGGCACGGTTTTTGTGGACGGTCAGGATGTCAACGGCCTTTCCATCCGCTCGGTGCGGTCGGCGGCCGCCTACGTGCCCCAGGACAATTTCCTTTTCAGCGACACCATCGAAAACAACATCGCCTTTGCCTACGACGAGGTGGACTCCGAGGCTGTGGAATCCGCCGCGAAGCTGGCCGATGTCCACGACAACATCACCCAGTTCACCGAGCAGTACAAAACGGTGATGGGCGAGAGAGGCGTCACCGTTTCCGGCGGCCAGAAGCAGCGCATATCCATCGCCCGGGCGCTGATGAAGGACGCGCCCATCCTCATTCTGGACGACTCGGTCTCCGCTGTGGACACCCGCACCGAGGAGGTCATTCTGAACAACCTGCGCGCCAACCGGGAGGGACGCACCACCATCCTCATTGCCCACCGCGTTTCCACCGTGGAAAAGCTGGACAAGATAATCTACATCGACGAAGGCCGCGTGGAAGCCATCGGCTCTCACGGTCAGCTGTACGAAACCTGCCCGGACTACCGCCGTATGGTAGACCTGCAGAAGCTTGAGGAAGAGGGGGCGGAGTATAACAATGCGTGAGTATTATCCCCTGCTTGCGGTGGGCGCTGTGGTGGGCGCCTTCGCGCTGATGTTTGTTATCGCCTACGCCGCCATGAAAAATAAAAAGGAAGCCATCGGCTTTGACCGCAACATGAAGGACAGCGAGCTTATCCGCCGCCTCCTCCGATACGCAAAGCCCTACGGCAAAGAGTTTGCCCTTGTAGGCCTGACCATGCTCTTCTGCATTTCCTACGATATCGTTTCGCCCATCATCGTCGGCCGCATCGAGGAGATGATAAAGGAGGAATTCCAGCTTAAATATCTGTTTATGATGGTGGCGGTGTACGCGGGAATCCTGATCGTTTCCCTTGTGTGCACCTACATTCAGGCCATCGTCCTCCAGAAGACCGGCCAGAAGATACTCACCGCCATGCGTGAGGAGCTCTTTGTGCACATTGAGAGCCTTTCCCACGAGCAGCTCAACGCCATTCCCGTGGGCAAGCTGGTCACCCGCGTCACCAACGACACCAACGCCATCTCCATGATGTTCACCAACATCATAGTCAATCTGGTAAAGAACTGCTTTATCGTGCTGGGAGTCATGGTGGCCATGCTGTGCCTCAACTACCAGCTTACGCTGATGGTGCTGTGCTTTGTGCCCTTTATCATTCTCTTCACCGTCATCTTCAGAAAATTCTCCCGCAGAGCCTATCGCCGGGTAAAGGACGGCACCACCGACATCAACACCTTCCTTTCGGAGAATCTTTCCGGCATCAAGATCACCCAGATATTCAACTGCGAGGATAAGAAGATGCGGGATTTCAGCGCCCGGAACGACGAGCTGGGAACAGCCAAGCGCAAGCAGATCTTCGTTTTCGGCATCTTCCGCCCCGTGGTCTATATGCTCTATATCTGCTCGGTGCTCTGCCTGCTCTATCTGGGCGGCAAGGGATATATCGACAACACCAGCTTCCTTGGCCAGACCCTGACCAGCGGCACCGTTGTCACCTTCTATATGTACATCTCCAAATTCTTCAACCCCATCCAGAATCTGGCCGAGCAGTTCAACTGGATGCAGTCGGCCTTCGCCTCGGCGGAAAAGATATTCACCGTACTGGATATCAAGCCCGCCGTCGTGGACGACGAAGATGCCATCGAGCTGGATGAGATAAAGGGCGACATAGAATTCCGGGATGTCTGGTTCTCCTATGTCCCCGACGAGTGGGTGCTGAAGGGCGTCTCCTTCAAGGTGAACGCCGGTCAGACCGTGGCCTTTGTGGGCTCCACCGGCTCGGGCAAGACCACCATACTCTCGCTCATCTGCCGCAATTACGACATCCAGAAGGGCCAGATACTCATCGACGGCATCGACATCCGCCGCATAAAGATATCCTGCCTGAGAAAACACTTCGGCCAGATGCTGCAGGATGTTTTCCTCTTCTCCGGAACCATTCGCAGCAACATCATCCTCCGTCAGGAGGGGCTGACCGACGAGGAGATCTGGGACGCCTGCCGCTATGTCAACGCCGATTTCTTCATCACCAGACTGGAAAACGGTCTTGACGAGGCCGTCCGGGAGAGAGGCAACAACTTCTCCGCCGGTCAGCGCCAGCTGCTGTCCTTTGCCAGAACCATAATCCACAAGCCCTCGGTGATGATCCTTGACGAGGCCACCGCCAACATCGACACAGAGACCGAGCTGCTCATTCAGGATTCGCTGGAGAAGATGATGAATGTGGGCACCATGCTCATCGTCGCCCACCGTCTTTCCACCATCCAGCACGCCGACAACATCATCCTCCTTTCCCACGGAGAGATAATGGAGCAGGGCAGCCATCAGGAGCTGCTGGCCGCCCGTGGCAGATATTACAAGCTCTATACTCTGCAGTATAATAAGGAACAGTACCGGGTGGGGTAAGGATCCGGTGCTGGGGAAAGGCCGCCGTCATGGCGGCCTTTTTGCGTACTCTGCCAGAAAAAGGTTGACATCAAGGCAATCTCAGGCTATAATATAACCGTAAGTTAGCAACTGCTAACCTCGAGCGCGGAATAGTCCGCGCTATAAAATGTCCTGCGAGTTAGCACTTACTAACCGAACGAAAAACAACCAAAGGAGGTGCGTGTCGTGTCTGAAGAAATGCTCGTCCGCCATTGCTCGCCCACCCTTGCCGGGCTCAAAACCGGCAATATATTCCGCTGTGCTGTGGAATCGCCCGAGCGGCTCCGGCAGGACATCCGCAGGCTCAATCGGCGGCTTACCGCCAAGGGTCTGCGCATACTCCCGCTGCGTATCCGCAACGGCTACGCTATGATCTATGTTTACCGTCCCGCCCGGCTCAGAGCCGACCTCGCCCGGGCCGAGGCGATGGCTCTGCTGCGTGCTCACGGCTATTCGGAGGACATTCCCGAGTTGTGCATCTCCCGGCTGATGAGCCGCCTCGGAGAGCACGGGGAATTTCCACATGAGATCGGCCTTTTTCTCGGATATCCGCCGGAAGATGTGCGTGGATTCATCGAAAACGGCGCCCGGGAGGAAAAGCATACCGGCTACTGGAAGGTATACGGTGACGAAGAAAAGGCCAAGGCCACCTTCGACCGCTACTCCAAGTGCATTCGGGTATACGCCCGCAAATACGCCGAGGGCAGCTCTCTTGAGCGGCTCACGGTGGCAAGCTGAAAAGAAGAAGCCGCACCGGGCTCAAACGCGAGCGCGGTGCGGCTTTGAAAATATTTGGGAGATTATGCGGTTCTAGCAGGCCGGCGGCTTACATCCTCACGCAGCAGGCGATAGGCCGCAGCGGCGATGGGAACGCCCAGGAGCATTCCGGTGATGCCGGCGATGCCGCCTCCGATGGTGACCGCGGCCAGCACCCAGATGCCGGGCAGACCGATGGAGGCTCCCACCACTCTGGGATAGACAAGGTTGCCCTCCAGCTGCTGGAGCACCACAAGGAAGATGATGAAAAGCAGGGCCTTCATGGGCGATTCGGTCAGAATCATGAATGCGCCCAGCGCGCCGCCGATGTAGGCTCCGGCCACGGGGATGAGGGCGGTGAAGCCGATCAGCGCGCCGATCATGGTGGCGTAGGGGAAACGGAAAATCAGCATACCGATCGTGCAGAGAACGCCGAGGATAAGAGCCTCGGTGCACTGGCCGACGATGAAGCGATGGAAGCAGTCGTTGAGGGTGGAAAGAACATGGGCGATCTTTTTGCGCCAGTCCGGCTTGATATACCGGGAGCCAAGCTTTCTGAACTGTCCGGCGATGCGCTCCTTGCTGCCCAGCAGATAGATGGAGAAGATGACGCTGACCAGAATGGTGGCCGTCCATGAGAATACCGAGGAAACGGTGGTTATCACCACATCCAGCACACTGCCGAAGCCGGAGGTGACCACCTGAATTATGGACTGAGCCTGAGACGCCCAATCGATGCCGGAGATGTAGGCAATGATATCCTCTGGTACGATGCTCAGGGTCTTCAGCCATGCCACAAGGTCGTTGGCCGCGTCGGGGATCTCGGCGATGATGACCTGCACGCAGGCGGTCAGCTGAGGCACGATCAGACAGACGATCAGGGTAATGGCCGCGATCAATGTGATAAAGGCCAGCAGCATGGATACCGGGCGGCTGCAGCGGAGCCAGAATTTTCTCTTTGCCCGGGAGAAGATCAGCCGCTCATAGCTGCTCATGAGTATGTTGACGATGTAGGCGATGACGCATCCGATTATCAGCGGCTGCGCCGTGGCGGCCATCAGGGCGAAAAGACCCTCCACCGCCGGCCAGTAGTGAATGCACAGATAAAGCGCGAAGACTGTTATACCTATTTTTATAAAGACTTTCCAGCTTGTTTTCATTGGGATTCTCTCCAGTTCATGCAGTATTGTGCTGCGGCGGAGGCTTCCTGCCGCCGGTTATTTTTTTATGGGAAGCAGCATCCGGGTCTGCTGTCTGTATTCGTCGAATCCGGGCTTTTTGGACTGGCGGCCGTCGGCGAGGGGAATGCTCACGCAGAGGAACAGCAGCGTGTTGGCCGCCGCGCCCGCCACAAGATACCAGCGGAAGCCCAGCACAGCCACCGCCGCCAGTGCGACGCCCCACCACATGATTATCTCGCCAAGGTAATTGGGGTGTCGGGAGTAGGTCCAGAGGCCCGTGCGGATAAATCCGCCGGTGCCGGCCTTGCGGAACCGATGCATCTGAACATCGGCGGTGCCCTGCATGGTAAAGGCCATGGTGCTTGCCAGCAGACAGAGCACGGCGGCGATGTTTCCCTCTCCGCTGCCGGTGATGACGTAAACCGCGGGCAGCACACAGCCGTATACCACCAGCGTAGGCACCATGTGTATACCGACAAAGTTTATTATGGGATAGAAAATGCCGGTGTTCTGCCTGAGCATGGTGTACCGCCAGTCCTGATGGCCGAGGCCGTGGAAGGTGTAGGCCCAGTTGGCGGTCAGGCGGATGCCCCAGAGGCATATCACGGCGATCATCATCAGCTTGATGGGATCCATGGCGTTTCCCAGAGCAAAGGCCAGCACTATAACTACAGGCTGCACGCTCCAGTAGGGATCATACACCGAAGCGTTGCGGAATATTACGCTGAAAATAAAAGTGACCACCGTAGCCGCGATATCGGCGAGGAGAAGACTGAGCCACGGGGCATAGGGAAGATGACGGTACACGGCGATGCCCGCCGCGCCGGCCACCGCGTATATTGCGGCGATAATAACAAAGCTCGCCGCCCGGCCGATTTTTCCTGACATACTGACTGTACCTCCATGACTTATTATGTGTCTCTCGGAAATTGTAGCATCGACCGGAGCCACTAACAACAGACAATAATCTCCAAGTGTATGACGGGCAGGCAAAAAGTCGGACAGGGTGATTTATGTCGACATAGGATATATATTCTGCGGCAAATTATGGTTAAACTGGTAAAATGTGATAAATATTTGATGGAGGATTTGACACGCTTTAACCCGATTTTAGTTGAATATTTGCGAAGGTGTTGATATAATGTGTACAAGCGGGAAACAATATGACCACATCATATTGTGCCGCTAAAACAAAAATACGGAGGATCAAACATGAAGAAAGTACTCTCTCTCGTCCTCGCCGTCCTTATGATGTGCGCCCTGTTCGTGGGCTGCGGCGGCACCGGCACCTACGAGATCGCCCTCGTTACTGATGTCGGCAACATCGACGACCAGTCCTTCAACCAGAGCTCCTGGGAAGGCGTAGTCAAGTTCGCTGAGGAGAATGACATCTCCTACGCTTACTATCGTCCCACCGAGGACTCCACCGATGCCCGCGTTGAGTCCATCGGCGCTGCCGTCGCCAAGGGTGCCAAGGTTGTTGTCTGCCCCGGCTACCTCTTCGAAGAGGCTGTCTACATCGCTCAGGATCAGCATCCTGATGTCCAGTTCCTCATCCTGGACGGCGAGCCCCATGACGCTGCTTACAACTACAAGACCAACTCCAACGTCCACTGCATCCTTTATCAGGAGGAGCAGGCAGGTTACTTCGCCGGTTACGCCGCTGTCAAGGACGGCTACACCAAGCTGGGCTTCCTGGGCGGTATGGACGTTCCCGCCGTTGTCCGCTTCGGCTACGGCTATGTTCAGGGCATCAACGCTGCTGCCAAGGAGCTTGACATTGTCGACGACATCGAGGTCAAGTATTGGTACAGCGGCTCCTTCTCTCCCTCTGATGACATCCAGACCAAGATGGCCGGCTGGTACAGCGAAGGCACCGAGATCGTCTTCGCCTGCGGCGGCGGCATCTATCTGTCCTGCGACACCGCTGCCACTGCTGCCGGTGCCAAGATGATCGGCGTTGACGCTGACCAGTATGCTGCTCTCGGCCTCGACACCATCGTTACTTCCGCTATGAAGGGCCTGACCAACTCTGTCGTTCTGGCTCTGACCGATCTGTATGCCAACGAGGGCGCATGGCCCGCTGACATGGCCGGTGCCACCGCCAAGCTGGGCGTTGCCGATGACTGCGTCGGTCTGCCCACCGCTGAGTCTTCCTGGAGATTCGCCTCCTACACTGTTGACGAGTACAACGCTCTGTACGAGCAGGTCAAGAACGGCGATGTTGTCGTTTCCGATGTTATCGACGCCGCTCCCTCTGTTGAGATCGCTGTCGACTATCAGAACTGATCTGCCTGAAATCATCAGTAGCCACAAATACAGTCTGACTGTATAAAGGAAAGGGCTGGGCTTAACTGCCCGGCCCTTTCTGGAAATTATCCCACCGGCGGAAGGCCGGACAAACAGACTCTTCGCCGTCAGCTCCGGCACTCCGGGCGGCGGGGAACGGACAGAAGAAAAGGAATCTGCAACAAGGGAAGTGTATTATGAGCGATTATGTAATCGAAATGCGTAATATCACCAAGGAATTTCCCGGCATCATAGCCAACGACGACATTACGCTCCAGCTCAGAAAAGGCGAGATCCACGCGCTGCTCGGCGAGAACGGCGCGGGCAAATCCACTCTTATGAGTGTGCTCTTCGGAATGTATACTCCCGAAAAGGGAGAGATTTACAAGAATGGTCAGAAGGTGACCATCAACAGCCCCAACGACGCCAATGCCCTGAACATTGGCATGGTTCACCAGCACTTCAAGCTGGTGGAATGCTTCACCGTGCTGGAAAATATCATTCTGGGCGTAGAGCCCTGCAGCAAAGGCTTCCTCCGTCAGGATGAGGCCCGGGAAAAGGTGGTCGCGCTGAGCGAGAAGTACGGCCTTCAGGTCGATCCCGACGCGCTCATCAGCGACATCACCGTCGGTATGCAGCAGCGAGTGGAAATACTCAAAATGCTCTACCGCGAAAACGAAATTCTTATCTTTGACGAACCCACTGCGGTGCTCACTCCGCAGGAGATAGATGAACTGATGGAGATCATGCGCGGCTTTGCGGCCGAGGGCAAATCCATCCTCTTTATTACCCACAAGCTCAACGAGATCATGGCCGTGGCCGACCGATGCACCGTCCTGCGCAAGGGCAAGGGCATCGGCACGGTGGACATCGCCTCCACCACCAAGGAAGAGCTTTCCCGCATGATGGTGGGACGCAGCGTCGACTTCTCCGTCGCCAAGGGCGAGGCCAGCCCCACCGACGAGATACTGAGAGTGGAAAATCTCTCCGTTGTCTCCAAGGCGAGCAAAAAAGAGGCTGTCAAGGGAGTTTCCTTCACGGTGCGCCGCGGCGAAATCGTCTGCATCGCCGGTATCGACGGCAACGGCCAGACCGAGCTTGTGTCGGCAATAACCGGCCTTGAGAAGGCCAGCGGCGGAACCATCACCATGCTGGGTCAGGATATCACCAAAGCTCCCATCCGTACCCGCTCCAAGCTGGGCATGAGCCATATTCCCGAGGATCGCCACAAGCACGGTCTTGTGCTGGACTACACCCTCGAGCAGAATATGGTGCTCCAGCGTTACTGGGAGCCGAGGTTCCAGAACCACGGCGTCATCCGTGACGACGAGGTGCGCAAATACGCCGAGGATCTGATCGAGCGCTTCGATGTGCGCAGCGGTCAGGGTGCCACCACCACAGCCCGTTCCATGTCCGGCGGCAACCAGCAGAAGGCCATCGTCGCCCGTGAGATCGACAAGGAGCATGAGCTGCTTGTGGCCGTCCAGCCCACCCGCGGACTGGACGTGGGCGCCATTGAGAATGTCCACCAGAATCTGGTGAGAGAGCGTGACAGCGGCAAGGCCGTGCTGCTCGTGTCTCTCGAGCTGGACGAGGTCATGGATGTCAGCGACCGTATTCTCGTCATGTACGAGGGCGAGATCGTCGGCGAGCTTGACCCGAAGAAGACCACCGTTCAGGAGCTGGGTCTGTATATGGCCGGCGCAAAAAGAGACAACGGAAAGAAGGAAAGTGAGGTGACCGGAGCGTGAACAACGAAAAAGTCAGAGAGCTCATGGAACGGGCGCGCAAAGCGTCTGCCTCGCCCGGCGCCCTGAGCATATATTCCTCCCTTGTGTCCATCGTCATCGGACTTGTGCTGGGCTTCATTCTGCTCATCGTGTTCAATCCCTCGGCGGCGGGCAACGGCGTGGTCAACCTGCTGACCACTGCCTTCCGTGAAGGCGATCAGCTTGCCAAGCTGCTTTATCAGGCCGCGCCCCTTATCTTCGTCGGCGTGGCTGTGGGCTTTGCCTTCAAGACCGGTCTTTTCAACATCGGTGCCACCGGTCAGTACACCATCGGTGCCTTCCTTGCTCTGTTCGGAGCCATAACCCTTCAGCTGCCCTGGTATCTGTGCCTTGTGCTGGCTATGATAGGCGGCGCCGTGTGGGGACTTTTCCCCGGCCTTTTCAAGGCGCTGTTCAATGTCAACGAGGTCATCACCTCCATCATGTTCAACTGGATCGGTCTGTTCCTCGTGAACCTGCTGGTCAACAATGTGCCCATGATGCTGGCCAGTGAGTGGCCGGGCAGCGCCAACAGCGACCGTACCGCCCCTCTGGGCGTGGCCAATCCCGGAGCCATCATTCCCCGGGTCAAGGATATCGTAGGGGAGAAGGGCATGGAGGCCATGAGCGCCAGCGGCTCTTCCTTCTATGATTTTGCCAATTCCAACTATATCAACATCGGAATCCTGATCGCCATCGCTTTCGCCGTGGTCGCCCATATCATTCTCAACAAGACCACCTTCGGCTATGAGCTGAAGGCCTGCGGACACAACCGGGACGCCAGCATCTACGCCGGCATCGACGCCAAGCGCAACATCGTGCTGTCCATGGTCATCTCCGGTGCCTTTGCCGGCATCGGCGGCGGCATCGCCTTCCTCAGCGGTACCGTACAGTACACCATCGGCAAGTCCCTGCTGGCCATGGGCTTCAACGGTATCCCCGTTGCCCTGCTGGCCGCCTCCCATCCCATCGGCATCATTTTCGCGGCGCTGTTCATCGCCTACATCCAGATCGGCGGCGACGCTCTGCAGCCCGAATACGCCAAGGAGATCATCGACATCATCATCGCCGCCATCATCTACCTGAGCGCCTTCGCTCTGCTGATGAAGACGGTCATCCAGCGCTTTATCAGCAGCAGAAAGGCTGCCGCTGCCGATACCGCGCCCGCGGAGGAACCCGACGAAACACTCGCCGAAACCACTGGAGAGGAGGCCGACGCACAATGACGATACTCGCGGATGTTATCAGCATGGTTATCATCTACGCCGCTCCGCTGCTTCTGGTGGCTCTGGGCGGTATGTTCTCCGAGCGCAGCGGTGTCATCAACATCGCTCTGGACGGAATCATGATCATCGGCGCGCTGGCCAGCTGCCTGACCCTGCGCTCCTTTGACAAGAGCGGCTTCGGTCGGGAAAACCCCATCTTCTCCATGTTTATAGCCATCATCGTGGCGGCAGCTGCCGGAGCGCTCTATTCTCTGCTGCTGGCCTTTGCCTCCATCAACCTCAAGGCCGACCAGACCATCGGCGGCACCGCCCTCAATATGCTTGCCCCGGCTCTGGCCATCGTCATCACATGGGCCGTGCAGGGTCAGGGCATGACCAACATCAACATTCCCGCATGGACCCGCATCACCGAGGCCAACTTCGGCCTTGAAATGCAGGACGGATTCTTCAAGAGCGTGTTGTTCAAGTACAACTACCTGACCACCCCCGTGGCCATAATCGCTCTGGTGGTTTCCTTTATCGTTCTGTACAAGACCCGCTTCGGCCTGCGTCTGCGTGCCTGCGGCGAGCATCCTCAGGCTGCCGCCTCTGTGGGTATCAATGTCTATAAGATGCGCTATGCCGGCGTTATCATCTCCGGCGTTCTGGGCGGCATCGGCGGACTGGCTTATACCCGCGCCGCCGGCTCTGCCTTCGGCGCTTCGGTTGCCGGTTACGGCTTCCTCGCGCTGGCTGTTATGATCTTCGGCAACTGGAAGCCCCTCAACATCCTCGGCGCGTCCTTGTTCTTCGCGCTGTTCAAGGTCATCGCTTCCTACTCCCAGTCCATTCCATGGATGCCCAGCTTTGAAAACATCAAGAGCAGCGAATATCTCTACCAGATGCTGCCCTATATCGCAACCATGGTGCTGCTGATACTCACTTCCAAGAAATCGGCCGCGCCCAAGGCTGAGGGCATTCCTTACGACAAGGGCACAAGATAACCACCTTCCGGGAGGCCTGTGTGTTGCGCACCGGCCTCCCGCGTCATTATCAGCGAAAGGATCCATGCAATGAATGATATTATGATAATCGGCATCGCCGGCGGCACCGGAAGCGGCAAAAGCACGCTGACCAAGGCTCTGAAGGATGAATTCGGCGCCGATGTCACCGTCATCAGACACGACGACTACTACAAAGCCCACAACGACATGACCTACGAAGAGCGCTCAAAGCTCAACTACGACTGCCCCGATGCCTTCGACACGGAGCTGATGATCGAGCACATCGACGCTCTCAAGCGCGGCAGAGCCATCGACTGCCCGGTGTACGACTATACGGTGCACAACCGCAGCGACAGGATCGAGCATATCGAGCCTTCCCGGGTCATCATAGTTGAGGGCATACTTATCTTTGAAAACAGACAGCTGTGCGAGCTGATGGATATACGCATCTTCGTGGACACCGACGCCGATGTGCGCATCATCCGCCGCATCCTCCGGGATGTGGAGGAGCGGGACCGCTCTCTGCGCTCCATTACCGACCAGTACCTCACCACGGTCAAGGCCATGCACGAGCAGTATGTGGAGCCCAGCAAGCGCAACGCCCATGTCATCGTGCCGGAAGGCGGCCACAATCTTGTGGCCATATCAATGATAATGCAGCGCATCCGGCAGCATCTTGATGATAAATAATAAATAATTATAATGAAAACCGCGCTCTTCCCAAAGCAGGCACATACTGCGGGAACAGCGCGGTTATTTTCATTATGTATGCTTCTCAGAACAGCTCGTCAAGCAGAGTATAATACCTCATAAGCTCAGGGTCGGGAGTGATGCCCAGAGCGTCGTAAAGCCTCTGAGGATCAACAGCGGGATAGACCCTTCCTCCGTATCGCCCGTCAAGATTGCTCTTCAGACTGCGAATGCCCAGCGCCAGATCCTGATGCAAATCGGCGCCGCCGCTGCGGCCAAGGTCAATGAAGGCGGTTATCCGCCGCCCGTCGGTAAAAATGTTGGGCAGGCAAAAATCACCGTGAGAGAATACCGGCCGCCCCTCCGGCTGATTGTCGCACAGCCATTGGTAAAGCTGCTCAGGGGAGGTAAAGCCGCCGGGGCCATAGGTGTCCGGCTCGGAATCCTCAACAGAGCATATACCCTCGGCTACCCGCTGGCCGGCAAGCTCCAGCTTATGTCCGATGGACGCGTCGCAGGGACAGCCGGAGATATCCACCGCCCACATCATCCGCAGAGCCTGAGCCATGAGATCGGTGAGCAGATTCCCGTTCTCCAGAATATCCTCCGAGCACAGCATTCTGCCGGGAGCCCGGGACATGAGCAGGAAATTAAAGCCTCCGCTTTGTTCGGCGGCTATGATATCCGGGACGGGCAGGCGGCCCTTAAGCCATTCCATCATGGCGCGTTCGCTGTTGGAGTTATCGCACACCGGCTCGATTTTCAGAACCATGTCGTCAAAGCAAAGCACCTGAGAGCCGGACATTCCCATGGCGTCAAAGGAGAAATCCCGCCGGCCAATTATCTTTTTTATGCTTTCCGGAATAATCATCTCTGAAAAATTCATGGAATCACCTCACAAAAACAGTTGCGTTTTCGTCCGGATTATACCATAATATACGCGGCCGGTCAAAACGAAAGCGAACCCGCCGGAAAGACGGGCCCGCGAATATACTTCCTTGTTATGGCGCGGCGTGAAGTGAAGATTCTGCCGCCATGGACATTGTTTTCGGAATAAGGATAATGCTGACCTTGGGCAGAACAGCCCGGAGAAGTGTGACGAAGTCGCCTTCGCTTTCGCCCGAGGAGGGCATACCGGCGATTACATGGGTTATCTTGTGGCGCTTTATGTGATCCACCGCCGCATGGACGGGACTTTCATTATATATAATAGTCATCGTGGCATCGGTCTCTTTGGCAACATCGTGGAGATATTCCATAGTCTCCAGATGGTGCTGTTCCGGGGAGCAGGGGAGAATGCTTATGACCGACAGCCGTGAATTTGAATCGTCCTCGGCAATGCAGCCGGCAGTCCGAATGATATAATCGCTGTCATAGCGAAGCGACACACAGGCAAGATAAGAACGCTTTTTGCTCATATCCGCGCAGCGATCCGTGGGCGCGGCCTTTGACCGCGGACGGAGCGCGCCGCCTCCTTTCAGGGTAGTGATTGGTTGTTTTCGTTCCCTTTATTCCGGATTATTTCTGAGCCTCCTTTCTCAACTGTATTTCCACTGTGTACATTATAGCATAATAAACTTCAACTGTCACTATGATTATTTGTCGAATATGTGAATTCTTTGTGACATTTCATCCGCAAAATCAAAAAGTCGAATATATAAAGCAAAAAAGACTTGACGAAACACATTATCTTGTGTTATACTCTTAGCACCTCGAAAAGGGTGTTTTTTTTGTGCCCTGAAATTGGTTTGAGCGATTCAACCGAGGGAGGCTAAAATTTTCCGTATACGGAGGTGCCGAAAGAATGCGAGTCAAGATCACCATGGCCTGCACCGAGTGCAAGCAGCGCAACTACAACACTGTCAAGAACAAGAAGAACGACCCGGACAGACTTGAGATGAACAAGTATTGCAGGTTC
>JAZSQO010000167.1:0-5959 GCA_045538015.1 Acutalibacteraceae bacterium | reverse complement strand
ATCAACATTTTTGAGCTTAACAACGAGTAAAGGCAACACCGCACAATTCCCGTTTTAAACTTAAGCACGATCTTGCTTGCATTTTTTTCGTCATACTTCACAAAAATGCTCACCCATTTGAAGCGCTTGCGATTCAAATGTTTACAACAAAGTATTGGTTCCGCTTTTTGTATCGTCTGACAAAAAATCTGACTGCGCAATATCGCACTTAGAATTATGCGGTATTGCCTAAAGGCGGCATCACGCGGCCTTTGCCAAAGAATGATTCAGGAGGTCACGAGCAGTGGCACGAAAGAAAGACACACCCAAAAAACCGGATACCGAGGAGATCAGCGGCTATATAAAAGGAGCGGGAATGATCGTTGAGCAGCCGGTCACCGACGCCATTGAGAGCAACTATATGCCCTACGCGATGAGCGTCATAATGAGCCGTGCCCTGCCGGAGATCGACGGCTTCAAGCCCTCCCACCGCAAGCTGCTGTATACCATGTACAAAATGGGACTGCTGACCGGCAACCGCCAGAAGTCCTCCAAGATCGCCGGCGCCACCATGACCCTCAACCCTCACGGCGACGCGGCCATCTACGAAACCATGGTGCGCATGACAACGGCCTACGAGGCGCTGCTGATTCCCTATGTCGATTCCAAGGGCTCCTTCGGCAAGGCCTATTCCCGGGACACCGCTCCCGCCGCTTCCCGATACACCGAGGCCAAGCTTGCCTCGGTGGCAAAGGAGCTTTTCGCCGACATCGACAGCGACGCGGTGGACATGGTGGACAACTTTGACAACACGGAAAAGGAACCGGCTCTGCTGCCGGTCACCTTTCCCACCATTCTGGCCAACAGCCTGACCGGCATAGCCGTCAGCATGGCCAGCTCCATCTGCTCCTTCAACCTCAACGAGCTGGTGGACACCACCATCGCCCTCATCCGCGATCCCGAGCACGACATCATGTCCACCCTGCTGGCTCCCGATTTTCCCGGCGGCGGCGAGATTCTCTACAACAAAGAGGAGCTTGCCAAGGTGTACCAGACCGGCCGGGGAAGCGTCCGTGTGCGCTCAAGGTACACCTTCGACAAGTCGGCGGGCTGTATAGATGTCTATGAGATTCCCTTTTCCACCACCGCCGAGCAGATTATCGAAAAGGTCATCGAGCTGGCCAAGCAGGGCAAGCTCAGAGAAATAAGCGACATCCGCGACGAGACCGGCAAGCAGGGCCTGCGCATCAGCATCGACGTCAAGCGGGGCACCGACCCGGACAAGCTCATGCAGAAGCTCTTCC
This sequence comes from Acutalibacteraceae bacterium, assembly GCA_045538015.1. Classification (GTDB taxonomy): domain Bacteria; phylum Bacillota; class Clostridia; order Oscillospirales; family Acutalibacteraceae; genus SIG598. The sequence goes on along the minus strand of JAZSQO010000167.1, from coordinate 4,676 downwards.
GCATGACCACGCTGGAGGATAATTTCTCCTGCAACTTCAATGTGCTCATCGCCGGCCGGCCCATGGTGCTGGGTGTGCGTGAGCTGCTGGAGGAGTGGACAGCCTTCCGCGTGGAGTGCGTGCGCCGCCGCGTTCACTTCGAGCTGACCAAGCGCAGAGAGCGGCTCCATCTGCTGGAGGGTCTTGCCAAGATACTCCTTGACATCGACAAGGCCATTGAGATCATCCGCGGCACCGAGGAGGAGAGCGAGGTCGTTCCCAACCTGATGATCGGCTTCGGCATCGACGAGGTGCAGGCCGAGTATGTGGCGGAGATCAAGCTGCGCCACCTCAACCGGGAATACATCCTCAAGCGCACCAACGACATCGAGCGCCTGCGCGAGGAGATCGCCGAGCGGGAGGAGATCCTCGGCTCCAAGGCCAAGGTCAAGAATATAATCATCGGCGAGCTGAAGGAAGTGGCCAAGAAATACGGCCAGCCCCGCCGCAGTCCCATAATCTACAACGCCGAGATCATCGAGATTCCCGAGGAGGACGATACTCCCGATTATCCCGTACACCTCTTCTTCACCAAGGAAGGCTACTTCAAGAAGATCACGCCTCAGTCCCTGCGCATGAGCTCCGAGCACAAGCTCAAGGAGGGCGACTCCATCGTGCGTGCGGTGGAATCCCGCAACACCGCCGAGCTGCTGTTCTTCACCGACCGGCAGCAGGTGTACAAGAGCCGTGTGTCCGATTTTGCCGACACCAAGGCCAGCGTAATGGGCGACTTTGTGGCCGCCAAGCTGGGCATGGACGAGGGTGAAGCGCCGGTATACATGGCGGTGCTCAGCGAGTACACGGGCTTTATGCTCTTTGCCTTTGAAAACGGCAAGGTGGCCAAGGTGGAAATGTCCGCCTACGCCACCAAGACCAACCGCCGCAAGCTGCTGGCGGCCTACAGCGACAAGGCGCCTCTGGCCGCCGCTCTGCACATCGCCGAGGATACCGAGGTCATGCTGTCCTCCTCCTCCGGCCGCAGGCTGCTGGTGCACACCGGAGCCATCGCCTCCAAGACAACGAAGAACACTCAGGGCGTGCAGATAATGACCCAGCGCAAGAACCACCGGCTGATGGATATGTGCCTTTACGAGGATGGAATGCTCAGCAATCCTCACCGCCACCGGGCGCGCAGCCTGCCGGCGGCGGGAGCCATGCCGGACACCGGCGCCGAGGGCGCTCAGACCATGCTGCCCATGGATTAAGGTCTTGCAATAACGCGGCTGTTGTTGTATAGTATAAACTGTATAGCAGTGCTGATCGCCTGCAATTCCAGTGTTAGGAGCATAACATGAAAAAGATAGATATATTTGCCTCCATCCGGCGCGCGGCGGTGTGCGGAGTGTGCCTGCTCGCAATAGCGCTTTGCGGCTGTGAATTCGGTACTTTTTCCGGCCGGGCACTCAGTAATCCCAAGCTTGCCATCATGAATTTCGTCGACGCCATGCAGAGCGAGGAATTTGACAGTGAAGCAGCTGCCGAAGCTATGAATTACATCGGAAACTACTCCACCATGGGCTTTGAAAAATACACGATGGTGGAGGATGACGATCTGGAAACCATGCTCTTCGACCTCCTTCGCGGAAGCTACGAGGTCGAGTTTGCCGACGACGACCTTGGCCCCATTGCCAGCCCCTATCAGGGCACAGACCTCAAGGTGTCCGGCAAGAAGGCCTATGTTGACCTCACCTTCACCTCGCTCAACCTCGACATGATGACAGTCCCTCTGGCTGAGGCCGTGGGAATTGCCGGCCAGGAGAAGGTATACGCGGGCGAGAAATTTGAAACCGAGGAAAGCGCTCTCGTGGTGGTGGAAGAGGTCTTTGCTGAGACCTTTGACACGGAGAATCTGTCCGAGTACTGCGTCGAGAGGGAAATGACCCTTGAGCTGACCTTCACCGATGACGGGTGGAAGATAAATGTCAGCGACGAGTTCTACGATGCGCTGCTCGGCAGATAAGCGCATATCATTCCAATTATTCAGGGAGGATAATTATGCCTAACTCGAATGGATACAACCAGTACCCCAACGGAGGACTGGACGATCTGATGCGCGAGCTGGAAGAAGAGAGCGGCGGCGTTCTTGACCGGGGAAATGAATTTGCCGGCGGAGCACGTTCCGCTCAGCGTCCCGGCTCGGGTTATCAGCGTCAGACGGCACAGCCCCAGCAGATGGGCTCGGGCTATCAGCGCCAGACGGCACCGCGCCAGCAGAATGCTCCCGCCAGTCGTTTCAACCGCAGAACCACCAACGGCTATGCCTTCAGCTTCGGTGATGAGGAGCAGAACACCGCGCCCGTTCAGCCTCAGGCTCAGCCCCAGTATTCGGCTCAGCCTCAGTACCAGCCTCAGCAGACAGCCGAAAGGGAGGACGCGGCGGCTCCGGTTCAGAGCGAAGCCTCCATGGCCAAGATCGTCCGGGACAGCATCATGGTGCTCGGAATGATCCTCATTTTCACCGTGTGCGCCATGGTCATGCTGCCCTCCGGCATCAAGAAGACGACGGAAAGCAGCGAGCAGAAAAGCTTTTTTGAGGATCTGAACGCCGATCTGCTTGCCTTCAAGAGCGATTCGGTCAGCGCCATATTCGAGATCCCCAAGGTGTTCATTCTTCCGTGGGGTGAGCAGCCGGCGCCTGTTCCCAACAAGGATCTCTATGGTTCCTATGTGGACGAAAACGGAACGGAATTCCTTACATACGAAGACCCCACCATCTCGGTAAAATACTGGATGGAGCGGCAGTACCAGTCCAACGCTCACTTTGCCGAGATCACCATTGCCCACCCGACCCAGCTGCGCACCGCCTACGCCGGCGGCGAATTCGGCTCCTCGGTCAAGTATATGCCTCAGGAGATCGCCCAGCACGTCAACGCGGTCGTCGCTGTCAACGGCGACTACTGCGGCTATCGCAACGGCGGCATCCTTGTCCGCCAGAACACCCTTTACCGTAACGCCGCCCGCGGATGGGATATGCTTCTCATCGACTCGGAGGGCAACTTCCACATCATGGAAGACACCAAGGTTCACGAATCGGGCATTATGGATCAGTATGAGATCGTAAACACTCTGGTGTTCGGCCCGTCCCTCGTTGTGGACGGCGAGGTCAAGCTCCTCAACCCGGGAAGCGGCTGCGGCCCCAACTGGAACGTGTATCCTTCTCCCCGTACAGCCATCGGCCAGATAGGGCCTCTCCACTACCTTTTCTGCTGTGTTGAGGGCCGTTCGGACGAAAGCCAGGGCGTTTCCACCGAGCAGATGGGTCATATCATGCTTGACAAGGGCTGCACTCAGGCCTACAACCTCGACGGCGGCCAGTCCACCACCATTATTCTTGATGGCAAGGCTCTGAACGATCCGCTCTGGGGCGCCCAGCGTGTGGTCACCGACATCGTGTATTGCGCCACAGCCATTCCCAACGAGGAGGTCGCGGTCAATGAATAACAACCAGCTGATGTTCTTCAACGAGCACACCGACATATACTGGCACGGCGCGTTCATGGGCATCGCCGTTCTTCTCGGCAGTTTGGTGTTCTGGGTGTTTGCCCGCCGCATAAGAGAAGGCGCGGCCAATCCCATCAAGTACATCATCCTCTTCGGCTATCCTCTGGCTCTGGTTCTTTCCCGCCTTGAGTACTGCTGGTTCAGACAGGACGAATTCAGCGGCGGCCTGCCCGATATTCTCGACATAAGCATGGGCGGCTTCGGCCTTGCGGGGGCCATGCTCGGCGTGGCTCTGGTCATGCTGATCGTGGGCAGGAAGAATAAGAGCTTCTCCGCCATCGAGCTTTTCGACGCGGCTTCTCCCGCGGCGGCTCTGGCCGTCTGCATCGGCCGCATGGGCAGCTTCTTCAGCAGTGAGGAGCGGGGCTTTGAGCTTTACACCGACTTCTTCCGGCTGGTGATGTTCACCGAATACTCCGCGGAGGAAAATAAGATTTTCCTTCTGGTCTATCCCTACGAGGCAATTATCGCCGGCCTGCTGTTCCTTTCCGCCATTGTGACCTTCAACAAGGTCTATCGCAGCGGAAAGCTCCTTCCCGGCACGGTGACCATCCGTTTCCTGCTGGGCTTCACGCTGTCCCAGATACTCTTTGAAAGCTGGCGTTCCGACACGCTGTTCATGGTAACTCTTGGCTTTGTGCGCTTCAATCAGGCTCTGTGCGCCGTCGTTCTGGCGGTGGTGCTGGTAGTGGTGTGCGTGAAATACGCCAAGAAATTCGGCTTCAAGGGCAGTCAGATCTGGTTCTGGCTGATAATGCTGCTGGGAATCGCCCTTGCCTTCGTGTGCGAGTTCTTCATGACCGGAGGCAACCACCTGCAGAACTACACCGGCATGATGGCCGGACTTCTGGCGGTGTATATCACCGCCCGCAGCCTGATAGCCAAGGCCTGCACGGCGAGACGCCTGGCCTGACCGCCTGAGGGCTCAACAGAACAGACTACCGGCTCGCTTCCGAAAAGGAGGCGGGCCGTTGTCAGAATAGAAAAGGATCATTTTTAGGCAATACCGCATAATTCTAAGTGCGATATTGCGCAGTCAGATTTTTTGTCAGACGATACAAAAAGCGGAACCAATACTTTGTGTATTGGTGAGCATTTTTGTGAAGTATGACGGAAAAGATGCAAGCAAGATCGTG
>JAZSQO010000077.1:0-50009 GCA_045538015.1 Acutalibacteraceae bacterium | reverse complement strand
GTTCTGCCGCTGACCTCGCCGGTTGCCTTTAATCATATCTGTCCCAGTAGCCACCGGCCACCCACAGCTCAAGTCCGTGATAGATTATCAGAACGCCACTTTCGCTGTACATTCCCACCCAGCATTCACTGGCCTGCTGATCCTCGAGGAAAAACCACGCGTCATACTCCCCGGGAAGAGCGTCAATGTTCAGCTCTCTCATGGCGTCCACGGACAGCCTCACATCGCATTTTCTCTGCAGCTCCTCGAGGGTGATCCTCTCCTCTGTCCAGCCCTCTGGAATATGCCATTCTTCGGGAGCTATCTCCACGGCGATGATGTCGTGCCCGGCCACATAGTTGAGCCAGTCCTCCCAGTATTCACGATCCTTGACGGCGAAGGCATAGCTCCGGGGCACGTTGGCCGTGTCAAGCAGCTCCAGCACCGCCGGAATGGGCCGCGCTCCGAGCCACAGAACCAAGGTGAATGTCGCCAGTATCGGCCACACTATCCATGTGTATTTCTTTTTCTTTCCGGTCTCAGGCATAGTCCTTCTCCCCTTTCTCCGTCCGCGCGGTCATTCCTCGCTGCCGTTCATCACATCTCCGATAGTGGTGGCGGGAGCGTCGCTGTTGATGCGGTCAAGGGTCTCGGCGATGCGGCGGTGAACCTCGTCCACCTCCCGCTCAAATTCCGCCGAGGATATCCTCAGCATTCCCGAGCGAATGACCGAAAGCTGTATCAGCCGGTCGGAGGACACCACCCGGACATATTCGTTTTTGCCGATTTCGGCAACCAGCTTTTCTATGTAATTGTCGCCCAGCTCGTTTTCCTTGGTGTAGACAACATGGATGTTGTGGAAATCAAAGCGGGAGCCCTGACCTCCGGGAACACGGTAGGCGTCGAAGACAAGAATGACATTTATCTTGGTGTAGGCGCTGTAATTGCAGAGGATATTCATCAGCCGATCCCGGGCGGTGTCGAGGCTGCTTTCGGCGATGCGCTTGAGGTCGTCCCAGGCGAAGATGACATTGTAGCCGTCCACGATGACAAACTGCTTGCGCGGCTCGGGCGTGGGGATCGTCTCCTTCCCGGCGGAGGAGGCTTCGGGACGGCGGTAAAGCTCGTATTTTACCGGGCCGAATTCCCTCTCCATGATGGCCTCCAGCTCCTTTTCGTCGATGCTGACGCTGCGGTGGCTGCGGCCGGCAACGGGAGCGCCCTTGCTCTTTTTCAGGCAGCTTTCAAGGTGCATATACTCCGGCACCTTATCCCACTTGACCACAAAGCCGGCACCATGGGCGCAGAACACCGAATCGGGAGAATTGTCCATGTCCGCCTCGGGCTGATAGCATATTTCCCGGATGACGCTCTCCGGGTCGTGGCATTTGTCGTAGCCCGCCGGCTCGAAGAATATTCTTCCACGGCCTCCGGTGTAGCCTGCCACCTCGGCGGCGTAGCCGTTGAGCAGAACAACGGGAGCCTTGCCGGTGATGACCGACATTCCGCCGCTCTCCTCGGGCTGGCCGATAACGCCCTTGCGCAGGCGGATATCGTTGATGGCCCGCCCCAGCTGCTCATAGGGCACCTCGAGACGGAAGGAATAGTACGGTTCCAGCAGCACCGACTGAGCCTGCATCAGTCCCTGACGCACGGCCCGGTAGGTGGACTGGCGGAAGTCGCCGCCCTCGGTGTGCTTGAGGTGAGCCCGGCCGGCGGCCAGAGTTATTTTCATATCGGTGATGGGCGAGCCGGTCAGCACTCCGAGGTGCTGCTTTTCGTTCAGGTGCATCAGTATCAGCCGCTGCCAGTTGCGGTCGAGGTCGTCCTCGCTGCATCGGGTATCAAAAACCAGCCCGCTGCCGGTGGGCAGAGGCTCAAGGATCAGGTGCACCTCGGCGTAGTGGCGCAGAGGCTCGTAGTGCCCCACGCCCTCCACCGTGTCGGCGATGGTTTCTTTATACAGAACACGGCCGGTGTCTATGGTGACATCCACGCCGAATTTATCCATGATGAGGCTGCGCAGTATTTCCACCTGCACATCGCCCATCAGGCTGACATGTATCTCCTGCAGCAGCTCGCTCCACGAGATGTGCAGCTGGGGATCTTCCTCCTCCAGCATTCTCAGCTTAGGGAGCATGGTCTGGGGATCACAGCCCTCGGGCAGATTTACCCGGTAGTTCATCACCGGCTCCAGCACCGGCTTTTCCGAGGCCGCCTCATATCCCAGACCCATGCCGTTGTAGGTGCCGGTGAGGCCGGTAACGGCACAGACGCTGCCCGCGGGAGCCTCGTCCACCGTGGTGTATTTCACGCCGGAGTATATCCGGATCTGGTTGATCTTCTCGGTGTTTTCCCCGGAGCCTACGGTATCCTTTACCCTCAGAACGCCGCCGGTGACCTTGATGTGGGTCAGGCGGTCGTTTTTGTCCCGGCTTATCTTGAACACCTTGGCGCCGAAGGTCTGGGGATACTCCTGAGGTATCACCAGCCGCTCGAGGCCGTCAAGGAGCCTGTCCACTCCCTCCAGCTTCAGCCCGGAGCCGAAATAGCAGGGAAAGACTCTGCGGCTGAGGATCATCTTCGCGGCGTCGAGGTCGGTTATCTCCTCGCCTCCAAGGTGCTTTTCCAGCAGATGCTCGGAGCACATGGCCAGACTTTCGGCCAGCTCATCCTTTTCGGCGCAGAAATCGACGCAGGCGCCGTCCAGCTCCTTTTGCAGCTCGGCCATCAGCTCGGATTTCTCCCGGCGGGCAAAGTCCATTTTTGTCACAAAGATAAAGGTGGGGATATTATATATTCTCAGCAGCCGCCAGAGGGTGCGGGTGTGAGCCTGCACGCCGTCAAGGCCGCTGATGACCAGCACGGCATAGTCCAGCACCTGCAGGGTGCGCTCGGTCTCGGTGGAAAAGTCCACGTGACCCGGCGTGTCCAGCAGAGTGACCTCAAGATCGCCCACGGTAAACACCGCCTGACTGGCAAATATGGTAATGCCCCGCTCCCGCTCAAGGCGGTGGGTGTCAAGGGCCGTGTCGCCGTGATCCACCCGGCCAAGGCTGCGTGATCTGCCGGTGGTGTACAGCAAAGCTTCGGCAAGTGTGGTCTTGCCCGCGTCCACGTGGGCAAGAAGAGCGGCGCTTATCCTGCGCTTTCCCATATCCGGCTGTGTACCCATACAATAAGTCCCCTCCTGTGCTGAATCAGGTGTATTATAGCACGGGAGAGGACTTTAGTCGATAGATATATTTCGCAAATGGGCGGAGCAATATTATTCGGCGTCGTACCTGCTGCCCAGTCTTGCCGCCAGAATAGGCTCCACCAGCGCCTCCAGCAGAAGACCCTCGGCGGTGTATTCCTCGCTGAGGATCTCTCCGGTGGCGCGGATGTCCGCCGCCACTCCAAGGTCGGTGAAGGGCAGCAGCATTTTCTTGCGCACCGGCTTTGCGGGCATGGCGTCGTCAATGGCGGCCAGCAGACGGTCAAGGCCATCGCCGGTCAGGGCGGAAATGCGCACTCCGGTGACTCCCGCCAGCTCAAGGGGATCGGCCTTGTCGCACTTGTTGACCACCGTGAGAACGGGCTTATCCACAGCGCCCAGCTCGGACAGCAGATCCCGGGACACCTCAAGGTGGCTGCGCATATCCTCATCCGAGCCGTCGCACAGCAGAACGATGATGTCGGCGTCGGCGGCCTCCTCGAGGGTAGACTTGAAGGCCTCCACCAGATGGTGAGGCAGGCGGCGGATGAAGCCGACGGTGTCCACCAGCGTCACCGAGGCTCCCGAGGGCAGAGTAAGCGCTCGGGAGGTGGGGTCAAGGGTGGCAAAGAGCTTGTCCTCGGCCAGCACACCGGCATCGGTCAGGCGGTTGAGCAGGGTGGATTTTCCGGCGTTGGTGTAGCCCACGATAGCGCAGGTCACCACACCGGTCTTTTTGCGCCGGGCACGGTGGGCGGCGCGGCGCTTTTCCACCTCACGCAGACGCTCCTTGAGCAGGTCAATGCGGCGGCGGATGTGGCGGCGGGCGGTTTCCAGCTTGGTTTCGCCGGGGCCTCTGGTGCCTTTGCCGCCGCCCAGACGGCTGGGCTCGGCGTGGCTGCCGGTCAGCCGAGGCATCATATACTTGAGCTGGGCAAGCTCTACCTGCAGCTTGCCCTCGACCGAGCGGGCTCTCTGGGCGAAAATGTCCAGAATGAGCATGGTTCGGTCGACCACCCGGGTGGATGTGGCCCGCTCGAGGTTTCTGATCTGGATGGGAGTCAGCTCCCGGTCGAAGATGACCAGGTCGATGTCGTTGAGGTCGCAGAATTCGGCGATCTCCTCCAGCCGTCCGCTGCCCACGCAGGTGGCCGACACCGGCGAGGAAAGCTTCTGGGTCATCACGCCGATGACCTCGCCGCCGGCGGTGGCGGTCAGCTCCCGCAGCTCCTCCAGTGACTCCTCGAAATCGGCCTCTCCGCAGTCGATGGACACCAGCAATATCCGCTGGGCGGTCTGCTCGTTTTCGTGCATACGGGACTTGCCAAGTATCTGCCTCGGCTCTTCCCCGTCCTCGTCCTCCGGGTAATCCTCGTAATCGCAGTCGTCATCAAGAGGCTCGAGAAGCAGGGCTTCCTCCCAGTCCTCGTCCTCCGTGACATCGGTCAGCAGCTCCTCGTCGGAGAGAAGCTCGTTTTCGTTGAAGTTATCGTAATTTTTCTCTGTCATATGCTCCTGAAAATATCGTCGTCGGTTACTGCTTGCCTCCGGTGAGCAGGCTGAGCACTTCGGCCCGGCTTCGTGCGTCGGAGCGCATACGGCCGCGCAGGGCGCTGGTCTGGGTCACGCTTCCGGCGGCCCGTGCTCCGCGCATGGTCATGCACAGATGCCCGGCCTCGATGATGACCGCCACGCCCTGAGGCTGCAAAGACTCGTCGATAAAGTCGGCGATCATGTTGGTCAGCCGCTCCTGCACCTGAGGACGGCGGGCAAAGCTGTCCACTATGCGGGCAAACTTGCTCAGGCCGATGATCTTGCCGTTGTCGGGAATATAGGCTATGTGGCAGCGGCCGATGAAGGGCAGAAGATGGTGCCCGCACATGGAGTAAAGGGGAATATCCCGCACCAGAACCATCTCGTCGCTGCCCGAATCCTCGTTGAACAGCTTGAGGTGGCGGGTGGGGTCGTCATGCAGGCCGCCCATGCACTCCTCGTACATCCGGGCCACACGGGCAGGCGTTTCCAGCAGGCCGTCCCGCTCGGGATCCTCGCCGATGGCAAGGAGAATCTCTCTCACCGCCGCTTCGATGCGGGGGCGGTCGATGGGCGAAGATGCTGTGTTTTCTTTATTGTTCATGTTTATCATATCCATTTCTGAATTATTTATCGGTTCTTTGTCAGGCCGCGGGCACATCCGCGCCGGAGGGAATGTCGCCGGAGGACGGCTCGGGGAACACTACCTCTCCCCACTGAGCGCTCCACAGCGACACCGGCTCGCTGCCGTCTATGTTTATCCAGCCCACCCTGGTGCCCTCGTTGGAGGTGTAGTACACCACATCGTCAACTATGCCGAAGCTGCGCACATTCACAGCGTCGGTGGGCAGCAGAGCGTGGGCTCCTCCCACGGTGGGACAGGTCTCAAGGTCGCCGTCCACACTGACAAAGCATATGCCGTTGTCGGTGACATTGAGGGGCGAGCGGGCGGTGCCCTCATCGAGGAAGCGGGTGTATTTCATGGTCACCAGATTGAACCGCCAGAACTGGCAGGAGGAGGCCATGATGTTTATGTTGTTGGGAGCGCCGTGGTCAAAACGCGAAGCGGAGACCTCCACCTCGGTCTGGGTCATGTAATAGAGATATTCGCCGTGAGCCGAAAGGTTGCACAGCTTGCCGCTGACCACCGTTTCCTGACCGGTGCCGTCGGGATTGACGCGGCACACATTGCCCATTTTCTTCTCCGGGTCGGCGGCGTCCACCTTGTAAAGAGGCGGCTTTTCCTTGCCGGTTATCCAGCTTATGACGCCCGGTTCCCATTCCGGGTCAAGGATGCTCTGCAGCGGAAGACCGGGCTCGTAGCCCATACCCACAAACTCTATGTAGTAGATCATGCCGTCGAAGATCATCATCTCGCACACCTGACTGTCCAGCAGAATCTGAGGCTGGGCGGTGGTGTCGTCGGTGACCTCGCTCAGGTCGGCGCGGCACATCAGGCCGGCTCCGCTGAGATAATACACATAGCCGTTGAACAGACTGACATAGCTCACATAGGGCTCCTCTATGACCAGCTGCTCCCTGAGGCCGTCGTGGCTCATGCGCACAAGAGCGCCGTTTTCGTTCACTCCGTACAGCCAGCCGTCGTACCACGACACCTGCGTGAGGGTATGCCAGCTGAGCTTGAGCTTCTCCCCGGTGGACAGCCGGACGCGGTAAAGCCCGGGATTGTCACCCGCATACTGGGAGCAGTAGAGGAAGCCGTCGTTCACCGCGACCTCCGAGAAGGTGGCGGTGTTGCAGGCTGTGTCGCCGTAGGTGTCCGGAGGCACTGTCACGCAGGCGATTATCCGCGGCACCGCTATGAGCGCCGTCAGCGCCACGGCCAGACAGACCGCGGTTATGATGATGGGCTTGCGGTTGCTCTTGTCCAGCGCCGCGCGCTCAAGACGGCGGAAACGGCGCTTCAGCCGGTCCACAATGGTCTCCTGCTTGGGAGCGAAGCGCAGCTTTCCCGGCTCGGAAGGCTCCGGAGTGTACTCCTCCGTGGGACGGGTCAGGTCGGAGCCGCACCGCTTGCACATCTTGCTGTATTTATCGTTGTTGAATCCGCACTGTCTGCAATACATGGGTAGTGTGTATCCTTTCCTGCTTTTACGCCAAAGGGCGATCAGTCCTCGATCATGTTGCGGCGGCCAAAGGCGATGTTCAGCGTTTCCAGCCCTTCCTCGGAGAAAACGAGGGTGCCGTCCGGCTGCTCCTCGGGCCATACATCCACCACCAGAGAGATGCTGCTGGTTTCGCTGAGCTGGCTGTTTATGGAGCACAGATAGAGCAGTCCCGCCGACTGCCGCTGGAAGTCGGTCATGGTCATGTCGGTGTCTGCGTGCTCATAGAGCTTGCCCAGCACCTTTTTCATCTGCTCGGTCTCGGTGTAATAGAGATTTTCATTGATGATGCTGTTGACCACCATGGCGTACATTCCCAGCTGCTCCCGCTCGCCGCCCTTCCAGTAAGGATAGTTGAGCAGGCGGGCGATCTCCCAGCCGGTGTATTCACGGGTGCCGGGAGCCACATTGAGGTTGCGGTCGTTGTTGGGCGAATCGTACTTTATGGCGTAGGGCACGGTGATGGTCGCGCCGCCGAAAATATTGATGACCTTGCGCATGGAGGTGTAGTCCACCGAAAGGGTATATACCTTTTCGCAGTCCACCAGCCCGGCCACGGCCTCGGCAAGGCCTTCGGCGCCGGATTGGGCGAAACGCTCCCCGAGGGTCAGGTCATCGTATATCACTCTGGGGGAAAGGGCGCAGACATACACCCGGCTGTCAATGGGATCAAGGCGGGTGAGCACCATGTGTTCCACCGCCTTGTGGTCGTCGGACAGCTTGAGGGCCAGCATCACCGTGGCATCCTCGTCGGTCATTTTGCGGGCCTCGGGAGCCGAGCCCACCGTGACCTTGTCCGGCGCGATGATCTCGGCCACAACGGTGCCGATGCCCAGCGCGGCCAGCATGACCACAAGAACGCCGATGAATATGGCCACGGCGTGGAGAACCATCTTCCGCCGCCGCTCCTCCGCCGCGGCAAAGCCGCTGTTGCGGCGCCTGACCTTGCCCAGACTGCTGTCCAGCTTGAGCATATCCTTTTTTCTATGGCTCATAGATTATAAAACACCTCATCAAGATAAAGCCCGTCAGCGGGCGCAGTGTGTCCCGCCCGGCCGCGGTCGAGCGAGTCGATTATATCCTTCATCGTTCCCGCCGGCAGCTTGCCCCGCTCCATATCCAGCAGGGTGCCGGCAATGATTCTGACCATGTTGTAAAGAAAGCCGTCCGCCGCCACGGCGATCTTCACCATGTCACCCTCCCGGCGCACATCCAGCTCGGTGATGGTGCGCACCGTGTCCGCGTCCGGATCCCGGGGATCAATGGAGCTGCCCGCGGCGCAGAAGGCGGAAAAGTCGTGGGTACCGATCAGCGGCAGGCCGTTCCCCTTCATTCTCGCGGCGTCAATGGGATAAGGCCAGCGGGTGGCCAGCCGGTCAAGGAAGGGATTTTTTATGGGAGAGTTCCAGATCTCGTAGCTGTAGCGCTTGCCTTTGCAGCTGTAGCGGGCGTGGAAATCCTCCGGAACCTCCCGGCATCCGGTCACGGCGATATCCCGTGGCAGATTGACATTGAGCGCCATTATCAGCCTCTCGCAGGGAATAGCCGCCTCGGTGGGGAAGCTGACGCAGAACATCCGGGCGTGAACGCCGGTGTCGGTGCGGCTGCAGCCCTTTATGGGCGGCAGAGTGCCGAATATCCTTGTCAGCGCCTCCTGAAGCCGGGCCTGAACGGTGTCGGCGTTGTGCTGTATCTGCCAGCCGTGGTAATTCCTGCCGTCGTAGGCAAGGGATATGAGCAGGTTTCTCATAGGCGTTCAATCAGGCCGCCAAGCTGTCCGGCGCACCAGTCGTATGCCTCTCTCCAGTGAACACCGTTGAGGAATATCACGGCGGCGCAGATGCCGGCTGTGACCAGCAGAGCCTCCCAGTCCCGGAAGCGGGCCTTGGGCTCGTTGAGCCGGGTGCGGCCTCTGCCGTCGGTGTAGCAGCGGGTCTCCATGGCCAGAGCGAGGTCGTATGCTCTGCGGAAGGCGGAAACGAACAGCGGCACGATAATGGGCACCAGAGCGCCTATGCGCTTGAATATACTGCCGCTTTCAAGGTCGGCGCCGCGGGCCTTCTGGGCGCTCATTATCTTCTGGGTCTCCTCAAGGAGCGTGGGCACAAAGCGCAGAGCTATGCTCATAAGCATGGCCAGCTCGTGCACCTTCACGCCCACAAGGCGGAGAGGAGAAAGCAGGCTTTCGATGGCTCCGGTCAGCTCCGTGGGAGTGGAGGTAAAGGTCAGCGCCGAGCTGAGGGACATCAGGCACACCAGACGCAGAGCTATAAGACAGCTCTGGCGCACGCCCTCAAAGGTGACCGACAGCTTCCACCACGACCAGATGACCTCGCCGGGATAGTAGAACATATTGAGGGCCGAGGTGAGCAGAATGATGAACCAGATGGTCTTCATGCTGCGCAGGAACATCTTTACCGGCACCCGGGTGAGCAGGACGATAATGACCGTGCTAAGAGCCACCAGCGCCGCCGAAACCGCCGACTTTGCCAGAAAAGCAAAGACTATCAGCGCTATAAGGCAGATGAGCTTGAAGCGGGCGTCCATGCGGTGAATAATTGATTTTGCCGGGAAATACTGGCCGAGAGTGATGTCATTCACCGCGCTCACCTCCCTTGCTGCCCAGCAGGCGCAGAGCCTCGGCAAGCCCCTGCTCCACGGTGTGGACAGAGGTATCAACATCTATTCCCCTCTTTTTGAGCTCGAGGAAAACGCGGGTCACCTGAGGCACCCGCAGGCCTATGCCCTCCAGCCGCGCCGCGTCGGAAAAGACCTTTTCCGGCACGTCACAGCACACCATCTTTCCGTGATCCAGCACCAGCACCCGGTCGGCGCAGTCGGCTACATCCTCCATGGAGTGGGAGACCAGCAGCACACTGCTGCCCGTGCGGTCGCGGTATTTCTTTATACGCTCCAGCAGCTGCTCTCTGCCCGCCGGGTCGAGACCGGCGGTGGGCTCGTCGAGAATAAGCACCCGGGGCTGCATGGCCATCACACCGGCGATGGCCGCCCGACGCTTTTCTCCGCCCGAAAGGTCAAAGGGCGATTTGTCCAGCAGCTGCTCCTCAAGGCCGGCAAACTCCGCCGCCTGAAGAATGGCCTGCTCCAGCTCCTCACCCTTGAGCCCCTTGTTCTTCGGGCCGAAGGCGATATCCTTGCGCACCGTCTCCTCAAAGAGCTGGTGCTCGGGATACTGGAACACAAGGCCCACCTCAAAGCGCGCCTGACGCAGGCTTTTCTTGTCGGCAAATATGTTTTTTCCGTTGAGCAGTACCTCGCCCGAGGTGGGAGTGAGCAGTCCGTTGAGCAGCTGCACAAGGGTAGACTTGCCCGAGCCGGTGTGCCCGATGACGCACATCAGCTCTCCCGCCTCCACCGAGAAGCTGCAGTCCTCGAGGGCGTGTATTTCCATCATTGTGCCGGCCGAGTAGGTCAGCGACAACGAGCGTGTTTCAATGACAGGTTGTGACATGGCTATTGTCTGTTCCTTACTTGTTTGTATGATTTATCGATCGGTGCGCCAGTGCGGTTATTTCTCCGTTTTCTCGGCAGTATCGGGCCGCTTGGGCAGAGGATGATCCTCGGTGATGAATTTTACGCTCCGCTTCAGCTCAGCGGCATTCTCCCCGCCGAAGATGTAGATATAGTCGGAGTAATCCCAGCGATCCGGCTCCTCCACACGGCCGTGGAAGGCCAGTCTGGTGGTCAGGCGGCGCAGGATCTTTTCGTGGAGATTCTTGTAGCTGCGCTCAAAGCTGCGCACAGCCGCAGCACCCACGCACACCCTCTCAAGGGGCAGAGCGGGAGCGGCAGGCTCGGCAGGAGCTTCCTCGGAGGAAACCGGCTCGGCGGCTCCGTCGGGAGTTTCCGTCCACCCGCCGAAGGCTTCGGCGGAGCGGATGACCGCCTTGCCCTCCGCCCATGAGGCGCGCAGGTCGCAGGCAAATTCCATATCCAGAAGGTCGATGATGTATTCGTGGGGCGGAACCGGCTCAAAGGTCACGAAGCACAAGGCTCCCTTTTTGCCGAGGCCGGGCACAGCGGCAATCAGCCGCACGGCTGTGATGTGGAAAAAGCCGCTGCTGTGGTCGCAGTCGGCGGCAGTCCGGGCGCACCTTTCGGCAAGGCCGTCCACCGGCACACAGATGACCGACTGGCCGTCCTCCGCCCTCTGATGGGCGGCGCAGGCCACCACCTCGCCCTCCAGCATGAGACCGTCCACCGACAGCTTCTCCCCTTCGGGACAAAGGGCGAAGACGTATTCGTCCTTCGTGCTGCCTCTGAGCAGGGACTTCACGCCGGCGTCGGCGGCGATCATCCTGCTGCCAAGGCGCTTGTTGCCCGTGGGCACCGCCAGCAGAGGATAGCCGTTCTTGGCGGCAAAGTCGCACACCTTCTTGGGTGTTTTGCCAAGGACGCGGGGAGTGAGCTCGGCCGAGCCGAGACCCAGCTTTGTCAGCGCGGTGTATTCCTCGCGCTCGCTGACCGGAGCGGTGCAGATTTCCTTGTTGAGGGCGCTTACAAGGTCGCGCCAGTAGGGGTTGAGGCTTTCAATGCGGTCGATCCGTCCGAACTGCCATGTGTAGTAGCAGCAGGCGCGGAAGACCTGATCGTATTCGTGAAGATCTCCCACGCGGTAGTAGGCGTTCAACGCGCCGCGCAGCTCGGGAGCAAAGGTCTCGTCGCCGGCGTCACCAATACCGAGGACGGTATGTCCGGCCTGACGCAGAGCGGCTACATACCGCTTATGTCCGGCGGGGTAATTGGGCGAAATGAAAATGATATTCATATATTCACACTCCTTGATAACGTCAGGAAATGTCCGATGGGTATAATTGAACAATTTATTATATCATAATGTGACTTCGCCGCCAACTGTTTTTGTTCGGATGTGGGCAATTTTGCGTGTAATTTTCTCTGTCCGGCCTCCGCGCGGTTGTAAGGAGCGCAAATTTATGGTATATTGTTTTTATAAACCGATAATACTCTGCCCTTTGGAGGCTCACATAATGATATGCTTTGAAAATAACCATGAATATATACTTCGGCCGGCCGAGCTTAGCCAGTTTGAGGCCTATCTCACCGGGGATCTTGAGGAGGACGAGGAGCTGCTGGCCGTGTGCCAGACCGTGCGGGACGGCATGATCTTCACCTCCCGCCGCGTCATCGCCGTGGATATTCAGGGAATGCTGGGCACCGAGACGGACACCTGCGCCCTGTTTTACCGCAGCGTCCAGTCCTTTGCCGTCGAGCGGCTGGAGGACTTCAGTGTTCTCGACCTGTATCTTGCCGGGCAGAAGCAGGTGCGCTTCGTTTTTGACTTTCCCGACGCCAACCTCTCCGCCCTGACCACCGCCATAGCCCGGTTCACCGTCTGATTTTAATTCCTATAAGTATTATCCCACAGACAAATCACCATCGGCATTTGATTCCCGCAAAAAATGATTGCAATAGCTGATGTTTTATGGGATAATGAAAGTAATTATAAGCTCCGAATTTTCACGGGAGGATATCTTTATTATGAAGAAAATTGTTTCCGGCCTCTGCGGACTGCTCATGGCCGTTTCTCTGCTGGCAGGCTGTGCCGAGCAGCCCGCCGCTCTTGAGGGCACATGGCTTTCGGGTGACGGCAGCACCCTCACTCTCGCCGACGGCACCTTCACCCTGACCGACGCCATGGGACAGAGCCTGCTGGCTCAGGACAGCCTGACCTATGAGCACCGCGGAGACTTCCTTTATCTCGACCTCAACGGCACCGAGGTCAAGGCCTTTGAGGTCGACCTCGATGGCAGTGAGCTTACTCTGACCTACACCATCGAGCTGCAGGCCGATATGCAGACCACCGCAGGTGAGTCCATTCTGCTCACCCGGTCGCAGGACTGATTCTGAAGAAAGGATTGGGGATCACACCGTCTCCGGTAATCAGAAATGAACGATAACAGCTTTATGAACGAAACCAACCTTCCCGCTCCTCTTCCCGAGGACGCGGAGAAAAAGCCCGGCTCCCAGCGAGAGGACGCCTCCGCATGGGACAGGCTCTCCGACGGACAGCGCCGGCTGATCGCCTTTGGCGTTCTTCTGGCACTCATCCTCGCCATGGTGCTGGCCATCGGCGCCGGCAGCTCCGGCGGCTGCGCGCTGTGCGCCGGCTGCGGCACGGCTTCGAATAGCGACGTCTCCGAGCCCGACCGGGTCACCGCCGAGATCGTCCCAGAGGACGAAAACAAGCTTGAGCCCCTTCCTCTGCCCAGCGGCACCGACCTGCCCGCTGTGAACGAGGACACGCCCGCTCAGCCGGAGGTTCCCGAGACCTCTGTACCCTCTGCCGGCGATCTGGGCGTCATCACTCCCGTTTCTCCCACCGACGCTCCCGACGAGGAATCCGCCAATCAGAACCAGACCGGCTTTTTTGACGCGTGGAGCCACGAGGCCGACAACGAGGCAGGCGGCGGCAACGCTCCCTCCCACACCGGCTTCCTCGGATTCCTCTTTGGCTGCACCGGCTGCGGCGAAAGCTGCAATATTAGCGTAGCCGACAGTCTGACCGATCCCATTGAGGGCGAGGAAAACGGCCCCGACCGCGACAATCTCGGCCTTGTCTCCGGCAGCGATGCCGAAGCGGACATCTGGCCCCAGCAGCCCGACGACAGCGCCTACATCGCCATGCTGAGCGATCAGCTGGCTGTGATCTCCGACGGAGTGATCCGCCTTTCCGCCATGGACGGCGCTCTGTCCCAGTTCACCGACCCTCAGCGAGTCCGGGAGAACGACAGCTTCCGCCGGCTGACCGAGGAAATGCTGCTCTGGTGCCAAGGAGCTGAGGAATACGACACTTCCGCTCTGACCGGGCCTCAGGCGCTTGAGTGCAATCAGCTCAGCCTGCAGCTGGCCGGCCATCTGCGCGGCTACATCGAGGACTATCCCCAGCTGATAACCGGCGCCGTTTCCGGCACCGATCTTGTCAGCAAGACCGACCAGATCAACACCATCATGGCCGACATAGTGGCTCTTTACAGCGCGCTCAACACCGTTCCGGCGGAGCAGCCCGCGGAGTAAACCGTCAATTCCGTATCGTCAAACCGGCAGTCGAAAGGGCTGCCGGTTTTTCTGCGGTTATCACTCCTCCCGAGGTTCGCCCCGGAGGCTGATCCGGCACCATTTCCAGTTTGGCGCAAGTGATTGACAATTTCTCAAAGGTGTTGTAAAATTGATATATCATTTTTTGCGGAACAGCTGTGAAAGGAGCGATATTCAATGAACTACACTGTAAGCAAAAAACAGCCTGATCTTACACTGGGCATCATGATCATGCTTATCGGACTTGCCGGGATCTTCGGCAGCCTCGCGCTGAGGTTCAGCTCTCCGGAAGTCCCGGATGACGGCACATTCCCGCTGGTAATCGGCGGATTTTCGCTTTTCGTTGTTCTGGGCATACTTTCGGTTTACCGTGCCATACGTCCACGAATAAAGGTAAAGGGCGGCACCGTCGTGTATTATCCCCGCTGGAGAAAAAAACGCGCGGTTGCTCTTGAGGACATCGCTAAAAAGCTGACATTTAACCGGGCCGATAATTCCGCCGCGGTTTTTGGCGCAGTCGGCTACGCGGCAACCGGTGGTCGGCAGCCTGTTATTTCCGAGTATGTCTGCTATGACTCGGGCAACGCTGAGATCCTCCGCTTTACCTCCGGCATGAAAAACTCCGCACAGCTTAACAAACAGATATCTGAGCTGCTCTGCATCCGGCAGGAACAGCAAGACACCGAAAATGAATAAAACCAAAACCGGCACCGCCGCGGGATATCCCGAAGCGGTGCCGGTGATTTTTTGAAACAGGTTTTGATCGGATCAGAACTTGATCTTCTCTTCGATGTAGGCGGCGAGGTCGGCGATGGGCATACGGACCTGCTCCATGGTGTCGCGGTCACGGACGGTGACGCAGCCGTCGGTCTCCGACTCGAAGTCGTAGGTGATGCAGAAGGGAGTACCAACCTCGTCCTGACGGCGATAGCGCTTGCCGATGGAGCCGGTCTCGTCGAAGTCGGTCATGAAGTACTTGCTGAGCTGGTCGCGGATGGCCATGGCGCCCTCGGAGAGCTTCTTGGAGAGGGGCAGAACGGCGGCCTTGTAGGGAGCGACAACGGGGCTCAGGTGCAGAACCACGCGCACATCGTTCTTCTCGGCGTCGATGACCTCCTCGTCGTAGGCCTCGCACAGCAGAGCCAGAACGGTACGGTCGAGGCCGTAGGTGGACTCGATGATGTAGGGGATGTAGCGCTCGTTGGTGACGGGATCAAGATAATCCATCTTCTGGCCGCTGTATTCCTGATGGCGGCTCAGGTCGAAGTCGGTGCGGTTGTGAGTGCCGTTGATCTCGCCCCAGCCCAGAGTCGGGAACAGGAACTCGATGTCGCAGGCGGCCTTGGCGTAGTGAGCCAGCTTTTCGTGGTCGTGGTATCTCAGATGCTCGGCGGGAATGCCCAGATCCTCGTAATACTTGCGGCCGTACTCCTTGAAGTACTCGTACAGCTCGGTGTCCTCGCCCTCCTTGCAGAAGGTCTGGAACTCCATCTGCTCAAACTCGATGGTGCGGAAGGTAAAGTTGCCCGGAGTGATCTCGTTTCTGAAGGCCTTGCCGATCTGACCGATGGAGAAGGGCAGCTTGGCGCGCATGGAGCGCTGGACATTCAGATAGTTGACGTACTCGCCCTGAGCGTTCTCGGGACGCAGGTAGATGGTGGTCTTTTTGCCCTCGGTGACACCGCGCTCGGTGGCGAACATGAGGTTGAACTCACGGATGCCGGTGAAGTTGTGCTTGCCGCAGTGGGGGCAGGGGATGGAATGAGCCTTGATGTATTCAAACATCTCCTCCTTGGTCATGCCGTCGGCATGGGCCTCGGGATCGAAGTCGTCGATGAGGTTGTCGGCGCGGTGGCGCATCTTGCACTCCTTGCAGTCCAGCAGAGGATCGGAGAAGCTGGCAACATGGCCGCTGGCCTCCCAGACACGGGGGTTCATCAGGATGTCGGCGTCCACCTCAAAGCTGTTGTGACGCTCCTGAATGAAGCGCTTTCTCCAGGTGTCCTTGACGTTGTTCTTGAGACGGGCACCCAGAGGGCCGTAGTCCCAGGTGTTGGCAAGGCCGCCGTAGATTTCGCTGCCGGGGAATATGAAGCCTCTGTTTTTGCACAGGGCTATGATCTTATCCATGGTCTTTTCAGTGTTTTTCATGGTTTTTCCTTCCTTTGCCAATTTATTAACATTCTGATATATCATAACGCCTTGACGCGCTGTTGTCAAGGAAAAGAGCATTCCGTCAGCCGGCAATGGTCTCGAGGAGCACGTTCATGGCGTCCTCGCCCTCACACTCGAGGTGGGGCATGACCAGCCGGTCGGTGCATTCCCGGTCGGGACGGGTGAATTTCTTGGTGGACACGCTCATATACAGTCCGGAGTTGCCCAGCCGGAACTCGGCGATATCGCCGTAGCCGTTGGGATCGTTGCCCGGCGGCTGGCCGATAATGGTGCCGAGGCCGTTGTCCTTTATGTAGACGGCAAACAGCATGGCAGAAGAAAAACTGCCCGAATCGGTGAGGAGATAGACATCGCCGTCAAAGGTAAGGTCGGAGTATTTGCTGTTCTCCACCACCGTGCTGCCGTCTCCGGTAAAGTCCGGCATAAAGCAGCCCAGCCGATGGATGTAGCCGTCCACTCTGTATGCGTCCACGGGCAGGTAGCGGATAAACTCGTTGGCCACCATGGAGTTGCCTCCGCCGTTGCCGCGAAGATCCACCGCCACATTGTTTATGCCCAGATCCTTTACCTCGGTGAACATATCCCGCAGGCAGGCGCGGTACTCATCGTTTATCACGCATTGGGTCAGCGTCAGCACGGCAAGGTCGTTTGCCTCGTCGATGCTGTAGTACACAAAGCTCTCCGGCTGCTCGTCATCGGTGCTGTACTGAGCGTTGTACTCAATATATTCGTCCATGGTGACGAAATCGGCGGCAGTGTGAACATCGGTGACCGTCTCCCCTGCCTCGTTGACCCAAGTGAACTGAACGCCCTCGGGGTCAATGCCGAGGAAGTCGAGACCGGAAAGGGTGTTGAGCTTGCCTTTGAGCGAGAGGACGCCCCAGCTGTCCGCTTCATAGCAGAACAGATCACGGCGCTCCTCAAAGAGCTGTTCGGGTGTCTTGCCGTTGATGGAATGGAACGCCCAGCCCTCCGCCTTGCGGCCGGCAATGGTTCTGAGATAGCGGTCGCTGCCGTAATAGGGATAGGCGTTGGTGTGGCCGTCGCTCAGCGCCGACAGAGCGCGCTGCATCTCCCGCAGCAGGTCGTTGACGGTGATCTCCCCGTCACTCGCCAGACGCTCAAGGGCGGCGTCATAGGCTTCGGCAAAGCCGGCGGGGACATCATCCCTGAAAGCGGGATGGCATCGGCTGACGATCGCCAGCATTTCCTCCATGTCCTCCCGCGCCTCTTCGGCGGTCAGGACGGAATCGTAATCGCGGGAATAGTCCCAGTCGGAGCGCAGGATCATGCTGCTCCAGTAGGGAACGCAGTAAGCGGCGAACAGCCCGAGGGCTATCATCAGCGCCGAGACTGCCGACAAGGTGATCTTCTTCCATTTCCCGGCATCGCTCTTCACCGCGTACAGCACGCAGGCGGCGGCCAGCAGAACAGCCGGTATCCACATCACCCACGAAGGGAAGCCGACCGCGAAAAGATTAAGGGCGATCAGCCCGGGAATGAGCGCTATCAGCGCCGCCGCGGGCAGCCAGAGGAGTTTTTTCTTCATCTTCCCTATTCCTCCATTTACTCCGTGCAGGTTGCGCTGCAGAAGTCGGCGGTTCCGTCAAAGGGCGAGAAATAGATGCCGTCAACGGAATCCCACGTGGCGTAGTAGGTGGTCTCGTAATACATCGGGTAGAATATCGACATATTATTAAGATATTGCTCGGCGGCCACCAGCGGCGCGAGGATGTCCTCGGTGGTGGTTTTGGCCGAGGCAAGGTCGATCAGGTGGTCGTAGGCCGGGCTTTTGAGGTTGGCCGGGTTGTAGTATGTGGAGGAGTCGAATATCTCCAGACACTCAAGGGGATTGTCTCTGCTGGGAGCCAGACACCACAGGGCGATCTGGTAGTCACCGATGGACACGCGGTTGTTCAGGGTGCTTTCGTCCAGCGGCTCAAGGTTGACGTAGATGAGCAGATTATCTCGCCAGGACTGGACGAGGTTCTGCATGAACTGAACGACATTCTCGTCGTTGGGACAGATAACGGTGATGGTGGGCAGTGTGGTGCGCCCCTGAATCTGATAGCCCTTCTTGAGGGTGGTGTAGGCCGAGGACGGGTCAGCCTTGAGCTTCATGCCGCTGCCGGCCAGCTCCCGGTAAAGCATACCGTTCAGCTTGGTGACCGGCGGGATGATGTCGTAGGCCACCTCGGTGTTGTCGGCCAGAAACTCCTCGTACATCGAGGTCTCAACGCACATGGAAAAGGCCTGACGGATATAGGCGTCGTCAAAGCCGCCGGCGTTGTTGTTGTACAGCAGGCCCCAGGTGCAGTCGGTGTAGGTGTAGGTCAGGTAGCCCTCGTCCTCCAGCTGGTTGACATACTGGGATTCGATCTTGGCTGCCTCCACCGTTTCCTCGATGAGCAGCTCGTAATAAACCGTCTTGGGATTTCTTATGCCCAGATAAAGAACGGCAGGCAGACACTTGTTCTCGCCGGAATAGTACTCGTTGCGGATCATTCGCACGTAGTTGTCGTGGTTCCATGAGGTGGCGGTGGATTCTATGAAGCCCGCCGTGCCGTAGAAGCAGAAGGGGCCGTTGCAGATGACATAGTCGTCCTCAAGTCCGTAGTGTCCGCTGGTGCTTTCAAAGAACTTCTGGTTGCAGGGCATATACACGGCCTGAGTGGTCTGCAGCGGGAACTCGGCGTAGGGGTATTCCAGAACCACCTTGAGGGTGTGGTCGTCGATAACGGTGACTCCCAGCTCCTGAGAATCCACCAGACCCTTGTTGATGGCCTCGGCGTTCTGGATACAGTAGAGAGCGAGGGCGCTGCCGGACCTGGTCTCCGGCTCAAGCGCTCTGCGCCACGCAAATTCAAAGTCGTAGGCCGTGACCGGGTCGCCGTTGGACCAGCGGGCATCCTTTCTGAGGTAGAAGATATACTCGTCGTATTCGGCGTTGACCTCGTAGCTCTCGGCCACTCCGCTTATCAGATCTCCCTGAGAGTCGGTGCGCATGAGTCCCTCGTAGATGTTGCGGATGACCATCAGGGAGTTGTTGTCGCTGGCCATCTGGGGATCAAGGTTGCCCGGATTGGCCGTCAGCGAAAAGCTGAATTTGTAGCCGACGCCGCCGGTATCCTCGGCGCAGGCGCCAAGGCAGGTCATCAGCAGCCCCGCCGCCAGCGCGGCGGCGATTCCCCGGGTCAGCAGGGAGCGCAGGCCGGTCTTTCTTCTTTCTTTTTTATCGGGAAGAGTTCTTTTCTTCATCGTTGCTCCTTAATGGATATGGGTTCTTGGGCGTCAGAAGGAATCGTAATGCACCTTTTCCGGCTCGTAGCGATCCTTCTGCTCCCGGCTTTCGTCCGGCCAGCCCACAGCGATGGTGGCCACAGGCAGAACATTCTCCGGGGCATTCAGCCACTGCCCGGTGCGCCGGGCAAGGCCGCTGGGCGAAAGACCGCACCAGCAGGCGCCAAGGCCCATGGCATGGGCGGCCAGCAGGATATTCTGCACTGCCGCCGAGCAGTCGTTGAGCATAAGGTCGTGGTTGAGAGCGGTGTCGGTGTTGCCGCACACCACTATGGCCAGAGCGGCCTGAGTCATCATTTTCTGAAAGCGGAATTTCCCCGCGAATTTTTCCAGCAGCTCCCGGTCGCGCACGACCACAAATTCCCACGGCCGGCGGTTGCAGGCGCTGGGAGCGCAGAAGCCGGCGCTGAGCAGAGCCTTCACCTGCTCGTCGGTCACCGGCTGACCGGTAAATTTCCGCACGCTTATCCGCGTGGCAATGGCCTCGAGAGTATCCATGGCTTTCTCTTCCTTCAGCTTTATTCGCCCATGTTCATGGATTCTTCCAGCAGACGGGCGCGGTCGGCGGTGATAAGCCCGTCGATGAGCTCGGTAAGGTCGCCGTTGAGCACGGCGTCCAGCTTGTAGAGGGTCAGGCCGATTCGGTGGTCGGTCACCCGGCCCTGGGGATAGTTGTAGGTGCGGATACGCTCGGAGCGGTCGCCGGTGCCCACCTGAGCCTTGCGGTCGGCGGCGATGGCGTCGCTCTGGCGCTGACGCTCGGCGTCCAGAAGACGTGCCTTGAGTACACGCATGGCCTTTTCGCGGTTCTTTATCTGGCTGCGCTCGTCCTGACACTCCACCACAAGGCCGGTGGGCACATGGGTGATGCGCACGGCGGAGTCGGTGGTGTTGACGTGCTGTCCGCCGGCACCGCTGGAGCGGTAGGTGTCGATCTTCAGGTCGGTCATGTTGACCTCGATCTCCACATCCTCGGCTTCGGGCAGCACGGCCACGGTGACGGTGGAGGTGTGGATGCGGCCCTGAGACTCGGTCTCGGGCACACGCTGCACCCGGTGCACGCCGCTCTCAAACTTGAAGCGGGAGAAGGCGCCGTCGCCGTTAATGACAAAGCTGACCTCCTTGTAGCCGCCCAGCTCGGTCTCGCTGGCGCTGATGATCTCGGTCTTCCAGCCCTGCTGCTCGGCGTACATGGTGTACATTCTGGTGAGCACGGCGGAGAAGAGAGCGGCCTCGTCGCCGCCGGCTCCGCCTCTTATCTCGATGATGACATTGCGGTCGTCGTTGGGGTCACGGGGAAGCAGGAGTATCTTGAGCTGCTCGCTCAGCTGCTCGATGCGTTCCTTGGACTCCTCCAGCTCCAGCTGGGCAAGCTCGCTCAGCTCGGGGTCAAGGCCGCCGGCGTCCAGCATTTCCCTTGCCTCGGCCTCGCTTTTCTTGGCGGCGGTGTACTCCCGGAAGGTCTCCACCAGAGGGGTGAGCTGCTTTATCTCCTTCATGATATCGCGGTACTGGGCGGGGTCGGAGATGACCGCCATGTCACAGGCCTTTTCGTTGAGTTCATTGAAGCGTTGTTCGGCTACTGCCAGTCGGTCAAACATATCAGTCGGTTTCCTCCCGGATGATTGATTTAATCTGTTTTTCGGCTTTGGCTCTGGGCAGCATGATCTCCCGGCCGCACTGCTCGCAGCGCAGACGGACATCCATGCCGGTCCGCAGCACAAGAAAGCTGCTGCCCGAGCAGGGATGAGGCTTTTTCATCAGCAGGCGGTCGCCCGCGCGGATGTCCATCAATAGCCTCCGTATCCGCCGTCGCCGCCGTCATAATTGTCGTAGTCGTCGTAGCGGCGTCTGGAGGGCTGCTCGTAGCCGTCGTAGCTGTCGTAATCGTTGTAGCTGTCATAACGGCCGCCTCTGCGGGGAGGCTGGTCGTAATCGTTGTAGCGGTCGTAGTCGTCATAGCGGCCGCCTCTTCCCCGTCCGTAACCGTCGTCATAATAGCCGTCGTCGTAATCGTCCATATACTCGGTCAGATTTCTGCGGCGGGGGCCTGGACGGTAGTCGTAGTCGTCATAGCCGCCGTAGCCTCCGCTGCCGCGGCGGTTGTTCGCGGTCATGTTGACGATCATAAAGATGCAGGAGCCGATGACCACCAGAGCGATGATGCCTATGAGTATCCACAGCACGGTGGGGATGTCGCCGAACATACTGCTGCCGCCGGAGGAACCGCCCTGCTGGGGCAGCGTGGCGGTGGTGGGCAGAGAGGATGCCAGCGTGGACACTGTAGTGGGCGCTGTGGTAGTGGTCGTGGTGGTTGTGGTGGTGGGAGCGTTGGCGGCGGGATCGCCCACAATGACCGTAACCTCGCAGGTGCGGGTGATGTCGCCGGCGTTGACCTCCACATGGTAGATGTTTGTGCCCTCCACCAGCTTGATAAGATCGGCGTGGTCGGTCAGGTCAACGGGATAGTAGGTGGAGTTGCGGTTGAGGGTGAGCTTGACCTTCTGGTCAGCGGGGATCTGAGCGTTCTCCTCCATGCCGGTGATGTTGGCAATGGACACGATGTTCTCGTGGCGGGGCTTTACCCGCAGGGTGACATCGGTCAGCGAACCGGAGGGCAGGGTGAAGGACATGGCTCCGTCCTTGGCCTCGCCCTGAGGTATGATCTCATTATCACCGCTGTACACCATTATATCCTCTATGTAGCAGTCGATCTGCTTGCGGTTGATGGTGATCTCGATGTTTCTGGATTTGCCGTCCTTGCTCAGGGACAGGGTGAAGGTGTTTTTGTTTTCCTTCAGCTCCACGCCCACGGAATAATCCACGCCGGTGGACACCACCGACTGGCCGCTGCTGCAGGTGGCTGCCATGTCCTCCTTGCCTCTGAAGGTGATGGTGGCCACCTCCATCCAGTCGGGCACATTGAAGGAATAGGCGTTGACGCCGTCACTCAGGCCGGGCGTGCTGAGGTATATCTTGCTGTTGCTGCCCTTGACGCGCAGCTGGTCAAGGGTGACCGTTGCCGGCGCGGTGGTCGTTGTGGTGGCAGTAGTACTGGTGGTGCCGGCCTCAGCCCACACCACCGCGGGCAGAGCGCAGCACAGCAGAGCCAGTGCCAGCATCACGCAGGTCAGCTTGTTCAGGTAATTTTTCATTTTTTTGAACCTCCCGTCATCGCCCGTTTTCCCCGGGGCGGAGTTATGCGGCGCAGCGGCAGAGCGCTGCATATAGCTATCTTATTATAT
Source organism: Acutalibacteraceae bacterium (assembly GCA_045538015.1). Taxonomy (GTDB): domain Bacteria; phylum Bacillota; class Clostridia; order Oscillospirales; family Acutalibacteraceae; genus SIG598. The sequence goes on along the minus strand of JAZSQO010000077.1, from coordinate 27,378 downwards.
CAAGTCATTTTACCATACAATCCTTGGTTTGGCAACTGTTTTAGCCTTTGCCCGCGCACAAATGCCGCCCTTCGGCGGTGCTGTCTTTTAGGGAATATAACATAATCCGCCCCCGGATCCGAAGGGCTTTCGGACTCAGGGGCGGACGGTCATTCATCCAAAGACCGTTTCCATGACTCTGCCGCAGGAGGGCGGAGAATAGACAAAGCGGCTGATGTGGTCGCCGTGGAAGCAGTATTCGGGCGGTGACGGCTGGCTGGCGGCCCGGAAGGTATCCACCAGCGCCAGCTTGATCTTCATTCTTTCGGGTATGATGCTCTTGATGAACACGCTGGCGCCGCTGCCCACTGCCACGCCCTCCCGGCTTTCGGCAAGGCCGGCGAGATTGGGCGTCAGCTCAACGAATATCCCGTATTCCTCCACCGAGCGCACTATTCCCGCTACGGTCTCGCCCGGGCGGAAACGGGCGGCGTTCTCCATCCACGAGCCCAGCAGCTCCCGGTGGGTGAGTATCACCCGACCGTCCGGTTCTCTGGAGCGCACCACTGCACGGATGTCCATGTCCACAGAGAATCTGTCCCGGGGATGGGATATCCGGGAGACCGATATGGCGTCGATGCTTATCATGGAGGGTATTCCGGCGCCGATATCCACAAAGGCCCCGAAGGGCTCAAGGTGGGTCACCCGGGCTTCGGTCACATCTCCGGGCCGCAGGCAGGCGATCTGCTCGGCCTCGCACCGCTCCTGCACCTCCCGGCGGGACAGCAGAGCGTATGGCCGTCCCGTCCGGTCTGTCGCCACCTCCTTGACCACGAAGCACACCGGCTTGCCCACCCGGGAGATAAGGGCGATGTCCCGCACCGAGCCGTCGGCAATGCCCTTTGCCCCCTCTTCCCTCTTTATCACGCCCTTCATGCATCCCAGATCGACCACTATGTTGTGCTGACTGTCACACAGCACTGCCCGGGCCTCCAGCACCGTTCCTCTTTCCGCCGCTCTTTCCAGAGCCCGGGCATCCCGCATGGCCTCGCGGTTCTCCGGCGTTTCGAGCAGCCGGCCCTCCGGCTGATATACATTCATTGCTCATTCCTCCCCACACTGTCCTCCCGCCGGGAAAACAGCGTTCTTTTTCCATAAAGATATATGACCGGAGAGGCCCGGTTATGTGCAATGCCGAGAAGGTGAGGCGCGGAACTGTGTTTCGCATTGACTTTCGGTGCTTGTTCATGTAAAATTGTGCCCGAATGATTGTGCCCGAATGTTTACTATAACGATCAGGAGGAATCGCCGTGTCCCAGACCACTCCCCGGCTTGAGGAACGCCAGCCGGAAAACAAAATGGGCGTAATGCCCATCAACAAGCTCCTTCTTTCCATGTCCTTGCCCATGATGATATCCATGCTGGTGCAGGCTCTTTACAATGTGGTTGACAGCATTTTCGTTTCCCGTCTGTGTGAAGACGCCCTCACCGCCGTGTCGCTGGCCTTCCCGGTGCAGAACATCATGATAGCCGTATGCACCGGCACCGGCGTGGGCATAAACGCCTTTGTTTCCCGGGCTCTTGGCTCCAAGGAGGGAGAAAAGGCCAACCACACCGCCAACAACGGCATTCTGCTGGCTCTGTTCAGCTACATAGCCTTCGCGGTGGTCATAGGCCTGCTTGGCCGGGTGTTCTTCACCATGCAGACCGATGACCCGCAGATCATAAAATACGGCACCGACTACATCCGCATTATCGGAATACTGTCCTTCGGTATGGTATTCCAGATCACCCTCGAGCGGCTGCTTCAGGCCACCGGCAAAACCATCTACAGCATGATCTCCCAGACTGCCGGAGCGGTCATCAACATCATCCTCGACCCCATCCTCATCTTCGGTCTGCTGGGCCTTCCCCGCATGGAGGTGGCCGGCGCCGCTCTGGCCACGGTCATCGGCCAGATCGCCGCAGCCGTGATAGCCCTTGTCCTCAACCTCAAATACAACCCCGAGCTGACCATCGACCTGAAAAAGTACCGTTTTTCCGGCAAGATCGTTTCCGAGATATACAGCGTGGGTCTTCCCTCCATCCTTATGGCCTCCATCGGCTCGGTGATGAACTTCTTTATGAACAAGATCCTCATCTCCTTCACCTCCACTGCCGTGGCTGTGTTCGGAGTGTACTTTAAGCTGCAGAGCTTTGTTTTCATGCCGGTTTTCGGCCTCAACGGCGGCATCGTGCCCATCATCGCCTACAACTACGGCGCCCGCCGCCCCGACCGCATCATAAAGACCGCCAAGCTGGGGCTTATGTACGCCGGAGGCATCATGCTGGCCGGCACGCTGATATTCCTCATCCTGCCCAAGCCGCTGCTTCTGCTATTTGACGCCTCTCCCGCCATGCTGGAGATCGGCATTCCCGCCCTGCGCACCATCAGCCTGTGCTTTATCTTCGCCGCCGCGGGCATCACCATGACTTCGGTCTTTCAGGCCATGGGCTACGGCACCTTCAGTCTGGCCATGTCGGTGTTCCGCCAGCTCATCATTCTGCTGCCCTCGGCCTACCTGCTTTCCAAGATCGGTCTTTCGGCCATCTGGTGGGCCTTCTTCATCGCCGAGCTGTGCTGCTTTGCCTTCGGCGCCGTGCTGTTCCTCCGGGTCTATCGGAACAAGATAGTTCCTCTGGGACAGCCTGAAAAATAAAAAAACAGAACAAAAAGGCGCGTCCCCGCAGATAGCACGGGGCGCGCCTTTGTAATTCTTTGTGGACTGCTCAGCCGATATGGTTCATCAGCTCGTCGTAGAACGCTCTGGTGGCTTCGTCGTTCTCCAGAGCGATGACAAGGCAGTTGTCGCCGGAGGTCAGCAGCACGCACTCATCAAAGCCGTTGTGGGCATAAAGAGTGTAGCTGCCCAGCTCATCGCAGCGGAAATTGCCGAGGGACAGCTTTGCCGAGCCGAAGCCGTAAACACGCACTCCGCCGTCAAAATCCGTGCGGTACACCGCGCTGTCGATGGAATCGTAGGCTATCTCGGATTTTCCGTAGTAGGTAGCGTCCACGGTAAAGGAATCCTCGCCGAAGGAGGTCTCCACCGTGCCGGTGAACATTACTATCGTCACGCCCACAAGGATAAGGGGCACAAAAATCGCGGTGATAAGCTTTCCGGCTCTGTTGGCCGGAGTATCGGGCATACTGACCTTTTCCGGGGCGGTTCCGGCCTTGACCTGCTTTTTATGGAACAGATAAGAATAAAGGAAGGGCAGGAGCACAGCGGTAAAGATCACGCCGAGCATTACATACACCGCTGTCTTCAGCGGCAGAAAGACGCAGGCCAGCATGACAAGGCCGCATACCACCCACACCTTGCCGCCGAAGCGGTGGGTGGCGTTCCAGTTTTCCTCGCTGGCAAGAGTCCAGCCGATCTTGATGCCAACAGTGCTGTTCTGCCGGCACTTGGGCAGATAGTTGCCCAGCAGCAGGAACATTACACCCAGCAGCGCCAGAACAATGGCGGGCAGCGCGAGCTCCATTCCAAAGGAGACGAGATAAACTCCGGCGCTGACCAGAACCGACAGGATGGGCACGATCCACAGCACAGCGCCCAGCATCTTGCCGCTCTGATTCTTGTTGCCGGGATCCTTGGCGGTTGCCACCACGCACAGCCAGAACAGCGCCAGCAGGATCAGCGGCAGGCCGAACACGGCAAAGGCCTTGCCGGCGGTGCCGTCCGCCGCGCCGTCCACTCCCCAGTGGATGGCCATTATATCGGGCAGCTTATCCCACAGAACGACTCCCGCCGCAACGGGCAGCATGATGATTATCGACGCGATTATCAGTGTCCACTTATTCTTCTTTATCATTGCTTTCAGCTCCTCTCAGATCGCTTATCCACAGCATGACATCCTCCAGCACGGAGGTGTTGAGCTCGTAGAAGATATATTTCCCCTCCCGGGTATCTCTTATCAGGTCGGCTTCCTTCAGCACCGAAAGGTGGCGGGATATGGAGGCCGCCGTGACGGAGAAATGGTCGGTGATGTCCCCCGCGGACATTCTGCCGCCCCGCAGAAGATTGAGTATATCCCTGCGTATCGGGTCGGCAAGCGCCCGCAGCGTCTGTTGAATGGCCATGATTTCAGCTCCTTTGCGATTTATTGCCGGCAGTACGATTAACATTTAACCTAATCGTTAAATGAATTATATCCGACCTTCGAGAGTTTGTCAATAGGCCGGACGAAAAAATTATGGAAACAAAACACCCGCCGCGGAAAGCCATCCGCGGCGGGTGTTTGTGAATTATCTGTTCTTTATCAACCGTATCTCATGCCCAGAGCTATGGCGTAGCGGGTCTTGGCCCAGTTGGTCTTGAGCTCGAAATACTTGTTGACGGTGGTGGACCATTTGTCCTCGATAAGCTCGATGCAGAAGCCGGGCTTGTCGTATTCCTGACGGAACCAGTTTTCAAAGCCGCCGCTGGCACCGGCTATGGTGGAAGAGCGCATGAGGTTGAACTTGCAGTTGACCACCAGACGGTTGGACATGATCTCCGCCTTGTCGGCGTTGTCGTTGACCGAGTCGGCCCAGTAGAGCATATTGCCCTGAACGTGGAAGGAGTAGAGCCATTCAAAGGCGTTCTCCTCGCACAGCTTCATCATGGCTCTGGTCTCCGGCTCGGAGGCCTCGCTGACGCCGATGTAGCTGTCGGCGTCGGGAGTGGTGGCGTTGATCTGCGGATCGGAATAGCCCCAGTAGAAGGGGAAGTTTCGGTTGAGGTTGACACCGGTGGCGGTGTTCTTGAAGTTGAAGCTGTCCTCCTCGCTCAGCGGCTGGCCGCCGTTGTAAAGAGGCATCAGGTCGCCGTTGACTATATCGACGCCGTCGGGATTCATCAGGGGCACGATGTAGAGCGTCCACTCCTGAAGCATCTCTTTTATCTCGTAGGTGCCGAATTTGCCGCTCTTGGAATAATAGGCCTCGGCGTATTCCTCCACGCAGCGCATGACATAGTTGACGGTTATATCCTCTCGGGAGTGGATACCGCCGGTGATGAGCGCCTTCTTTTCGCCGGTGCCCATCTTGAGCAGGATGATATCCGTACCGCAGGTGCTGGTGCCGCAGGTCTCCATGGTTATCAGCTCGGGATAGGCGCTGACAAAGGCCTCGCAGTTCATTCTGACCCGCTCGGAGGTGTATTCTCTTGTGTAGTCAACGATATCCACCGACACCTTGCAGGAGCTCTTGATGCCGTTGAAGGTCTCGCAGGATATGGTGGCCTGACCCTTGCCCACGGCAGTGACCACGCCGTTTTCGTCAACGGTGGCTATCTTGGAGTCGCTGGAGGAATAGGTGTACTGCTGGCAGAAGCCGGTGTTGTCCTTGGGCTTGAGCTGAGTGGTGTCGCCGGCGTAGATGCTCTTGTCGGCAGCAGTGACGCTCACTGAGGTGGGAGCGTTGCGGACAGTGACCTCGCCAACGCCCACCACGCCGTTGTATGCCTCGGCCTTTATGGTGGCCGTTCCGGCTCCAAGGGCGGTGAGAATGCCGTCCTCGGATATCTGGATGATGCTGCTGTCGGTGGAAAGCACATAGCTGTTGCTGTGCTCGCCCTCAGCCGCCGTGGCGGTTATGAGCCGGGACTCTCCGGCGCATATGTCAAGAGAGGTGTCAAAGGTCACCTTTGTGGGTGCGTTGAACACCTCAACAACGCACACCTGAGTTTCGCAGCCCACGCTGGAGACCGATATCTCGGCCACGCCGGGAGCCGCGCCGGTCACGGCACCGTTCTCATCCACCGTGGCTATCGACTCGTTGGAGGAGGCATACTTCGCCGCCTGACCGTTGCCGGCAAAGGCGGAAATGGTGGTCTGCTCGCCCACGCCGAGGCTGTGGTAATCCTTGTCCAGCTCCATTGAGGAAAGAGCCAGCACCGTTACATTGCAGGTGACCGTTTCTCCCGAGTGCTGCTCGGTGACGGTTATAATGGCTCCGCCGTCCTTCAGGGCGGTGACCTGACCGTCCTGACTCACGGACACCGTTTCGGCGTCGCTGGTCTCCCAGAGGTATTCGGCCTTTCCCTCTCCGCTGGTTATCACGCTGGCTTTGAGCCGGTAGCCGTCGCCGTCGTAGAGGGTGAGGTACTGGTCACTGATGTTCAGCTCAAGCACCTTGTAGCACCCGCCGCTGATGGAGGAAAAAAGCCCGAACATGAGATTCAATATAAGTAAAAGCCCCACCAGAGCGATAAAAAGCATGGTTTTTGACCTTTTATCCACCGGGGAGCCGTTGCTGTGGACGCGCACGCTCAGGCCGCGCGTTCCGAAGTTGTCATTCTGCGTCAAACTGTACGCCTCCCTGCCCGGCATGAATTAAGAGCCGGACAGAGAAATTATAGCCGAACACATGGCTTTGTGTCAACCAATATAGTGTGAACAATCACGGCCGGCAGACTCCGTGAGCCGCCGGCCGGGCTGATGCCTTATCTGAGCTTGCGGCAGCGGGGATGATGAGGGCCATGTCCTCTTCCCTCGCCATGAAAACCGCCGTGACCGTGGTGGAAGCCGTGCATATGCGGAGGCGGAGGCATAAAATCGCCCTCGGGCGCGCCGTCCTCTCCGGCGAGGCTCTCGAGGTGAGCACCCAGCCGCTCGCACATGGCGCAGAAGGTCACGGCCTCCTCCTCGGTGAAGCAGGCATTCACTCTGGCCACCCGTTCCTCATGCTCGGCCTTCATCTTCGCGGCCAGCTCCTTGCCCTTTTCGGTCAGCGACACCCGGATGACCCGGCGGTCGTCGGGGTCGGTAGTCCGGGACACAAGCCCTTCACCCTCAAAGCGGGTCAGCAGCTCGGTCAGGGAGGAGGGACGGATATCCAGCACCTCGGCCAGCTCCCGGGAGCTGGCGCCCTCGTTTTCCGCAAGGATACCCAGAGTGCGGCCCATGCCGGGATGGTGGCCTCCCTCCTCCGGTCTGGGAGGACGGCGGCGCATGGAGCGGGTAAGCTTCATCACGGCCAGCATAACATCGGGGCGGGCGTTTTCGGTGTTGTTGTTCTTTTCAAGGTTATTCAAGTGCATTCTCCTTTCCCCGTATCCGTGGTCATCCGGTTCAGCGGCAGCCTGCTCTGTCCGCCCGATTCAGGCTTGGGACAGACGGAGCGGCTTCCGGCTCGGACAGGATGACCGGGACACGATCCACGACAGAAACCGGATCACGGCCAATGACCCGGTTTCAAAAACCAATAGTTCGGTACCGAAGCAATTGTATTATACTTCGGTACCGAACTATTGTCAAGGAGTATTTTAAAAATTTTTCCGGGCGGGTGAAGAATCGCCCCGCCGTGTCTTTTCCGACACGGCGGGGCACAATTATTATTTCTTATTTATTCGATATTCTTCATTCTTTAATCTATCCCAGCACGATATCGGCCACCTCGGACAGAGCGGATACGGTGTAATGCGGCTTCATATCTCCGGCGTCCTTGCCCTGAGGATTATACCAGCACACGGCCAGCCCGGCCTCCAGACCGCCCTTTATGTCGCTGGAAAGGGAATCGCCCACCACAAGGATGTCGCTTTTCTCCACATCGCCGAGCCGCTCGAGCACTTTTTCAAAGTACTCCGGCTGGGGCTTGCGGCAGCCCATCTCCTGAGAAATGAACATTTCTTCAAAGCAGTGCCTGATGGGTGCGCGGCTCATCCGGTCGCGCTGGACGGCGGCGATGCCGTTGGTAACAATGTACATCCGGCACTTGCCGTACAGCCGGCCGCACAGCTCCTCGGCTCCCTCTGTCATAATGGCGCAGGCTCCCAGATCCTTCTGGTACTCGGCCTTCCACTCCTCGGGCGTGCCGCAGCCGGTCAGCTCCATTTCCCGGATAAAATCCTCAAATCTGCCGGTGGAAAGCTGCTCCATGGTGACTTCACCCTTCTCGAAGGCTATCCACCACAGGCGGTTGTTGCGCTCATATATCTCAAAGGCACCGGGGATCTCCCGGCCGGTCATCCGGCTGACCGTCTGTCCCAGCGCCACACGGCAGGAGGCCTGAAAGTCGAAGAGTGTGTCGTCGGCGTCAAAGAGAACATGGGTGTATCCCATCCCGCACCATCCTTTTTGTTGAGATTATTTCGGTATATATTATACAATGCGCACCCGGTTGTCAAGTATCCGGGCGCCCTTTCTTTATTACATCACCATACCCAGCACGAACAGCTCCTCCAGCCGCTCGTATATGGGGTCAAGTTCGCTCAGAGGCAGGGGATTTCTGCCCTTGCCCATCTCCACGGTGAAGCCCGGGCGGGCGTATTTCTCGATGAACCAGTCCTTGAAGCCACCGTGGGAGGCTATGGAGGTGGGCGTTTTCAGCTCGTAGCCGCTGGCCATGGCCAGCACCCGGGCCATCAGCGCCGCTCCCGGAGGGGTGTGTTCGCCGTATTTCCAGTATATCTCCTCACCCTGAGAGTGGAGCGCCAGCACACTGCGCAGGTTCATCCGGCCGCACAGCTCCACCAGCGCCTGAGTTTCCGGCTCGCTGGCCGGCGCGCTGCCGCCGTATCGTCTGGGAGAGGGGCCGTCGATGCCTCTCGACTGCTCCAGCTGACGGACGATGTGCCAGCCGGCGTCGAAGTTGTGATTGATGTCCACGCCCCGGGCGTTGGCGTTCCACGAGGACAGGTCGCCTCCGCTTATCTTCAGCACCTCGTCGGCGAGGTCGCCTGCCGCCTGCGCTCCGGTGAGGGCTATCTCCACGCCGTCGGGATTCACGCAGGGCACGATGACTATTCCGCGGCCGAGGAGCGCCTTGCGGCAGTCGATGCCGGAAAGCTCCGCTCCGCAGTCAAGAGCCTGACACAGCCGCTCGGCAAAGCGGAGCAGCACAAGGGCGGTCAGCCATTCCTGCGCGTGGAAGGCTCCGGCGTACAGCACCGCCTCTTCCCCGCCGCCCAGCTTCAGGCCCCATATCTCCCGGCCAAGCACGCTCCTGCCCACCGTCATCCGGCTCAGAAAGGGATATCTCCGGCAAAGGCGTGCGGCGAACTCCTCCCGGGTCTTCTCCACGGGAAGGGCAGGCAAAACAACTCTCTCCAATCCTATCACCTCAATCATGTAACTCGCTTTATAATATGTTTGGGCCGCTTCATTATATCACACTCACCCGCCGCCGGGAAGAAGATATCCTTTTCCTTGCGAACCAATATACATAATTCCGCTTCCCTCGTTTGACAACACCCACCGGCTGAGTTATCATTATAAATACTGAATCTGAAAAGGAGAACAGCTATGAACCGACAGGATGTGGATTCCATGGTGGAACGCACCGTGGAACAGCGCGAGGTTTTTCGCGGCCGCATATTCACCGCATATAACGACCGGGTGGAGGTTCCCGGAGGCCACCTGACCACCAGAGAGTATGTCGGCCACCACGGCGGCGTGTGCTGCGCCGCCCTCAACGACCGGGGCGAGCTGGCCTTTGTGCGCCAGTACCGCTACGCCTACGGCAAGGTGGTCACCGAGCTGCCCGCAGGCAAGCTGGAGCCGGGTGAGCTGCCCGAGGAGGCCATCCGCCGGGAGATCCGGGAGGAGATCGGCGCTATCTGTACCGACTGGCAGGACATGGGCAAGCTCTACCCCACTCCCGGCTACTGCAACGAGGTCATTCACCTGTACACCTGCCGCATCCAGTCCATCGGCGAGCAGAGCCCGGACGAGGACGAGTGCCTTGAGGTGGAATATATCCCTCTGGAAAAGGCGGTGGAAATGGTCATGGACGGCCTGCTGCCCGATTCAAAAACTCAGGTGCTCATCCTCAAGCTGGCCGAGCTGGAGCGCCGCCGGAGGCCGCGGGACTGAGCTCTGCATGGCCGATGTATAATTATTAATCTCCATGACATAAAAAGCGCGTAATCATCGCATTTTCGGAGGCTCAGCGGTCACTTTGCGGCTCTTGTGTATATAAAATTTTTATTTTTTTCGGAAAAACAGTTGCAAAACACAATACCGCATAGTATAATAATGCCAAATTATGTAAAGGAGCTGTATCAAATGCCTATATCCATCGGAGCAATCATCGCCATCGCAGCAGTCGTTCTTGTACTTGCCCTTATCATCTGGTTCATCGCCACCCGCAACAAGCTGGTCATGGCCGATACCAATGTCGAGGAAGCCTTCTCCGGCATGGACATTTACATGAAGAAGCGCTACGATCTGATCCCCAACCTTGTTGAGACCGTAAAGGGCTACGCTGCCCACGAGTCCGAGACCCTCGAAAACGTCATCGCCGCCCGTAACGCCGCTTACGGTGCCGACCGTTCCGACAAGGAAGGCGTCGCCAAGGCCGAAGGCGAGCTGGCCGGTGCTCTTTCCCGCCTCATGGTGGTCGCCGAGCAGTATCCCAACCTGAAGGCTGACGCTCAGTTCCTCGACCTGCAGAGACAGCTTCAGTCCATCGAGACCGACATCGCTCAGTCCCGTAAGTACTACTCCGGCTCGGTCAAGCAGTACAATCAGCTGGTTCGTATGTTCCCCTCCAGCCTTGTCGCTTCCATGTCCGGCTTCAAGACCGCCGCTTATTTCGAGATCGCTGACGACGCCGAGCGCAACGCTCCCACTGTTAGCTTCTCCAAGTAATCAATCTATAGCGTCAAGGCGCGACGGGCGTTCCGGCATCAATGGCCGTCCGTCGCGCCTTTTCTAATCTCTTCCACTCTCTGAAAGGAGACTTTTAAATGAAAAGAGTATTATCCTGCCTGCTGGCGCTTATGCTCCTGATGTCTTTCGCGACAACCGCTCTGGCGGTGTCGGACAGCGACGTGGTTTCCGGCTCCGACGCCGGAACGCTGGAGATAACCTCCGACTTTGCTGCCAAGATATACGGCCGCGAGCCAGACGACGTCACCGACCCGAAGCTGGCACAATTCTTCAACCAAAGCGGAGGCAACAATCTCACCACCAATATGCGCTACGAATATTCCTATGTAGAGCACTACGATGTTGAGATGACCATCACCGACGACCGTGTCGTGTCCGTGACCGAGACCCTCAATGTTGTTTTCAACGAGGAATCCCACGGCTACTTCCGCTACATTCCCACCTACGGTGCCGAAGAAAAGTACCGCATTTCCAATGTCAGGGCAAAGGGCGCCGAGGCACTGATTACCGAGGACGACAATGAGGTTGTCATCCGTCTTGGCTCTGAGGACACCCTTGTGTACGGCCCGGTGACCTATGTCATCAGCTACGACATTGAGTATTTCAACGATATCACCGCCAACGGCGACCGCATTTATCAGAACATCTTTCCCAGCAACCTCGAGGATTATGTTCTTGACGCCACCGCCCGCGTGCATCTGCCCGAGGGAGCCGAGCTGAAGGACGAGCTTTTCCATTCGGGCAGCTACGGAACCGCCGGTTCTTCCAACATAAGATACTGCGTTTCCGACGGCACCATCTATGTCTATTCCGACGAGATTTTTGAGCCCAACCGCGGCGCCACCATGGAGCTGCTCTTCCCCGAGGGCACCTTCACCAACCGTCCCGCCGACATCAGCGTGACCGACGCTCAGTTCGAGCTGACCGTCGAGCCGGACGGCTCCTACACCTTCACCCAGAATATGCAGGTGGATGTGGCCAAGGACGCCATTATTCCTCAGCTGCCTCTGTGGCAGATAGTCGCCCAGACCAGCATGAGAACCAGCGACGACCGAGGCACCAGCAGCGAACGCGTTAAGGTGTCTGTGGACGGCTCCCATGTCCAGACCGAAAGAGGCCAGGGCGAAGTTGTCATGGCCAACCTTTTCCTCCACAAGGGCGAAACGGTAGAGGTTTCATCCGTGCAGACCGGTAAATTTGACCTTTCGGCCATGGACGGTCAGCTGGACTGCTCCCTCATGCCCATCACCTACATGGCCAACACTCTGGTGGAGTACGGCCGCATCACCTTCACTGCCCATCTTCCCTCTGTGGAGGGCGAGGCCTTCCGGTGCGGCTACACCGTCAGAACCGGCGCGGACAGCCGCGAATACGAATTCAAGACCGAGGACACCGAGGACGGCTTCACCGCTTCTCTGCTCGGACATATGCCCCTTGGTGAAACGGTCATAGTCGAATTCTCCCTGCCCGAGGGCGCCGTGAAGCGCTCCACCAGCTGGATGGACTGGGCCGCCTCCATTCTCTCCGCGGCCATCGTCGGCATCGTGGCTCTGGTGCGCTTCTCCAAGAAGAAGAGAAGCATGGTTCCCACCATGGAATTCTATCCTCCCGACGAGCTCAATCCCGCTGAGGTCGGCTTCATCATCGACGGCAAGGCCGACGCCAAAGACCTTACCGCCCTTATCTACTACTGGGCCGCTCAGGGACATCTGTCCATCGAAATGACCGGCAAGAACACCTACATCCTCCACAAGCTCTCCGACCTTGACGAAAAGCACAAGAATTACGAGCGCATCATGTTCAAGAAGCTCTGGGCGCTTGGCCCCAACGACAACATGGTCAAGTCCTCCCAGATCGAGGAGAGATATTACAGCACCCTTGCCACAGCCACCTATCAGCTCAAGCGGCAGTTCAGCAAGGAGGAATATGCCCTTGTTGACAAGAACCGCAGCCGGTTCGCCAACACCGCGGCCGTCATCATTTTTGCCGCGGCCGCCTTACTGCCCTGGATCATCAACAAGCTGGCTCCCACCTCTGCCGGCGGCGTTCTTCCCTCTCTGATCCCGGTGCTGATCGGATTCCTGCCCGCCTTCCTGCTGCTGCGCTGGAAGGGCGGCACCATCTACGCCAAAAAGAGCTTCGGCCAGCGCCTGCTCGCCAACCTCGGCGCCATCGTCTTCGCGGCTCTCGGCGCCGTGGCCTTCGTTGCCTGCTTTGGCTTTGTATCCCTCGGCTTTATCCCCTCCATTCTCATTGCCGTTGCTCTGCCCGCGGCGGTGTGCCTGATTCCCGGTATGAGCGACCGCTCCGAATACGGCGCCTATATCATCGGCCGCTGCATGGGCTTCAAGAATTTCCTTCAGACCGCCGAAAAGGAGCGTCTGGAAATGCTCCTTGAAGAAAATCCCGACTATTACTACGATATCCTGCCCTACGCGCAGGTGCTGGGCGTATCCTCCATCTGGGCCGACAAGTTCAAGGGCCTTGAGACCGAGCCGCCCACATGGTTCTACGGCACCGATGTCAGCTCCATGACCATCAGCCGCATCATGACCCGCAACCTTACCCGCATGAACACCCAGATGCGCTCCGTGCCCATCACCACCTCCACCGGCGGAGGCGGCTTCGGCGGAGGCGGCAGCTTCGGCGGCTTTGGCGGCGGCGGAGGCGGCAGCTTCGGCGGCGGCTTCTCCGGCGGCGGCGGAGGCGGAGGCGGCGGCGGACGCTGGTAAGCGCCACTCACCCTTTCCGCTCTGCCATAATACAGACTCCGGATTTCATATACCGCAAGCTCAAAAGGACAGCAAAGGCACGGCACAGCCTTTGCTGTCCTGCTGAATAAAGGAAAGGAATCAGATCGATGGATTTTTTAGCTGATATGCGTACCGAACCGATCGTGGAGGCGATCGTGATCGCGGCGGCACTGATAATGCTGCTGGTCACTGCCCTCTACCGCATCTTCAAAAAGAGGTACACCATGATCCCCACCATGGAGTTCTACGCTCCTGAGGGGCTGAATCCCGCCGAGATCGGCTATATTATCGACGGCTATATCACCCTTGAGGATATGACCTCGCTGATATACTACTGGGCGTCTCACAAGCACCTGTCCATCACCATGACCGGTCAGGACACCTTCACCCTCAAACGGCTGTCCGACCTTGACAGCGAGCATTCCGACTACGAAAAGCAGCTGTTTGACGATATGTGGTATCTTGGCGCCCGCAACGCCCACAAGCGCTCATACTCCGTCATTCCCGACGAGGACAACTTCCGCCTGACCGGCAGAGGACGCACCGTTACCTCCGAGGATCTTTCCGTGGGCATCAGAAGCGCCGTCAACAAGGCATACCGACGTATGCGCTCCGGCTTTGACCGCTCTCAGCGCCGTCTGACCGACAAGACCCGAGACCGCATCGCCACGCGCCTGCCCACCATCGCCGGCACACTGGCCATGCTCCTGCCGCTGATGCAGATAATCAATATCGTCGGCTTCGCAAATTTTATCATCGCCGTATCCCTCTCGTTTGCAGTCGCTTCGTTTCTGTGGCTGAGGATCGTTCTGGAAGATTTCCCCTTCGACTCCGCTCTTGCCGCGGTGCTGCTGTTTGTCATTCCCTTCTGTGCCCTTCTGCTTATAATCCTCGTTCCGCAGATGGCCGAAAAGGGCGAGAGTATCTCATTCCTGCCTTCCATCATCTCGCTGCTGTATTTTCTTGTGTCCGGCCTTTTTGAAAAGGGCTATGTCTACAGACGCGTGAACGAAAAGAAATCAGCCCGTTTCAAGGCCGCCGCATGGATCATCGGGCTGCTGTGCACGGCCGGATACGCCCTTTCTTTCCTCACCACCAATATGTCCCCCTGGAGCGCCGCTCTGATGGGTGCGACTGTTCTGCTGTGCGCGGCACTGTCTCCCCGCGTCCGCGCTCTGACCGAATACGGAACGCAGCTGCTGTCCCGCTGCATAGGCTTCCGCCAGTTCCTCCTCACCGCCGAAAAGAGCCGTCTTGAGATGCTTCTGGAGGAAAACCCCAATTATTATTACGATGTCCTGCCCTACGCGCAGGTGCTCGGTGTTTCAGCGGCATGGCTGGAAAAGACCGGCCACATCGAAACCGACATACCCGGCTGGTTCTCTGACGCATACGGCTCATCCAACAAGATCACCCGGGCAATGATGAACGGTCTGGACGCCATTGCGGGTCTGGTCAGCCGAAAAAAGAAAAAGAAACAATAGCAGTTCCCGTCCGCCCATCAAACCACCGACTCGCAGATGTGCGAAGAAAGGCAGTGAATCATGAGCGCGTTAAAGCATTTTATTTCCTCCTTCAGCCTGTCAATACCCGAACTCATCATTCTGGGTATCGCGGCACTGCTTCTGCTGATCGTTCTGGCTCTGCGGGCATTCAAAAAGAGATACCCCCGCGTTCCAACCATCGAATATTACGCCCCGGAGGGCATGACTCCCGCCGAGGTTGGTTATGTCATCGACGGCTTTTCCTCTCCTGAGGATATGACCTCGCTGATTTATTACTGGGCTTCCCACGGCCATCTGTCGATCAAAACGGCCGAAGATGATTCCTTTACTCTCAGGCGTCTGTCCGATCTTGACGACGACCATTCGGACTACGAAAAGCAGTTATTCAATGATATGTGGTATCTGGGAGGAAGGAGCCGCCGGAAGAAAGCCTATTCCGTCATCGACGATCAGGATAACTTCCGTCTTGGCGGCAAGAGCCGCATAGTGTCTTCGGAGGATCTTTCCTCCGGCATGAAACTGGCTGTCAGGAAAGCAATCCGGGGTATGCGCGGCGGTTTCGAGAAGGACGGCCGCAGGCTGACAGTGAAGAGCCGCGACCTCATCGCCTCACAGCTGCCCAACATCGCCATCTTGCTGGCAATTGCTCTGCCTCTGACTCAGCACTCCAAGGATATCGGGCTCATTCCGTCCATCACTTTACTTGTCCTCCCTCTGTCGGTGGTGCTGTTCGCCTGCCTGCTATCCGCCGATATTGTCCAGCCGCCCTCACGTATACTGATCCCGCGGCTCGTTATCACACTGTACTCTTTACTGGTATTGCGGTTCTTTATGTGGTTGATCACTCTATACACCGGTAACGAAACATCATGGATACCTTTCTTCGCCGCTCTGCCTTTTTACCTTGTGACCGGCTTGTTCGAAAAGGGATATCTTTACCGGCGCGTGAATATCCGAAAAAACCGGCGCTTCAATGCCGCCGGCTGGATAGTCGGCATACTGAGCATCGCCGTATATGTCCTGTCCTTCCGTAACACCGATATATCTCCGTGGAGCGCTGCCGCAATGGGGATGGCCATCGTGATCTGTTCGGCGCTTTCTCCCCGCGTCCGCGCTCTGACCGAATACGGTGCCGGTATTCTTGCCCGCTGCGAGGGTTTCCGCCAGTTCCTCCTCACCGCCGAAAAAAGCCGTCTTGAGATGCTGCTGGAGGAAAACCCCAATTATTATTACGATGTCCTGCCCTACGCGCAGGTGCTGGGTGTTTCTTCGGTGTGGCTTCAGAAGGCCGACTGCATCAAGGCGGATGTTCCCAGCTGGTTCTCCGGAGAGTACGGCCCGTATAACAGAATAACCGAGCTGATGATGAACGGTCTGGACGCCATTGCGGGTCTGGTCAGCCGGAAAAAGAAAAGGAAACAATAGCATTTCCCGTCCGCCCGTCAGATTACCGACTCGCAGATGTGCGAAGAAAGGCAGTGAATCATGAGCGCGTTGAAACAGCTTATTTCATCCTTCAGTCCCTCTGTGCCCGAGCTCATCCTTCTGGGCGTCGCGGCGCTGCTTCTGCTGATCGTTCTGGCTCTGCGGGTGTTCAGAAAAAGGCACACCCGCGTTCCCGCCATCGAATATTACTCTCCGGAGGGAATGAATCCCGCCGAGGTCAGCTATGTCATCGACCGGAACGTGCCTCTGGGGCACATGGTCTCCCTGCTTTATTACTGGGCCTCCCACAAGCATCTGGCCATAACCATGCGGGAAGACGGCACCATGAAGCTGGACTATCTTTCCGACCTTGAGGACAGCCATCCGGAATATGAGCGCCGGCTTTTCGCCGACCTCTGGCGTGTGGGAACCGAGGATTATTCCCTCTTTACCGACAAAAACAGCCCTCGCGTTCCCGGCACCACAAGCACAGAGCTTTCGCCGGAGGCGCTGGCCGACCTCAATCTCTCGGTCAACCGCGCCTACCGCAGTATGCGCGAGAGCTTTGACGGCTCCAAAACCCGCCGCCTGACCGTAAAGAGCCGGGACAAGGCCGCCATCCGGCTGCCCGCCCTTGCCATCATCACAGCCATGCTGGCTCCCTTTGTGAATTATCTGGTCAACTCCGGTCTGGGATTTGTTCAGACCTCTCCCCTCTACTCCTTCGACCTGGGATTTGCCCTGGACATTTTCCCCTACGCCCTCGGACTGGCCATTTTCGTCATGTTCCTGTACCTTGCCGCCTCACATTTCATCGGCCCTCTTCTCCCGCGAGGCAAAACCTTTGTTGACCCGACCTCCCTTGGAATCGGCTCCTTTGCGCTGCTCTTCATTCTCCTCTACCCGCTGGTAATCATGGCCTTCTGCTACACCTCCTTTTCGGCAGAGGCCTACGGATTCACCGGAGCCGACCTTGTAAAGGCCCACTATCCCTATGTTTCCTCCATCGTTTCGCTGCTGTTCTTCTTTGTGTCCGGCCTTTTTGAGAAGGCGCATTATATGAAGTCAGTCAGCCAAGGCCGTTCAGCGATCTTCACCGCCGCCGGATGGCTGAGCGGCATTGCCTGCTCCGCCCTCTATCTGCTCTGCCTGCGCGGCTACGGCGTTGACCTTGTGAGCATGGGCCTGCTGTGCGCCGCCGTAATGCTGTGCATTGCCCTCTCTCCCGGAATCCGCTCGCTGACCGAATACGGCGCCGGCATCTCCGCCCGCTGCGAGGGCTTCCGGCAGTTCCTCCTCACCGCCGAAAAGGATCGGCTGGAGATGCTGCTGGAGGAGAATCCCAATTATTACTACGATGTTCTGCCCTACGCCCACGCTCTCGGCGTTTCCGGCGTCTGGCTGGAGAAAACCGACGGTCTTGACATGAAGATCCCCGGCTGGTTCTCGCTGGAATATCCCTCCTCCAACAAGGTCACCTCCGTGATGATGAACACGCTGGAAAGCCTCGGTAATTCGATAAAAAGAATGACCGTCCGAAAGAGAAAGTCCGCCGGCGGAAAGAAGTGATTTTCCGCCGCCGAAAGGAGTATACTTATGGATTTCTTCGCAAAATACGGCGTGACACTCGCTGTCATAGCACCCATTATAGTAATGGCCATTGTTACCGCCATTCTTCTGATAACAAAAAAGCGCTATCCGATGATACCCACCATCGAGTTCTATCCTCCCGACAAGCTCAATCCCGCCGAGCTGGGCTACATCATCGACCTTAAGGTGGATGAGCACGATATCATCGCCCTTCTTTACTACTGGGCCTCCCACAAGCACATTTCCCTTGAGGAAAAGGAGGACGGCAGCTTCACCATAACCCGGCTGGAAAATCTGGACAATAACCACACCGAATACGAAAAGAGATTCTTTTCCAAGCTGTGGACCAAAAGCTATCTCAGCTACAACTCCGACCTGCTCGACCGGAAGAAGGACATTCCCGGGTCGGTCAACTCCGGGCAGCTGAAGAATGATTTCAGATACTTTGCCAAGGAAGCCTTCCGCAAGGTAGACAACGAATTCAAAACCTACCGGCCTTTGACCGTAAAGACCCGGGATATCCTCTCCGACGCTCTTTCGCACCTTGTCGTCGCCATTGCTGTGCTGCTGCCCACCCTGCAGCTGGTGGACGGTCTTGGCTTCGGAAAATACCTCCACGCGATGTGGGTCGCTCTGGCGTGCACGGTCGGCACTCTGGCTGCAATGAGGATTCCATTTCTCCTTATTTTTCTGGCATTCGTTCCCGGAATAGTCTCCGTGCTGGCGTCCACCCCTCTCATCTTCCTGTTCTGTGTTTTCCTCTCTCAGGTAAACTACATCATGCTCAGTGAAGCGCAGCCGGTCGGAGATGTGATAAGCTACGGCTCCGATTATGTCGGAGAGCTTATGTACAGTTTTTCCGAATCCCACACGCTCAACGAATACATCGCCAATGTAAAGTCGGGCGAGATCGACCTGCTTGCTCTGTTTCTGCCGGTTCTGGTGGGACTGCTGTTCAGCTTTGTCAGCCAGTTCTTCCTCCGCTGTGACAATAACAAGCGCATCGATCCTAAGAAATCCTTCGCATACCGCGTGGCCGGCATCGCTGCCGGTTTGGTGATTTCCGTAGCCTATGTTCTGAGCCACGTCGGCACCTCCCTCAGTCTGTGGAGCGTGGCTCTTTCCGGCGGCCTCACGGTGCTGCTGCTCTACCTTCTGCCCCGTATCCGCTGCTACACCGAATACGGCGCCTACATCATTCCCCGCTCCGAGGGCTTCAGGCAGTTCCTCTCCACCGCCGAAAAGGATCGGCTGGAGATGCTGCTGGACGAAAATCCCAATTACTACTTTGACGTCCTGCCCTACGCCCACGCGCTGAGAGTTTCCGACATCTGGAAGGAAAAATTCGATCACCTCAAAGTACGATTCTGAAAGTAACCGCCGCGCGGAGGCTCCGCAGCCCGCTTTTGGGCCGCGGAGCCTCCTTTTTGCCGCAAAATCGCCAATTATTCAAAATTTGTTTATTTCCTTCGGCGCAATAATGTATTATAATATTGTAAGATCAGGTGAAACTACATAACGCAGAGGAGAGAATATGGATAACGAGAAGATCTTGATCGTTGACGACGATCAGAATATATGCGAGCTTCTCCGGCTGTACGCCGAGAAGGAAGGCTACACCGTGGCCATGGCTCACGACGGTCAGAAGGCCGTTGACTGCTTCGATGTTGAGCGCCCCGATCTTATCCTGCTGGATATAATGCTGCCCTCCATCGACGGCTGGCAGGTGTGCCGCGAGATACGCAAAAAGTCCAAGTGCCCCATCATCATGCTCACCGCCAAGGGCGAGACCTTTGACAAGGTTCTGGGTCTGGAGCTGGGCGCCGACGACTATGTGGTCAAGCCCTTTGAGGCCAAGGAGGTCATGGCCCGCATCAAGGCCGTTCTCCGCCGCTCCACAAAGCAGGACTCCGACGAAAAGAAAATCGTCTCCTTTGACAAGCTGACCATCAATCTCAACAACTACGAGCTGAGAGTGGACGGCCGTCAGGTGGATACTCCTCCCAAAGAGATGGAGCTTATCTATCATCTTGCCAGCAATCCCAACCGGGTGTTCTCCCGGGATCAGCTGCTGGACGAAGTATGGGGCTTCAACTACTACGGCGATTCCCGAACCGTGGACGTTCATGTCAAGCGTCTGCGCGAGAAGCTCGAGGGCGTCAGCGATCAGTGGTCGCTCAAGACGGTCTGGGGCGTGGGCTACAAGTTTGACGTCAAGCAGTCGTGAGCGGTAAATTATCCGACTGGCTCCTGATGGCGCGCGGCCGCCTGAGCCGCCTCTGGGAGCGTATCCGCTACGAGGCCAATATGTTATGGGAAGCTGTACAGCGTGCGTGGCATGGAATGTGGCGCACGCTGTTTACGCGCTATCTTCTGGCAACCTCGGCCATCGTCATCGTGTGCTTCATCCTCTTCGGAATCGTGCTGGCCAGCGCTGTTTCCGGCCAGTGGCAGGATGAAAAGCAGCAGCTGCTGGTGGACAACGTCAACGTCATAGCCCAGCGAGCCTCGAGATATATCGTTCAGGCAACAAATCCCGACGGCACTCCCGGCAACTACGAGATGAGCGAGGCTGCCTCCCGCACCCTGCGCTCCTCCATGGCGGTGATCGGCCAGAGCATCGACGCCGACCTGTTCATTCTGGGAACGGACAACGCCGTGCTGGTCTGCTCTGAGGAGGACACCCTCAGTGTGGCCTCGGCGGACACCGGCGGCGTATGCCGCCACCGCAACGCCATGCCCGAGGGCTTCTTTTCCTACGCTCTGAACAGCGCCGATCTTTCCTCCCGTATCTACCGCTCCACCGACACCATGGGCGGCATATACGGTGAATCCCAGTTCGTGGTCGGCGCGCCCATAATCGTCCACAACGCCGCCGGCACTGAAGTCATCGTGGGCATGGTCATCGCGGCCTCCTCCGCCCACAGCATCGCGGAGTTCCGCAGCGAGGTTGCCAACATCGTCATCATCGCCATCATCATCGCCTCCATCGCCTCGCTGGTGGCGGTGTATATAATCACCTACGCTCAGGTAAAGCCCCTGCGGGAAATGGCCTCCGTGGTGCGCAAGTTTGCCGGAGGAGATTACGCCGCCCGTATGCAGGTGCCCGACGAGACCGAGGTGGGTCAGCTGGCCGCCTCCTTCAACCAGATGGCCGGCGTCATTGAGTCCAGCGAGCTCATGCGCCGCAGCTTCGTGTCCAATGTTTCCCACGAGCTGAAAACGCCCATGACCACCATTTCCGGCTTCGTGGACGGCATTCTGGACGGCACCATCCCCGAGGATCGCCACACCCATTACCTCACCGTGGTTTCCTCGGAGACCAAGCGCCTTTCCCGGCTGGTGCGCTCCATGCTGGATCTTTCCCGCATCGACAGCGGCGGCATGAAGCTCAACTACCAGCGCTTTGACATTTCCAAAACGGTCACCAACACCCTGCTCTCCTTTGAGCAGAGGATAGAGGAAAAGCAGATAGACATTCAGGGTATGGAGCAGATAAAGCCCTTGTATGTGCGCGGCGATCCTGACCTGCTTCATCAGGTGGTGTATAACCTGATGGAAAACGCGGTCAAGTTCGCCAATCAGGGCGGATACATCAACATCCGGGTCTTCAGCCGCGAGCGCAGTGCCCATGTGGTCATCGCCAACAGCGGCATCGGCATTCCCTCGGAGGATCTGCCCCGCATCTTCGAGCGCTTCTACAAATCGGACAAATCCCGCAGCCACGACAAGACCGGCGTCGGTCTGGGCCTGTTTATCGTCAAGACGGTCATCGGCCTGCACAAGGGCGAGATCGAGGTGCGCAGCTCCGAAGGCTCCTACTGCGAGTTTGAGTTCCACATTCCCGTATAAAAACACACCTTACGGTCACTCACTTCTCACATTTCACCGACAGTAACATCATATCCCGATGGTATATTCCTTCCAGAAAGGGGCGATATGAATGGATAATTTCAACACGCCAACCAACGGTAACCAATACGACAACGGTTATCCTCCCGTCAGCCAGCCCGCGCCGGCGGCCGACGGTGAATACAGCATCCGCTATCAGCCCGGTTCCAATGTGTACCGAGCCAACGAGCAGCCCGCCCAGCAGCCTTCCTACCAGCAGCCCGTATGGTCGGCTCCGGTCTATCCCTCTGCCGAACAGCCCTCCCGGAGCACTTCCGGAGGATCGGGCGGCACCTTCAAGGGCGCCATGCTCATGCTGGCAGCGGTGGCCGTGGTGGCTCTGGGCATTCTGGGCGGCATATGGCTCTCCAACAATGTGCTCAACAAATCGGGCGGCCAGCCGGCCGCTCAGGAGAGCGTGACCCTTGAGGTCACCCAGTCTCCCCAGACCAACATCGACTATATCCCCGAAAGCGGCGAGCTTCTGACCTACGCTCAGGTGGCGGCCAAATTCCGCAGCGCCGTGGTCAGCGTCAGCGTCTACTACAACGCCTACGGCTGGTCCTCCTACCTCTTCTCCGAAGGCTCCGGCTTCATCATTGACGAGGCAGGCTATATCGTGACCAACTCCCATGTCATTGACGACGAGGGATATTCCCAGTTTGACATCACCGTCACCATCGCCGACGAGAACGGCGAGATGACCGAGGTGGAGGCTGAGGTCATCGGCAACGATGCCCGCACCGACCTCGCCGTGCTCAAGATCGACCCCGCCGGCCTTGACCTTGTGGTCTCCGAGCTGGGGCAGTCCGCCTCTCTGGTGCTGGGTGACGAGGTCGTGGCCATCGGCAATCCCGGCGGCGCTCAGTTCGCCGGATCCATCACCAACGGCATCATCTCCGGCATCGACCGCGTGATCGACGACGATTCCGGCACCTCCGACAGCGCCATGAAGTACCTGCAGACCAACGCGGCCATCAACCCGGGCAACTCCGGCGGCCCGCTGCTCAATATGTATGGTCAGGTCATCGGCATCAACACCGCCAAGATCGTCGACGAGGGCTACGAGAGCCTCGGCTTCGCCATTCCCATAGACACCGCCCTGCCCATCATCCAGCAGCTCATCGAGAAAGGCTCTGTGGTCCGTCCCGCGCTGGGCGTTTCCTGCAGCGAGATAACCTCCCAGACCGCCCAGTGGTACGATGTGCCCGAGGGACTGCTCATCCGAGGCTTCTACTCCAACTCCACCCTGCCTCAGGCCGGCGTCAAGGTGGGCGACATCATCGTTTCCTGCGACGGCAGGGAGACCCTTACTCTCTCCGACCTGCAGGCGGCCATCGAAAGCAGGAATGTGGGCGACACCATCACCCTGAGCGTCTTCCGCTCCGGCCACGAAAAGCCCATGGACTACTCCGTCACCCTCATCGGTGACAACAACACCGGCACTCTGCTCCAGTCGGGCGGCCCCGGCGCTCCCTGATCCGGCAGTCAATAATCACCGACCTTGTTTTACCGAGTAAAGCAGGGTCGGTTTTTTCTCGCCTGAAAGCCCATTCTCTCCCATAATAATCGTTTTTGATGTTGACTTTCGACGGCATTTGCTGTATCATTATGCTGTATGACGCTTTTAACGGTTAAAGCATAAAAGCAATAAACTATCGCGCATCCGGAGGATATTCAGAATGCCTATTATTGATTACCTTATCCGCAACGCCAATCTTTACGGCGACGAGGTCAGCCTCATTGAAATAAATCCCGAAGAGCAGGAAAAGCACGGCAAGACCTGGCGTGACTACGAGCTGGTGGAAACCACCCGCAACACTCCCGGCCGCACCGAGATGACCTGGAAGGACTTTGACTGCAAGGCCAACCGCTTTGCCAACCTGCTGCTCTCCCGCGGCTTCGGCAAGGGCGACAAGGTGGCCATTCTGCTGATGAACTGCCTTGAATGGCTGCCCATATACTTCGGCGCTCTCAAGGCCGGCTGCATCGTTGTGCCCATGAATTACCGCTACACCGCCGACGAGATCAAGTACTGCCTTGAGCTTTCCGAGTCCGATGTTCTGGTTTTCGGCCCGGAATTCATCGGCCGTGTGGAAAATATATGCGACCGCATCAAAGGCGTTAAGCTCACCCTTTACGCCGGCGAAAACTGCCCCACCTTCTCCGAGAGCTACGACAAGCTGACCACCTACACCAGCAGCCGTGATCCGCAGATCGCCCTGTCTGATACCGACGACGCCGCCATCTACTTCTCCTCCGGCACCACCGGCTTCCCCAAGGCCATTCTGCACGACCACGCCAGTCTCATGCACGCCGCCCGTGTTGAGCAGAACCACCACGGTCAGGGCAGAGGCGACTGCTTCCTCTGCATCCCGCCCCTCTACC
This sequence comes from Acutalibacteraceae bacterium, assembly GCA_045538015.1. GTDB lineage: Bacteria > Bacillota > Clostridia > Oscillospirales > Acutalibacteraceae > SIG598. The sequence continues at coordinate 3,209 of JAZSQO010000077.1, read as the reverse complement.
ATACCGGCGCCAAAATGCACTGGTTCGGCAGCCTCGTGGCGGGCAGCAAGGCCGTTCTGCTGCGCGGCGTCAAGCCCGAGTGGATCCTCAAGGCCGCTTCCGAGGAGCAGTGCTCCATCGTGTGGCTGCTGGTTCCGTGGGCTCAGGATATTCTGGACGCCATCGACCGCGGCGACATAGACCTCAAGGATTACAAACTGGATCAGTGGAGACTGATGCACATCGGCGCTCAGCCCGTGCCCCCCAGCCTTGTCAAGCGCTGGCGCACCATCTTCCCCAGACATCAGTACGACACCAACTACGGTCTGAGCGAGTCCATCGGCCCCGGCTGCGTCCATCTGGGCGTTGAGAACATCCACAAGGTGGGTGCCATCGGCAAGGCCGGCTATGGCTGGGAGGTCATGATTGCCGACGAAAACGGCGCTCCCGTCGCCAGAGGCGAAGTGGGCGAGCTGGCCGTCAAGGGCGCCGGCGTCATGAAGTGCTACTACAACGACGAGGCCGCCACCAACGCCGTTCTGCGCGACGGATGGCTGTTCACCGGAGACATGGCTCAGGAGGACGAGGACGGCTTCATCTATCTCGTCGACCGCAAGAAGGATGTTATCATCAGCGGCGGCGAAAACCTCTACCCGGTACAGATCGGGGACTTCATCCGCACCAACAACAAGGTCAAGGACGTGCCGGTCATCGGTCTGCCCCACGAGCGGCTGGGCGAGATCGCCGCGGCCATCGTGGAGCTCAAGCCGGAATGCGAATGCACCGAGGAGGAATTCAACGAATTCTGCACCGGTCTGCCCCGCTACAAGCGTCCCCGCAAGGTCATCTTCGCTCAGGTGCCCAGAAACCCCACCGGCAAGATCGAAAAGCCCAAGCTGCGCCAGATCTACTGCGGCGGCAGCCTTGTTGAGGCTCAGATAAACGGATAATTGAATACATAAAAAAATGGCTTAGATGGTAAGATCACCGTCTAAGCCATTTTTTTATTTATTTCAGTATCCAACATTATTATGTGCGGATATATTGTTAACCCTCGATGCTTAAAACTTCCATACACTCTCCACTTTCAAGAATGGCTGCATGGGTCATATTGAGCATTCTTTTGATAAGACACATCTCATCGGGATAAATACGGCGCTGCGACGAAAAGAAATAATCCTTCCAACATTACTTCAAGTCCCGGAACAAATTACAAAAATCCGGCTTTTATTTGTATAATCCGCTCCTCTTTTTGGTTTTTTTCGCCTTTTATTCAACAAACGAGTTGAAATCGATTTCGGTACATGATATGATGTATCTGACCTATGTCGTTCAAAATCATGAATAGGAGTATATCATATGAAATACGGCTTCTTTGACGAGCAGGCACGCGAGTACTGCGTAACCAATCCTGCTACTCCCGCACCCTGGGCCAACTACCTCGGCTCCCCCGAATACGGCGCGATCATCTCCAACAACGCCGGCGGCTACAGCTTTGAGAAGAGCGGCGCCAGCGGACGAATCCTGCGCTATCGCTTCAACGACAATGACGATCCCGGCCGTTACATATACCTCCGCGATGACGCCGACGGCGACTTCTGGTCCGCCTCCTGGCAGCCTGTTGGCAAGCCTCTGGATGTTTACTCCAGCGAGTGCCGCCACGGCACCGGCTACACCCTCATCAAGGCCGGCTACAAGGATATTGACAGCTGCGCCGCCTATTATGTCCCCATGGGCGCTACCCACGAGGTCTGGCAGCTGACCGTCACCAACAATTCCAATACCGTTCGTAATATTTCCGTTTTTGGCTACGCTGAGTTTACCACCGACAGCAACTACGAGCAGGATCAGGTCAACCTGCAGTACACTCAGTTCATCACCCGCACCTATTTCGACGGCAACCGCATCCGCCAGACCATCAACGAGAACTGCGTTGACGCCTTCAACGGCAACTCCGCCAAGTGTCGTTTCTTCGGCCTTTCCGGCGCTCCCATCGCCAGCTACTGCGGCGACAAGGCTGAGTTCCTCGGCCGCTACAACGGCTATGGCCGTCCTCAGGCAGTTACCTCCGGCGACTGCGGCAACAAGCTCAACTACAACGGCAATCCCTGCGGCAGCCTGCACACCAAGCTGACCCTCGCTCCCGGCGAGAGCAAGACCATCGCCTTCGTCCTCGGCCAGAAGACTCAGGCCGACGCAGACGCCATCATGGCCCGCTATGCCGACCCCGCCGCTGTATGCGCTGCTGAGATCGACGAGCTGCGCACCTACTGGCACGGCAAGCTCAGCAACTTCTCCGTCAAGACTCCCGACGAGGAGTTCAACTCCATGATAAACACCTGGAACGCCTACCAGTGCTTCATCACCTTCGTGTGGTCCAGAGCCGCTTCCTTCCCCTACTGCGGCCAGCGCAACGGCTACGGCTACCGCGACACCGTTCAGGACATTCAGGGCATCATCCACCTCGATCCGGAAATGGCCCGGGAGCAGCTGGTGTTCATGCTGTCCGCTCAGGTCTCCAACGGCGCCGGTCTGCCTCTGGTCAAGTACACCCATAATCCCGGCCATGAGGACACTCCCGACGACGAGAGCTATGTGCGCTCCACCGGACATCCTCACTACCGCGCCGACGACGCTCTGTGGCTCTTCCCCACGGTCACCAAGTATATCGGCGAGACCGGTAAGCTGGACTTCCTCGATTATGAGATTCCCTATGCCGACAAGGAAACCGGCACTGTTTACGACCACCTCAAGCGCGCCATCGACTTCAGCCTGAATCATCTGGCTGCCCACGGTATGCCCGCCGGCCTCCACGCCGACTGGAACGACTGCCTGCGCATGGGCGAGAATGGCGAAAGCGTCTTCGTTGCCATGCAGCTCTATCTGGGCATGAAGACCATGAGCGAGTATGCCGCTCTGCGCAACGACGCTGAATACAAGACCTTCATCGATGCCGAGGCCAAGAAGCTCTACGACATCATCCAGAATCTGTGCTGGGAAGGCGACCGCTACATCCGCGGCATCCGCGACACCGGCGAGGTCGTCGGCTCCAAGAACGATCCCGAGGCCTCCATGTGGCTCAATCCCCAGTCCTGGGGCGTTATCAGCGGCGTTTCCGACGAAGCTCAGGGTATTGCCTCTCTGGACAGCGTCTACAACCTGCTCAACACCGCCTACGGCGCACGCCTGCTGGCTCCCTCCTACAAGCAGCACGCCTTTGACGGCGCTCT
>JAZSQO010000136.1:0-2048 GCA_045538015.1 Acutalibacteraceae bacterium | reverse complement strand
CTCAACCGCGAGGAGATGGGCTACGATTACCCCGCCGCACTCACGGCGCAGCGGCTGGAACGGCTGCTGACCTCCCCCGGCGACCGCATCTTCGTCGCCGAGCAGGACGGAGAGGTGGCGGGCTACGTCCACGCACAGCACTACGAGCTGCTGTACGCCGTCCCCATGAAGGACATCATGGGCATCGCCGTCAGCGCGGCGCACAAGCGCAAAGGCATCGGTGCTGCACTGCTGCGCCGAGTGGAGGAGTGGGCGTCTGACGACGGCTGCGCGGGCGTGCGGCTGGTGTCCGGCGCGACCCGCACCGTCGCCCACGAATTCTACCGCCGCTGCGGCTACGGCGGAGGCAGAGAGCAGCTCAATTTCAAGAAAATGCTGGTATAAACATCATTGGGCATGTATAATGACTACAGGCATTCTGCCGAATCAATACCGCAGAAAGGCGCGATAGCTATGACCCTTACAAACACTCAGCTCCGGGCGATCTATTTCGGGGCGCTGGATTTTGCCGAGACCGGTGACGGCTGGCTGCAGGCATTTCAGTACCCTGAGTCCCGCATGGATTACTTCCGCGAGGTCAGCGACTTCTGGTTTGAGCGGTGCGTCGCCTCCACCGCCAAGACCCTTGAGTTTTCCACCGACGCGGAAAAGTTTTCCGTGGAATACAAAATCATCTGGAAGGGTTCGGAGGACTCCTTTGAACTCATGGTGGACGGTCTGATATCCGACATCCGCTATGTCAGAGATCTCCCCGAAGAGGGCGCGCTCAGTTTTGCCCTGCCCGCCGGCAGAAAGGATATTGTGCTGTATCTGCCCGCCGACGCCACGGTGCTGCTGCGCAATGCTTCCATCGACGGCGGGTTTGCTCCGGCGAAAAAAGGCCCGAAGGTGCTGTGGATGGGCGACTCCATCACTCAGGGCTTCGGTCCCCTGCGCTCGGCTCACACCTACGTCAGCGTGGCCAACCGTCTGCTCAACTGGGACATCGTCAATCAGGGCATCGGCGGCTATGTGTACAACAAGAACGCCCTTGAAAAGACGGATGATTTCTCCCCTGAGAAGATAGTTATCTCCATGGGAACCAATCAGTTCGGTGACGAGGATATGACCGGAATCGAGGAATACTACGCCCTGCTGCACCAACTGTACGGCGACACCCCCGTGCTGACCATCACCCCCATCTGGCGGGGCGACTGTCCCGGAGGAGAGCCTGTGCTGGAGCGTTTCTGCCGGGAACTGAAGAAGATCTGTCAGCGCTACGACAACATCACCATCGTTGACGGTTTTTCGCTGGTGCCCCACCTGCCCGAATATTTCCTTGACAACCTGCATCCCAACGCGCTGGGCATGGAGATCTACGGCCGCAATCTGGTGCTTGCCATAGAGAAGGCCGGGTTCTGATAATAGAATTGCAAGGAGGATGACAGGAATGAAAAAATACACCGGTAAGATCGCCGCGACGCTCGTTATGTTATTCATCCTCGCCGCCATACTGAACGGCTGCGGCATGGATTCCAACGGCGTCTGGCATTTTGAATTCGGCAACTGCGCGTTCACCGGCATGGAGTATGACGGCTTCTATATCGACGGATACAGGGTATGCACCAATACCCCGTCCCAGAATAGAATGCAGCGGGAGATAGCCGCCTGCAAACAGGATCTCACCGACAACGCCGAAGCCATGGGCACTCTCGCCGACGAACTGCTGCCGGAAATGGAGATCTTTATTGTTGAACTGCGCAAGGGGAAATATGAGTTCGGTACTTATGTTGACGAGGAGTATGTGGGCATTGAACCGGATCTGAGTGAAGAGGCGCTTGCGGCCATTGAGCAGTTGTACTCCGGCGGCAGGGTTTACCGCTTCTCCGCAGCCGAAGACGAAAACGGCCTCAGTTACGTTATTAACTTCGACGCCTATACCCCCGGATATATGGTCAACGCACATTATAGCGAAGGCGGTACCGCCGAGTGCAGCGACTCATCCTGCCAACTGTTGGACAACGGCTGGTGTTTCCACAAATACCCCAAGGAATAACGGGATCATCTCC
>JAZSQO010000143.1:0-16617 GCA_045538015.1 Acutalibacteraceae bacterium | reverse complement strand
CCAAGCGAGCCGGCGAGCTGGCCGGTCTGCGGGTGGAGCGCATCATAAACGAGCCCACCGCCGCGGCCATTTCTCACGGCCTGCTGGACAGCCGCGACCGCTCCCGCTATCTGGTCTTTGACCTTGGCGGCGGCACCTTCGATGTGTCCATTCTGGAGCGGACGGGCAAGATCATCGAGGTGCGCTCCATCGCCGGTGACAACTTCCTCGGCGGTGAGGATTTCACCGATGTGGTGCAGCAGCTGTTCTGCAAAAAGTGCGGCGTGGATGCCCTGAACATCACTTTTGAGGAGCTGGCTCAGCTCCGGGAGGCCGCCGAGCGGTGCAAGTGCGATATGCCTCAGGCGGGCAGCATCGTCATGGAATGCACCATCGGAGGCAAAAAGAAATCCTACAAGCTGGAGGTCAAGGAGTTCGAGGAGGCCTGCGAGCCTCTGTTTGACCGGATAAGACAGCCGGTGGAGCGCAGCCTGAAGGACGCCGGTATCCGCGCCGCGGATATCGATCAGGTGGTTCTGGTAGGCGGCGCTACCAAGGCTTCCGTGGTGCGCAAGCTGGCCACCCGGCTCTTTGGCCGCATTCCTCAGGTGGATGTCAATCCCGACGAGGTGGTGGCCATCGGAGCGGCTCTGCAGTGCGGCATCAAGCAGCGCGCCGCCGCTATCAAGGAAGTGATACTGACCGATGTATGCCCCTTCACCCTTGGCACAGAGGTGGTGTCCCACAACGGCTTCTTTGAGGAGAGCGGACACTATCTGCCCATGATCGAGCGCAACACCGTTATTCCGGTCAGCCGCACCCAGACCCTCTACACCGCCAGCGACTACCAGACTCAGGTGCGGGTAAAGGTGCTGCAGGGCGAGAGCCGCATGGCGCGGAACAATCTCTACCTTGGCGATGTGTGCGTGCCCGTGCCCTCCAAGCCCAGAGGGGAAGAGGCGGTGGATGTGACCTACACCTACGACATCAACTCCCTGCTGGAGGTGCGTGTGCGGGTGCATTCCACCGACTTCAGCAAGACCATAATCATCCGCGGCGAGGGAAATCAGATGACCGAGGAGGAGGCGGCCCAGCGCATGGAAGAGCTGAGCTACCTCAAGATCAGTCCTCGCGAGCAGGAGGAAAACAAGCTGGCCCTCTACCTTGCCGAGCGGGCATACGAGGAAGCCACCGGAGACACCCGGACTCACCTTGATATGTACATCTCCGCTTTTGAGGCGGCCATGCAGAAGGGCGACCAGAAGGAGATCGATCAGGCCCGCAAGGCACTGAACGAGCTTCTTGAGGCCATCAAACAATTCTGAATTAGAGCCGCCGGTGTTGCGCAGTGAGTTGCGCAACACCGGCGGCTTTTACTTTTTATCCAAAGGTCCGCCCGGGAATTGCCGGGAGAGAAAAGGAAGGCGATTTTTGTGGAGATTACCGGCAAAAATCGCTGAAACAAGGCCCGACGCGGATTTGAGTTGTGAATATTGTACAATTATCTGTGAGCGACTGATTTCCTAAATTGCGTATTTGTCCGACAAGCGGGTTTGTAAACTCTGACGAAAAAAAGCGGAAATATTTATCAAATCGAACATTGAGTTAAAGGCAATGCTGATTTATGATTATTATTGAAAAGAGGCATGAGTTTCGTGCCCATGCTGATTTATTTGGAATCAGCACAAGAGGAAAAGTCTGATTCAGGAGGGAATAGTTATGAAAAAGATAGCCAAGAAGACAGTCGTTGTGCTGCTGGCGGTGATGATGCTGTTCAGCGGCATGGTATTTGCCGTGCCCAAGGCCCAGCTGACCGCAGAGGCGGCCGGCGGCAGCTTTGTCATCGACGGAACGAACAACCAGACGGGCTTTTCTGTCTGGGGTCAGTACTCTCTGGCCGACGGCACCGTCACCGACGCATGGTACAACTACAATGACAGCAGTGTGATTTCCCAGAGCTGGAACGGCTACAAGTGCACCGTTTCCACTTCGGCTGAGCTAAGCAAGCTCACCGTTCAGGTCACCGGAAGCCAGACCATTTCTCCCAGCTTCGGCACTACCTATTACATTGCCGAGGACGGCTCCCTGACCACCACCAATCCCGCCACTCCTCCGGAGGAGACCTTCAGCCCCTACACCATCACCGTTGTTCCCTACGGAACGGGCTCCATCTCCGACGGTGAGGCCAATGTGGGCATGACCTCCGGCGACTGGGCAACCAAGATCTGGACCAGCTCCTCCCAGAGCGGAGAGCATTTCGGCGTGGATGTCACCAGCGGCTCTCTGGTGGTCACCATCACCGACGAGACCGTAAATGCCGTGTATATCGGCTTCAACGATCCCACTCACGGCTGGCTCAGCCAAAATGTTTCCGCCTCCGGCGCGGTTTACTATGTGACCTACGAAGGCAAGCTGACCACCGACCCCACAAAGGTCGAGCCGGAAGTGACCGATCCTGACGAGCCGGAAGTTACCTTCACTCCCTTCAACATCGTGGTCAACGGCTACGGCACCATGTCCGCCGATACCTTTGCCTGCATCTATGGCGAATCCACCGCCAACTGGCTGGAGAACATGAACAGCGGCGGCAGCAGCGACAACGCTGAGATGACCATTGCCGACAACGTTCTCACTCTCACCATAAAGAATGCCGATGTGGGCTATGTCGGCTTTGACTTCAAGGGCGATGTTGCCGCTTGGGTCGGCGACATTCCCGCCGTTGAGGCTGTCTATTATCTCCATCCCGACGGAACCCTCAAGACCGAGGCTCCCGAGATGGAGGAGCCTGCAAAGTGCACCCTTACCGTGAACTATCTCGGCGAGGCTGCATGGCTGCTGGGCACCTTCCACGACGGCGACACATGGCCGGTGAACGACGGCAAGACCGCTGAGTTTGCCGCCGACGGCGAATGGCTCACCGCCACCATCAACACCATTGATACTTCTATTCCTTATTCCAGCTGCGAATTCTGCATCGGTGCCGACAGCGCCGACTGGAGCGGAACCAAGTACGATGTACCTCTGACCGAGGGTGCCGCCACCGTATGGATGGTGGAAGGCATCAGCGGAATCTTTGCCACCAAGGAAGAGGCTCTTGCCGCTCAGTCCGGCGGAGCCGCCGAGGACACCACCATCATCGTCCACTACAAGTCTGCCGACAGTATGTCCGGCTGGTGCGTCGGTTACTGGTATGAGAACGAGGACGGCACCTGGACCACCAAGGATGCTGACTTCACCTACACCGACTCCTACGGATATGTCGCGGTCATCGAGATCGACTCCGTGCCCAGCGAGGTGGGCTTCAAGATCCATCGCCGCGCTTACTTTACCACCGGCGGCACCAACAACTGGTACAAGGAAGATGTTTCCGTAAACCGCAAGATCGCTGTGACCAACGGCTTTGCCGAGGTATGGCTGGAGAAGGGCTCCGAGGCTGTGGACACCAACGCCGCCGACAAGGAGATTTTTGACCAGACCACCGCCACCGAATTCAAGAACAACCGCTATGTGACCATCAAGATTCAGACTACCGCTGACCCCGTTGACGCCCATATCGTTATCCACTACGCCCGCAAGGACGGCGACTACGACAAGTGGGGCGTCGGCATCTGGGGCGAGGTAAGTGTTGGTAAGTGGAAGGATGAGACCATCCTTTTCAAGACCGATGATTACAAGACCGATCCTTACGGCAAGGAGCTGCTCATTGAGCTGGATGAGAACGGCTTTGATGAGGACGGCTATAAGGTCGCCATCATTCCCACCTATGGCTACCCGGTCAAGGAAATCGGCTTCAAGCTCCATCAGGACAACTGGCTGGTCGAGGATGAGTGGAACAAGGATCGCTACATCGACATCACCGGCCTGAAGGACGACGATATTCTTCATGTCTATGTCTACGAGGGCGAAGAGGAGATTTTCCTCGACGAGTACGACGAGAAGCTCCACAAGGAATTCTTCGAGGAGACCGTGAGCGGCAGCAGCGTGCTGGGCGCCTTCTTCTCCAGAAGTGAAGCCACCGCGTCCGGCAGCAGCAATGTTGTGGCCGTCTTTGTGACCCTTGGCGTCATTCTGGCCGCCGCGGGAACCACCGCTCTGGTGTGGTACCTGAGAAAGTCGGCAAAGAAGAACGAGGACGAGGCCGCGTAAGCAAGGCGGATAATACTCAAAAATAGCACAGCCGGCTCCCGCCCGCACAGGTGGGAGCCGGCTTTTTGCCGCGTATAATCAATGACTTTCAGGAAAAAGCGAAAAACAGTACCATTGACGAACAAAATAAGCTATAATAATATAATACGATAATAAAAGCTCAGAACCGGGCGGACGCGGAGGTGAGGCAGGATGAAGGTTCTGTGTGTGGGAGTGAATCCCTCCTTTGACATCACGATGATGCTGGACGGGCTGGACGACGACCGGGTCAACCGGGTCGAGCGGGAGCACCGGCAGGCGGCGGGCAAGGCGGCCAATGTGGCCTGCACGCTGGAAAGAATGGGCGTAACGGCCCTGCTGACCGGGTGCTTCGGAGAAAATACATGGGCAGATTGGCGTGGGCTGTACGAAAAACGAGCCTCCGCCGTGGAGCTGGTGCCGGTGCTGACGCCGGGAGCCACACGTCAGAACATCACTCTGCTCGCGGGCGGAAAAACCGTCAAGATCAACCGCGCTGGGGACGATGTGGGCTCCGAAGCGGCGCAGAGCGTTGCCGCGGTGCTGGATTCACGGCTGGAGAGCGGCGATATCGCTGTCTTTACCGGCAGTATCCCTCCGGGGATGAGCAAGGAGCAGTATATCGCGCTCATTCGGCGGGCATCGGACAGCGGCGCGAAGGCGGCGGTGGACACCGACGCCCTCTCGGAGAGCGAGCTGCTGTCTGTGCGGCCATGGCTGTACAAGCCCAACGCCCACGAGCTGGCAAAGCTGAGCGGTGTGGAGGCGGACGACGAGTCTGCTCTTCTCAGGGAAGCGAAGCGTCTGGCCCGAGCCGGAATTGGAACGGTGCTGCTTACTCTGGGCAGCCGCGGTCTTGCGGCGGTCACCGCGGAGGAGGCGGTTCGTGTCCCGGCGGCAAAGATACAAGCCGTAAACACGGTAGGAGCCGGAGACGCGGCGCTGGCGGCTTACATTGCGGCGAGCCTGCAGGGAGCCGCGCTCAGAGAGAGAGCCTACGCGGCGGCACAGGCCGGAGAGCGAGCTGTCAGCGCGGAGTGCTGACCGGCAGAGAGTTACTTTTGTAATAAATTGGAAGTAAAATACGATATCTTACGACAAGGTGATACATATGGAAAAGAATGTTCGCATATTGGCCATTGAATCTTCCTGCGACGAGACCGCGGCGGCGGTGGTGGAAAACGGCCGCAAGGTGCTGTCGTCGGTGGTGGCCACCCAGATCGACCGCCATGCCGTTTACGGCGGAGTGGTGCCGGAGGTGGCCAGCCGCCTGCACGCCGAATGTGTGTCTCAGGTGGTGACTCAGGCGCTGGAGGAGGCTCAGCTTTCCTGCGGAGAGCTGGACGCGGTGGCAGTGACGGCTGCCCCGGGTCTTATCGGCTCGCTGCTGGTGGGCGTGGGCTTTGCCAAGGGACTGAGCCGGTCGGCGGGATTGCCGCTGGTGCCGGTGCATCATCTGCGCAGCCATATCGCGGCCAATTATCTGGCTCATCCGGAGTTTGAACCGCCCTTTCTGTGTCTGGTGGTCTCCGGAGGCCACAGCCACATTGTTGAGGTGACGGACTACACCACTCTGCGGGTCATCGGCCGCACCCGGGACGATGCCGCGGGAGAGGCCTTTGACAAAACTGCCCGCTCCATCGGCCTGCCCTATCCCGGAGGAGTACACCTTGACAAGGTGGCCGAGCAGGGCAACCCAAAGGCCTATTCCTTCGCCAAGCCCCATGTTTCCGGCAGTCCATATGATTTCAGCTTCTCCGGCCTGAAGACCAATGTCATCAACACGGTACACAATCTGCAGCAGAAGGCGGAAGAGGTGCCCGTGGCGGATATCGCCGCGTCGGTGCGCAAGTGCGTGGTGGATATCCTGGCCGAGCGCTTTATGCTGGCGGCGGACGACCTTGGCTACAAGCGGCTGGCGCTGGCGGGCGGCGTGTCGGCCAACAGCGAGCTTCGCCGCCGGATGACCGAGCTGTGCGCAAAAACCGGACGGGAGCTGTTTATCCCGCCGCTGTCGCTGTGCGGAGACAACGCCGCCATGGTGGGCGCGCAGGGCTATTATGAATATATGGCCGGTCACATCGCCGGTCTTGACCTGAATGCCTCGGCGGCCATGGAGATAGATGCGGAGTTTTAACAGCATGGACGCCGTGGAACGGGCGTACAAACGATTCGCGATAATCCTTATCGTCTGCTTTCTGATGCTCAGTGTCATCATAGCGCTGCTGTCCGACGGAGGGCGGCTGTGCGCGGGAAGCGCCGACGCTGAGCCGGTTATGCTCACATACAGCCGGCTGGAGGACATGGACTTTCTGGAGGAGGCCTACTATATTTCGGTGGGCGACCAGATGGCCTTGCGCTTGCGTACCGAGCCGGAGATATACGAGGATGTCATAACATGGAGCAGTTCGGACGCGCGGGTGCTGAGGGTGGACGGAAGCGGCATCGTGACCGCCTGCGGAAACGGCACCGCGGTCATTACCGCCGCCTGCGGGAGCGTGACCTCGTCGGTGACTATCTCGGTGGTGGATGACATTCTGGTGGAGGCCTCGGAGTGCGTTCGCGCCCTTTCCGAAGGCTGCGGCGAGGAAAGCCTCCGGAACGCCCTCGACATGGCGGAACGCCTTGAGAGGTGTACCGTTGAAGGGGCAAAAGAGGTAAGAGGGCTAATATTAAATATAATTGCTTACGCAGAGGGGGGCGACCGGACAGCCCTTGAGAAGGCCATCGGCGCTTCAGGGCTGGATCGCACACTATGCCGGACAGCGGCGGTGTGCTGCTGGGCGTACGGCGAGCAGAGAAACAGCGACGGAGTGCTCTCCTTTGTCGGGGACTGCACGCTGGGGCGGTATAATGAATCGGCGGGACAGGGGAGATTCCCTTCGGTGTACGACGCCTCCGGCAGCCTGACCTATCCATTCGACCGGGTGAAGGGCGTGTTTGCCTGCGACGATCTGACGATGGTGAATTTTGAGGGCACCCTGACCGACTCCACCGCCCACCGGGAAAAGACCTTCTATTTCCGCGGAGAGCCGAGGTATGCCGGGATGCTTCCGGCATCCTCCGTTGAGGCGGCCAATCTTGCCAACAACCACTCGTATGACTATTATCGGACCGGCTTTGACGACACCCGCCGACATCTTAACGAGGCAGGTGTAAAGACTGTTAGCCAGGATGCGCCGCTGACCGTTCAGGTCGGAAAGAGCGGCCTGCAGGTTGTCTTTCTGGCGGCCACAAGCGGCGGCGAGGAATATACCGATCTGATGCACCGAACCTTGCTCGAGTGGATCCGGCAGTACAAAAACAGCGAAACTGTGGTGGTTGTCAATCTCCATTGGGGCGTGGAAGGCTCCTCTGACCCGGAGGAATGGCAGCGGGAAGCGGCGCACGAGCTGATAGATGCCGGCGCCGACCTGATAATCGGCCACCATCCCCATGTGCTGCAAGGGATAGAAATGTATAACGGAAAATACATTGCTTACAGTCTGGGCAACTTTGCCTTTGGCGGCAACGGTTCATCGAACGCGCCGCAAAGCTGTATTCTGCGAGCCAGAACGGGCGTGATCGATGGCGCGGCAACGATCACGGGCGTTTCGGTGCTGCCCTGCCGCACGACCTCCACCGGCACCACGAAGAACAACTACCAGCCCATGCTGTGCTTCGGCGCCGACGGTGATTCGGTCTATTCCACGCTCATAAGCCGCAGCGAAGAGCTGGGCGGAGTGGAGAAGATCGACCGTCCGGATGTATAATACTGAGCATAACAAACCGGTGCTGCCGCGGATCTGAGCGTCCTGCGGCGGCACCGGTTATTTTTTATCTGGAGTATTTGTTCATAGCCTCGTCGGTCTTGTCGGTGACCATAAGCTCAACGGCCTTGACGGCGTCGGCCACAGCGGTGTCAAGCTTTTTGCGGTCGTCCGAGGTGAAGTCGGACAGCACCCAGTCGGCAAGCTCATAATCGGGGTGAGGCTTTTTACCCACGCCCAGCTTGATTCTCGGGAACTGGTCGCTTCCGCTGAGCTGGATGATGGAGCGCATACCCTTCTGGCCTCCGTCCGAGCCCTTGCGGCGGATGCGCATAACGCCCGGCTCAAGGGTGATGTCGTCGAGGATGACGATGACCTGCTCCGGCGTCAGCTTGTAGAAGCGCATGGCCTGAATGACCGCCTCGCCGGAGTTGTTCATATAGGTCTGAGGCTTCATCAGCATACAGCGGCGGCCGGCTATCTTGCCGTCGCCGGTCAGAGCGTTCCAGCGCACACGATCCACGCGGATGCTGTTCTCGGAGGCAATGGCGTCCAGAGCTATATAACCGGCGTTGTGGCGGGTCTTTTCATATTTCCTGCCGGGATTTCCTAATCCGACAATGAGAAATTCGATGGGAGAAGAACTGTTCTTTCTCGAAAAAAGCATATGATTTCATTCCTTTTCAGCACGCGCCGAGGATAATAATGGGTTTATCCGGGCTGTATCGTATGGTCGGAGGGCGCTTATTTATCGCGGCTGACGCTGACAAAGGGGCCGACAACAGTGCCGGAGGAAACGGTGGCGCCGACCACCTGAGAGGCGTTGACTACGGCGCCGTCCTCGATGACGCTGCTGTCTACGAAGGCGTTGGGGCCGATAACACAGCCGGAGCCGATGGAGCATCTGCCCTTGAGAATGGTTCCGGGAAGAATGAGAGAATCCCGGCCGATGGTGACATCGGCGCCGATGATAACGCCGTCGGCACAGGGAATGGCGACACCCTCGGCGATGCGCTTTCCGATGATGTCGGTGCGGGCCATTTCGCCCAGGTCGTGAAGCTGCACGGGATTGTTGGCGCCCAGCACTACGTCAGGAGTGGCTGCGGTGTACGCGCCGGCACCCTTGCCGATGGAGATGAGAGCAGCCACGGCATCGGTCAGATAATGCTCGCCGGTGATGCCGCTGGCGGAAAGATGCTCGGGATCGAGCACCTCAAGGAGGGCGTCCACATCAAACCAGTAGGCTCCGGAATTGACCTCGTTGACGGCCAGCTGCTCCGGAGTGCCCTCCTTCTGCTCCACGATGGCCTGAACCGAGCCGTCGGCGGAACGGATGACGCGGCCGTAGCCGTGAGGATCGTCCAGAGCGGCGGAAATGATGGTGACAGAGTCGCCCCGGGTGGTGTGCTGCTCCAGAGCGCTGGTTATGGTGAGGCTGTCGAGGAAGGGAGCGTCGCCGCAGGCGATCAGCACACGGCTGCCTCTGTGAGCCTCGAGAAAGTCCCGGGCCATCATTACGGCGTGGCCGGTGCCCTTGCGCTCGTGCTGAGTGACGGTGACAGCGTCTTTGCCGAGGTAGGCCTTGACCTGCTCCTCGAGGTGGCCGGTGACGACGCAGATGTCGCCCACTCCGGCGGCACGGGCGGCGTCCATGACCCAGCCCAGCATCGGCTTGAGAAGCACCTCCAGCATGACCTTGGGCTTGCCGGAGTTCATTCGTTTACCTTCGCCGGCGGCCAGCAGAACCGCGCACAGCTCCTTGCGATTGTCAGACATATTTATCTCCTCCGTGGCCGGGCGGAAAAAGCCCGGATGTGGTTATTGTTGTGGGTCAGACGGTCAGCTCGATGAGAATGCCGTCAAAGACCGCGACGCAGCTTTCGTAGTAGCCGTCTCCGGTGGTTCTCGGGCCACCGGTCACGGCGTATCCGTCGGCGCTGAGGCGGGCGGTCAGCTGATCGACCCGTTCTTTGCTGCCCAGACTGAAGGCAATGTGGGCGTAGCCGACGTGGTAAGGCTCGCCGGCCTCCGCGCTGAGCTCCGGTCTGTTCATCAGCTCAAGGCGGCAGCCGCCGTCAAAGGTCAGAAAAAACGAGCGGAAGCCGGTTCTTTCGTTGTGGTAGCCGTCGTTTGAGCGAGCACCGAGATAGCGGACGAAAAAATCCCTCGCGCCGGTCAGGTCGCTGACATACACGGCCGCGTGGTCGATTCTTATCTTAGACATTGAAGAGGAAGTGGACGACGTCGCCGTCCTGCATGACATATTCCTTGCCCTCGGAGCGGATCTGGCCCTTCTCCTTGGCGGCGGTCAGAGAACCCCCAAGCTCCATGAGCTTTTCGTAGGCGATGACCTCGGCGCGGATAAAGCCGCGCTCGATGTCGGAGTGAATCTTTCCGGCGGCCTGAGGAGCCTTGGTGCCGCGAACGATGGTCCAGGCGCGAACCTCGGGCTGGCCGGCGGTGAGGAAGCTGATGAGGCCCAGCAGGTGGTAGCAGGAGCGGATGAGGCGGTCAAGGCCGGATTCCTCAAGACCCAGCTCGGAGAGGAACATCTGCTTGTCCTCAAGATCCATATCGCTGATCTGAGCCTCCAGCTCGGCGCAGATGGGCAGAACCTGAGCCTTTTCGGCCTCGGCAATGGCGCAGACGGCCTTGTAGTTGGCGTTGCCTTCGATGCCGCCGGCGAAGTCCTCCTCGCTGAGGTTGGCGGCGTAGATGACCGGCTTGCAGGTGATGAGGCCGGCCTGCTCCAGCAGCTTGCGCTCGTCCTCGTCGCAGTCCACGGAACGGGCGGATTTGCCCTCGGCCAGAACAGCCAGAACGCGCTCGTACAGATCAAGCTCCTCCTGATATTTCTTGTCGGCCTTGAGCATCTTCTTTGTCTTGTCGATGCGGCGCTCCATGACCTCCATGTCGGCCAGAGCCAGCTCGATGTCAATGGTTTCCACGTCTCTGGCGGCGTCCACCGAGCCTTCGACATGGATGACATCGGCGCTGTCAAAGCAGCGCACCACATGGACGATGGCGTCCACCTCACGGATGTTGGCCAGGAACTTGTTGCCCAGACCCTCGCCCTTGCTGGCGCCGCGCACCAGACCGGCGATGTCCACAAACTCCACCGTGGCGGGAGTCAGCTTGACCGGCTTGTATATATCGGCCAGAGCGTTGAGACGCTTGTCGGGCACGGTGACCACGCCCACATTGGGCTCAATGGTGCAGAAGGGATAGTTGGCCGACTGGGCTCCGGCGTTGGTGATGGCGTTGAAAAGGGTGGACTTGCCCACGTTGGGCAGACCGACGATACCAAGTTTCATATTGTTTACCTCTCTTGCGCAGGGCAGAATTAATCTGATTATAATAAACAATTATATGATTATACCCGGGCAATGTCAAGCGGCGGGAAAGGCGCGGGAAGGGTTTTGACTCAGCAGTTGACAAGAGGCGGCGGAGAGGTATATAATCAATGTTAAAGATTGCACTTTGATTTTGGATTTATTACAAAGCCCGGAGGCGGGGGATAATATGCCAGATATATTTGTTGCTACATATTCCGAGGGAGATCCGATGCTGTCAGGTCGGCGGGAGCCGGCGGGAAGTCTCGCCGTAATGGCGCTCAATCTGTCAAAGACAGAGGTGTCCGGACTGGAAGCGCTCTGCCGCAAAAAAGAAGACCCGGACAGCGCTGCCCGGCTGGAGCAGGCCGTGGCCTCACTCGCTCTGGTGGCGAGCACCGCGGAAAAGCTGCCGCTCAACGACTGCGCCGCCATGCTGGACGACATAGTGTGCTTCCGCGTGTATGTCCGCCGGGTGCTTTCTCTGGGGCTGAGCGGCCGGGGAGCGGAGGACTACGCGGCCTTCTGTGCCGGCCTTGAAACCACAAGCCGTCAGCTCAGAAGAGAGGACAACCTGCGCCGCACGGTGCTGAGCATGGACATCAGCCCGACGGTGACCTTTGCTGCCGAAAACGGCCGGCTGTGCGAGCGTGTGAGCTTTGGCTCCCTGAGAGAGTTGCTGCTTTTTGATCTGCTCCGCGCCATGGAGCGTTCTCACACTCCCAGAGCCTGCAAGTGCTGCGGAGAATACTTTGTACCCACCCGCTCGGGTGAGGTTTACTGCACGGGACTGGCTCCCGACGGCGAGGGCAAGACCTGCCGGGAGGTGGGCGCCCGCCGCAAATTCGCCGAAAAGCTGTCGGGAAACGATGTGCTCCGTCTTTACCGGGCGGCCTGCGGAAGAGTGTATACCCGCAAGAGCCGCGGAGGCATATCGGCGGCCGACGCCAAGGAAATGATACGCCGCTGCACCGACCTGCGCGACCGCGCTCTGGCCGGCGAGCTGACCATTGACGAGCTGGGCGAACAGCTGTCAATGGCCACGGGCAAGAGGTGAAAAAAGAGAAATCCCCACGTTGTGTGACTGTTTGTCGCTCAACGCGGGGATTTTGTTTTGCTTTTTACTCTCGACCGGAACTGCCGGTCAGATCAGCATAAAGAGACGCTGCCGCGTCCCATGTCAGCGGGCCGACGACGCCGGTGGGGTTGAGGCCGTAGAGGTTCTGCAGGGCGACGACCGCCCGCTCGGTGGCGGGGCCGAAAACGCCGTCCACAGTAACGGA
This sequence comes from Acutalibacteraceae bacterium, assembly GCA_045538015.1. Taxonomy (GTDB): domain Bacteria; phylum Bacillota; class Clostridia; order Oscillospirales; family Acutalibacteraceae; genus SIG598. Next base: position 4,110 of record JAZSQO010000143.1, on the reverse strand, counting down.
GGGGATACCGTCGATGCTCTGGGCGATCCGGGCAAGAAAGCGCTGGAGGGTGGACACATCCTCGCCTCTGGCGCCCACGGACAAGGACAGTCCGGGATAAAGGGAAACGCCGTTGGCCGACACGCCGTAGGTGTCGACGATGTTTATATAGGTCGGGTAGAGCTGGCGCCATGTGACCGGGCCGACTATGCCGTCCGCGGGCAGACCGGCGAGGGCCTGAAAGTCGCGCACGGCCCCGGCGGTGTTTTCGCCGTAGTATCCGTCGTATTCTATGGGGCGGATCTCGGGATAATAATCGGCGATCACCGCCAGCATATACTGAAGGTCGCGGACGATGCGGCCGGAGTCGCCGATCCTGAGAATATCAGGGTAGTTGCTGGGAATCTCGAACTCCTCAAGACCCTCGGAGTTCAGCTCGGCCAGCCGCTTGACGCTGGTGTAGATGTAGGCGATGCGGTACCATGTGGCCGGGCCGACCACGCCGTCGGGCGTCAGGTTGAAGACCCGCTGGAAGGCCTGCACGGCATCCAGTGTGGACTGGTTGAATTCTCCGTTTACCAGCCGGATCTTGGGGATGGAGGGATAGTTGTCGGCGATGCGGTTGAGCCGTATCTGCATCTGCTGGACGCTGTTGTTGGTGTCGCCCAGAATGAGCGGACGTCCGGGGTAACTGGGGCGGAAGGAGCCGACAGGAGCGTTGGTCACCAGCTCGATATCATTTCCGTAATAATAGCGGATGATGTCCAGAGGAGAGTAGCCCTGCTCGGCAAGCGGGACGGTGCCGGTCTGGGAAAGCCCGGCACAGCTTACCTCCACGCCGTCGCAGTAGGCGGCGAAGAGAGGCTCCACCGAATCGTCACGCCGCAGATAGCTGTCAAAAAGCTCATCCACAATGCCGCTTATATTCTCGAAAATATCCCGTTCGTAGACGTAGCTCTGGTCGTAGGCGGTGCTGCTGGTGATGTCAAAGTCGTAGCCCTTGCTGCGGTACCACTCGGTGTAGACCCGGTTGAGGGCAAAGCTTATCTGGGCGAGAATGTTCGCCCTCAGAGCCGCCTCCGGCCATGTGGGATATATCTCGCTGGAGGCTACATTCTTGATGTAGTCGGTGAAGGGAATGGTGACATTGGGCGCGGAGCGGTCGTCCGGCCGCCCGAGGTGAACGGTGATGGAATCGGGAATGTAGGGGAGAGTGGGCATATCAGTCGCTCACCTTCTCTCCGGGTATCAGCTCCACCGGCAGAATGCTCGTGACGCCGGGGAACATCTGGGCGGTCAGCGCTCCGCTGGGCTGGAAGCCATCGGCGCTGGCGTATACGCGGTAATTGACGAATGGAGAGCGGTAGTCCGGCGCGCCGGTGGCGTAGCCGGCAACGGGCAGCCGCAGGGAAGGTGTCCGCCCGTCCTCGTCGGTGGTCATTATTTTGTAGAGCAGCTCGCCTTCATCGCCGGGCATGGTGACCGCCACCTGAGCGCCGGGCACCGGCTCGGCACGGCGGGCGGTGAACACCTGAACGATCAGCGTGCCGTAGTTGTCCTCGGGTATGGGAGATGCTCCCTGAGCGGTTACCCGGCCCGGGATAGTGGGCGTTACCGGCACCCGATCCCCTATTTCGGCGGCGGAGCCGGAGAGGGCGGCAGCGGCGGGCAGAGAAGGTTCAGAATGCGCCGCGCGGCCGGAATGTCCCTTGTGCATATGTCCGCCCAGCCCCTGCTGAAGCTCACGAAGTCCGGCCTGAAGTTCGGCAAGCCCGTTCATCAGGTCGCGGAGTCCCTGCCGCAGTTCGGCAAGGCCTTGCTGGGTTTCGGGATCAGAGGGGCAGGCACCGGCATGTGGAGGCGGCGCCGGAGAATGGTGCTCGTCGAGAGGCTCGGAGGGTATCGGGCGGGGCATACCGCTGCCGATGTTGTAAAGCGGTTCGGAGGGCTCCGGACGGGGCCGGGGCAACGGAGGACGGACGGGGGACTGCGGTGACGGCTGGCCTGGATTCTGGCCGTGTGAGTGCTCAAGGCTGCCCATGCGCAGCAGCTCGCGGTTGTAGCGGTCGATCATCTCCTGCAGGCTTTCGCCGTTGGACGGCATGACTGGCGACATTGCTTTCATCCTTTCCCGGGTGTGATATGACCCTGTATGTGACAAGGATATGCCGCCGAGGGAGAGAAAATGACAAAAAAGCGGGCAGTTTCGCGAGAAATTGCGATGAGAAAAAACGGCGGCTGCCGCGGGATGATGATCCCACGACAGCCGCCGTTTGCGGTGATGCATTAAAAGAGAATGTATTGTTCTGCTTCAGGGCAGAACCAGCATTTAACAGTTGTTTTCTTTGCTGCGTTTCTGATGCTGGAAGTAAAGGACCATGCCGCCCAGAGACAGAAGGATAAGGTTTACAGCGATAACAACATTATTGGTGTTGTCATAATCTCCGGTGTCGGGAGAAACGGTTCCGCCGCTGGGAGTGCTCTTTCTGACGGTGTAGTCGACTTCGGCGGTGACTATTTCGTCCTCGACCCACTGACTGCCGTCGTGAACATACTTCTGGAAGTCGACCTTAAGGGTATAGTTTCCGGCGGTGGACTGCTTGAAGCTCGCGGCGTAATCGTAGGTAGAATCATCCTTTCCGCCCCAGTCGCCGGAGGGCTCGGCGTGGTGCCAGCGGATGGGAACGCAGTATTCGTCTCCCGCGACAAATTCCGTCTTAGTCTGCCAGAAGCCGATGGCCTTGAACTTGATGGTCTCATTCACTTCAAATATCTTGTCGGCGTCATCGAAAACAACACTGACTGTAGCAGTTATAGGTTCTCTATCTGCGGCATCGGACCACTTGGCAACCAGAGCGTGATCCTCGGGGATGGTCACGATGGTATCCTTGGTGATCTTCTGATCGCCGTAGTACCAGCCCTTGAAGTCGAAGCCGTCACGCTTGGGAACGGGCAGCTCGCCGTAAGCGGAGTCAAAGACGACAACCTTGCTGGCGGGGTCGACATTGCCTCCGTTGGGATCGAAGGTCACGGCATACTCGTTGGGAGTCTCCTTGTACTGAGCGGTGTACTCAGCGTCACCGGTAACGGCAACGACCTCAGGAGTCCAGCCGATGAACTCAACGGTGTAGCCGGTCTTGTTGTAGGGAACGGGATCAACGCCGTTGTTGTAGACGGGAACAGCGTCGTACTCGACCATATCCTCGGACAGAACTTCGCCGTCGTAGTCCTTCCAGGTGATCTTGTACTTGTTGATTATCTCGGCGTACTGAGCGGTGTAGGTCACCTCGCCCACGACCTCAGAGACCTCGGGATCCCAGCCGTTGAACACATAGGTGTACTTGGGAGTGGCGGGCTTTTCGGGAGCCTCGCCGTCGTAGTTGGGCATGGTGCCGTACTCGACATCCTCATCCTTCTCGAGGAGGGTGCCATCGTAGTTGTTCCAGGTAACATCGTACTTGTTGAGCACGGAGTTGTAGGTAGCGGTGTACTGGGCGTCGCCGGTGACGGAGGTCACTTCGGGAGACCAGCCGGCGAAGGTGTAGGTGTACTGAGCGTCAGCTTCCTTGGTGGGAATAACGCTACAGTAAGGAATCATACCATAAGGAACATTCTCCTCAACTTCCAGAACGGTGCCATCCTCGTCCGCCCAGGTGATGGTATAGGTGTTGATTACGGAATCATAGGTAGCGGTGTAGATAGCGCTTTCGGTGACGGAAACCACTTCGGGAGTCCAGCCGGCGAAGGTGAAGGTGTGCTGGGCAGTGTTCTCCTTGGTGGGAGTCTCTCCGTCGTAGGTGGGCATGGTGCCGTAGGGAACCTCGTTGTCAGTCTCCAGAACGGTGCCATCCTCGTTCACCCAGGTGATGGTGAACTTCTTGATCTCCCACTGAGCGGAGAGAGTGACAGTCTGGCCGGGAGCGGCAATGTCGGTCACAGAAGCGCCGGCGGCATATTCGGTGCCGTCTTCGGCCTTCCAGCCGATGAAGTTATAGCCGGTTCTGACAAACTCGTTGAGGTTCAGAGCGGGGGCGGCGCCGCAGGGAATGGTCTGGTCGGCCATGGTGGCCACGCCGCCGTTGGCGTAGGACCTGACGGAGTAGTGGTTGGGGATCCACTGGGCCTGGAGAG
>JAZSQO010000043.1:0-6549 GCA_045538015.1 Acutalibacteraceae bacterium | reverse complement strand
AAAAAGCGGAACCAATACTTTGGTGTAAACATTTGAATCGCAAGCGCTTCAAATGGGTGAGCATTTTTGTGAAGTATGACGGAAAAGATGCAAGCAAGATCGTGCTTAAGTTCTAAAACGGGAATTGTGCGGTGTTGCCTTTACGCTATCAAAACCAATTATATGCTTATTCCAAAAAAAGTCAATCAAACCGCGGAGACTTTTTGATTATATTATACATTTCGTTAAGTTTGTCAAAATTCGTCACGATACGGCAACCCAGCAAAAGCCCGTCAGGACGCCAAAAGCCGCCCGGCTTCGGAGCCGGACGGCTTTCATTACCGCTGAAAAACCAGCGTTTTTTATGCATTATTACCCTTAGCCCTCGATCTCGCCCTTGTTGGCGATCTCCTTGGTGATCAGCTTGATGAAATCAGCCGCCTTCATGGTGACGGTGTTGTTGGTGTCGCGCTTGCGCACGGCAACGGTGCCGTCGGCCTGCTCCTGATCGCCGATGACCAGCATATAGGGCACCTTGGAGACCTGAGCCTCGCGGATCTTGAAGCCCATCTTCTCCTGACGCTTGTCGGCCTCGCAGCGAACGCCCTTGGCGCGCAGCTTGGCGATGAGCTTGTCGGTGTACTTGTTGTTGCGGTCGGTGATGGGCAGCACCTTGACCTGCACGGGAGCCAGCCAGGTGGGGAACTTGCCGGCGTAGTGCTCGATGAGGATGCCGATGAAGCGCTCGATGGAGCCGAAGACCACGCGGTGGATCATGATGGGGCGGTGCTTCTGGCCGTCGGAGCCCACATACTCGGCCTCGAAGCGCAGGGGCAGCTGGAAGTCCAGCTGGATGGTGCCGCACTGCCAGGTTCTGCCGATGGAGTCCTCCAGATGGAAGTCGATCTTGGGGCCGTAGAAGGCGCCGTCGCCCTCGTTGATGACATAGTCAAGACCCAGCTGCTCAAGGGCGGTGCGCAGACCGTCGGTGGCAGTCTCCCAGTCGGCCTCGTCGCCGATGTGATCCTCGGGCATGGTGGACAGCTCAACATGATACTTGAAGCCGAAGAGGCCGTAGACCTCGTCGATCAGGCGCACAACGCCCTTGATCTCGTCGGTGATCTGCTCCTTGGTCATGAAGATGTGGGCGTCGTCCTGAGTGAAGCAGCGCACGCGCATCAGGCCGTGGAGAGCGCCCGACTTCTCGTGGCGGTGGACAAGACCCAGCTCGCCGCAGCGCAGAGGAAGGTCTCTGTAGGAGCGAGGCTCGGACTTGTAGACCAGCATTCCGCCGGGGCAGTTCATGGGCTTGACGGCGAAGTCAACATCGTCGATGACGGTGGTGTACATATTATCCTTGTAGTGGCCCCAGTGGCCGGAGGTCTCCCACAGCTGACGGTTGAGCATCATGGGAGTGGAGATCTCAACATAGCCGTCACGGGTGTGGATCTGGCGCCAGTAGTTGATAAGCTCGTTCTTGAGGATCATGCCGTTGGGCAGGAAAAAGGGGAATCCGGGGCCTTCCTCGGTCATCATGAACAGGCCCATCTCCTTGCCGATGCGGCGGTGGTCACGCTTCTTGGCCTCCTCGATGCGGGCCAGATACTCCTCGAGGTCGGGCTTGGAGGAGAAGGCGGTGCCGTAGATACGGGTGAGCATCTTGTTCTTCTCGCTGCCGCGCCAGTAGGCACCGGCGACGGGAGTCAGCTTGTAGGCCTTGACGGCGGAGGTGTAGGTGACATGAGGGCCGGCGCACAGGTCAACGAAGTCGCCCTGCTTGAAGAAGCTCAGCTCCTCGTCCTCGGGCAGGTCGTTGATGAGCTCTACCTTGTAGGGCTCGCCCCGCTCTTCCATGAGCTTGATGGCCTCGGCTCTGGGCAGAGTGAAGCGCTCCAGCTTGAGGTTGGCCTTGACGATCTTCTTCATCTCGGCCTCGATCTTCTCAAGGTCGTCCTCGGTGAAGGGAGTGACGCAGTCGAAGTCGTAGTAGAAGCCGTCCTTGATGGAGGGGCCGATGGCCAGCTTGGTTTCGGGATAGAGATTCTTGACCGCCTGAGCCAGAATGTGGGAGGCGGTGTGGCGCAGCGCGCCGCGGCCGATCTCGTCCTCGAAGGTGTATTCTTCGATGACGCCGCTGTGGGTGATTACTTTCATTATGATTACCTCCAGTGAGATTTTGTTACGGAACATAAAAAAGCGCCCCGGAGCATGGTCTGCTCAAGGGCGCGTCTGCGCGGTTCCACCTTGGTTTATCGCTTCGATCACCGGAAATTCCCGTGATCTTTGCCCCTTAACGCGGGGAGACGGCAGCGCTCATCGCGCGCGGCTCGGGAGTGGTCTTCGTCGGGGACGCTCAAAGGGGGCTTGCAGCTGGTGCTCCCTCTCTCTGGTGGGCGGCTGGCCGATTACTCTTTCCGTCATAGCCTTTTACATATTGTAATAATTTATAGCACTTTTCGTTGGGTTTGTCAAGAGGGCAGGCGGGCAATGACCCACAGAGAAAATCCCCGGCGCGAAAAACTCCGCGCCGGGGATCATTGGTCTGATTCAGCCCATCAATATCTGTTATCGAACACGCGGGTGGATTTCTTTTCGCTTCTGGGAAGCTCGCCGATCTCCACGGGCTTGACCTCCACGAGGATGCCGATCTTGTACTTGAAGCGCTCCTGGATCTCGCTCTGGAGCATATACTTGTTGGCGCCCTCGGCGGCCTCAACAAAGAGAGTGCAGATGTCCTTGCCGTTGACATGGTCCAGCATGAACTGGTATTCGCTGGATGCTCCGTCGATGCCGGCCAGCAGCTCCTCGATCTGGCTGGGGAAGATGTTGACGCCCTTGACCTTGACCATGTCGTCGGTGCGGCCGAGGATGGTGTCGATGCGGGGATACTTGCTGCCGCAGGGGCACTCGCCGGGGATGATGCGGGTCAGGTCGTGGGTGCGGTAGCGGATGAGGGGAGCGCCCTGCTTGGGCAGGGTGGTGATGACCAGCTCGCCGATCTCGCCGTCGGGCAGGTTCTTGCCGGTCTTGGGATCGACGATCTCGAAATAGAGGAAGTCGTCCCAGAAGTGCATTCCGCACTCGTGCTCGCAGGAAATGCCGATGCCGGGGCCGTACACCTCGGTCAGGCCGTAGATGTCAAAGAGCTGAACGCCCAGCTCGTCGGCGATGCGCTTTCTCATCTTCTCGCCCCAGCGCTCGGAGCCGATAACGCCCTTCTTGAGGTGGATCTTGTCGCCGATGCCTCTCTTGGCGATCTCCTCGGCCAGCAGCAGAGCGTAGGAGGAGGTGGCGCAGAGGACGGTGGACTTGAGATCCATCATCATCTTGAGCTGCTTTTCGGTGTTGCCCGGGCCCATGGGAACGGCCATGGCTCCCAGCTTCTCAGCGCCGGCCTGGAAGCCGATGCCGGCGGTCCACAGACCGTAGCCCGGAGTGATGTGGATCCTGTCCTCGTTGGTGATGCCGGCGGTGGCATAGCAGCGGGCGAACATCTCAGCCCAGTCGCTCACGTCCTGCGCGGTGTAGGGAATGATTACGGGAATGCCGGTGGTGCCGGAGGAGGAGTGGATGCGCACGATGTCCTTTTCGTCCACGGCGGCAAGTCCCAGAGGATAAGCCTCGCGCAGGTCGCCCTTCCATGTAAAGGGCAGCTGCTCGAAGTCCTCCTGAGAGCTGATGTTTATGTCGCAGCCCTCCAGCTTCTTTTTATAAAAGCAGTCGATGCTGGTCAGATGCCTGAGCTGTTCCTTGATAATGGCCAGCTGGGTGTCGGTCATTCTCATGTTTCTTTCTCTCCTTATACCGATTCGGCCGCGCGGATGTTGAGCTCAACGAATTTCTCCGGCAGCATTTTTCTTATGGCGTCCTTGAATTCTTCCATGGTGATGCCCAGAGCGCCGCTCTTGACGGCGGCGGCCAGCAGCAGGGTGTTGAGCACCTTGGAGCTGCCGCAGCGGGCGCACAGCTCGTCGCCGTCGATGACCTGAGGCTCAATGCCCAGACCTCTGAGGTATTCGATCTCGGCGGTGCCGTCGTAGGCCGAGCCGCTCAGAGCGGCAGTGACCGGCATGACGGCCTTTTTATTCACTATGACCGTGCCGCCCTCCTTGAGGTAGTCGATGCAGCGCACGGCCTCGGCGGGTTCAAAGGCAACTATAACATCGGCGCCGCCCTTGGGGATCATGGGCGAGGCGATGCTCTCTCCCGCTCTCATGTGAGAAACCACGCAGCCGCCGCGCTGAGCCATGCCTATGGTCTCGGCGGTGCGTACGTTCATACCCTTTTCCATGAATATGAAGGCCAGCAGACGGGAAGCGAGAACGGTGCCCTGACCGCCTACTCCGCAGAGTAAAATATCAGTTTTCATACTCATTCTCCTTTCCCGATGGCGTTGGTGGGACAGATCTGGGCGCACAGGTCGCAGCCGCGGCACAGGGAAGGCTCGATGGTGACCTTGCCCTCGGAAACGGTGATGGCCGGACAGCCCAGCTCTCTTACGCACAGACGGCAGTTGACGCACTTGCCGGCGTCCACCACATAGGGCGGATTGCCCTTGCTGACCGCGATGCAGGGAGCGCGGAAGACCACAACACGCACGCCGGTCTTTTCCATGGCGGCGCTGACGGCGGCCACGGCGGCCTTGTGGTCAAAGGGATCCACGGTCTGAACGCTCTCCACGCCCATGCCGCGAAGGACATTTTCTATGCTGACCTTTTCGGAAATGCTGCCCATCATGGTCTTGCCGGTGCCGGGATGGGGCTGCTGACCGGTCATGGCGGTGGTGGAGTTATCCAGCACAATGAGCACGATGTCCGTGCCGTTATACACGGCGTTGACCACACCGGTCATGCCCGAGGCAAAGAAGGTGGAGTCGCCGATAAAGGAGAAGTTGACGGTGTCCGGCTCGATGCGGTGCAGACCCTGAGCGATGGTCACGTCGGCGCCCATGCAAAGGCAGGTATCCACCATATCGAGAGGCTGGGCGTTGCCCAGAGTGTAGCAGCCGATGTCGCCGCTGAACACGGCCTTTTTGCCCTTGGAGGCCTTCTTGACCGCGTAGAAGGAAGCCCGGTGGGGACAGCCGGCGCACAGCACGGGAGGCCGCACGGGAAGGGCGGGCAGCTGATGAGCCTCGGCGGTGTCTATGCTCATGCCGAAGCACTTGTTCAGAGCGGCTTTGGCCGACTCCACGGAGTTTTCTCCGGCCGGAGCGTTGTCGCCGGTGAGCTTGCCGCGAATCTTCACATTAAGATTGTATTTGCCGCAGAGGTAGACCAGCTCCCGCTCGATGACGGGGTCAAGCTCCTCAAAAACCAGCACCTCGTCCACGCTCTCAAGGAATTCCAGAGCCAGCTTTTCCGGGAAGGGATGGGGCGTGGCCACGCGGAGCAGGGTGGGCTTTTCCTCCACAGCCTCAATGGCCTCGGTCATGTAGGCATAGGAAATGCCGCCCACGGCCACACCCTTGCGGCTGCCCTTTTTCAGGCTGTTGAAGCTGTAGGCGGAGAATACATCCTTCAGCTCCTCGTTGCGCTTTTCGATTTTTATATGGTTGAGGTAGGATGTGCGCGGGAAGATGACCCAGCGCATGGTGTCCTTGATGAAGCCCTCGGGAGCCGGAGCCTTGGCCGGCTCGTCCTCCACCTCCACCGAGGCGCAGCCGTGGCACACACGGGTGGTGGGACGGAACAGCACTGGAGTGCCGTACTTCTCGGAGTATTCAAAGGCGTCCTTCATCATCTCGTAGCATTCTTCGGGAGAGGAAGGATCAAAGCAGGGCAGCTTGGAGAACCGGGCGAAGTGCCGGGTGTCCTGCTCGGTCTGGGAGGAGATGGGGCCGGGATCGTCGGCAGAGACGATGACCATGCCGCCCTTCACGCCCACATATGCAAGGCTCATGAGCGGGTCGGAGGCCACATTGAGACCCACCTGCTTCATGGTGACAAGGGTGCGCGCTCCGGCGTAGGAAGCGCCAGCCGCCACCTCAAGGGCGGCCTTTTCGTTGACCGACCACTCAACATATACGCTGCCGTCGTTCTGCTTGGCGACGGTCTCCAGAATTTCGGTAGAAGGGGTGCCGGGATAGCCGGAAACCAGCTTCACTCCGGCGTGAAGAGCACCCAGAGCGGCAGCCTCGTTACCCATCAGAAATCTTTTGGACAAGGATATCTCCTTCTTTCGCAGTTTGCTTTAATTATAAATTTTAACCGATTTTGACCCTTGTTTCAATAGATTTCGGCAAATATTTCGCACTGACTGTTTTTGAGCAAAAAGCAAGGCCCGAAGGCTCCGGCATTTCTGCCAGACCCTTCGGGCCGGGTTTCAGCTATTTGCTATCCTTCAGCTTAACTGATCGCTCAGTTGAGGCCGATAACGGTTCTTCCAACAGCCAGAGCGTTGAACACAGCTGCGGAAACAGCCATGACGCCGCCGTAGACATACAGGTGGTCGAAGTTCTCAACAGCCTTGTCGAGGGCCTCGGTCACATTGTTGCCAACCAGGAACACGTGCATATTGTTCTTGGCAGCGAAGGCACCGCCGGTCAGAGCATCCGGGAAGTTCAGGCCG
>JAZSQO010000171.1:0-5656 GCA_045538015.1 Acutalibacteraceae bacterium | reverse complement strand
CAGACAAAGGGTGTACCCGGGTCGGCCAGCGACCCGAGGAGGGGCCTCTGCGGGAGCCCCGGCAAATCAGGGCGCGGTGACCGGGGTGCCCTGATTTGCCGGCTGATGTGACTTCGCTGCCGACGTCCGAGCGGCTCGAGGGCCGGCGTCTGAGACTTATCCGGCCAGACGGCGACGTCCCGGGTTGAACAGCCTTATTTCCTCAGGCTCCCGACCGAGGGCTTCGTCGGCGGCAATTCGGGAGAGAAGCGTGCTGGCAAGAACGCCCTCTTCCCCGCCGCTGACGGCAAAGACACAGCCGGGATGGCTGCGGGTGCGGCCCACTATGGGAAGTCCGTCCGCGGTGCGCACGCCCTTGATGACCCAGCCCGCGTCGAATTTTGATACTCCGGCTTCGGGGAAAAGATAACGGGCGGCGTCCTCCAGCTCGGCGTAACGGCGGTGTCCGGCGGCGGGCAGGCGCAGGGCGTCCCGCAGGCGATCACGGCTGTCCGCGCCGGGAGAGACGGCGCTGCTTATTACCAGCCGGCCGTCGGGAGAGGCGGCGCAGATGATGTCCGGCTCGCCGTAGCTGCGAATGGCGCACCGGCCGGGCCAGCCGCAGAAGGAGCGCACCGGCCGGCTGGCGGCGATGTATCGGGTGCGGCCGGCGGTTATGCCGGTCAGGATCTCGGCGCATGAGGCTCCGGCGGCGATGACCACGCAGTCGGCGGTGATCGTGCGGCGTGTGGAGGTGAAAACAGACACTCCTCCGTCGGGCAGGGAGGAAATGCGCTCGGCTTTGGTGTTTTCAAATATAATGGCGCCCATGTCGGCGGCGTGGGCGGCGGCGTACTGAGCCAGCTGATATGGGTCGGCTTCTACCGCTCCGTTGGGCAGAACCACCGCGCCGTGGGAGGGAAAGGCAAAGGCGCTGCCAAAGGCCGAGCGGTTCATCTCCAGCGGCTCGATACCGGCTCGGATATACTCCTCGCAGTCCCGGCGCAGCTGGTCGGCGTCGGTCTCGCCGGCGGCGTAGATGACGCAGTCCCGGCGGGCGAATCCGGCGCCGCCGGAAAAATCCCGGCATATGTCCTCGAGGTCGCCGGCGGCCTGCTGAGTCAGACGGAGCATCTGGGAGGCGGCCTCCCGGCCGGCACGGCGGGCAAAGGCGCGGGGACTGCGGCCGCAGTCGCACAGCGAGACCGGCAGCATCCGCGAGGTGATCCCGTGACCGATGGGCCGCTGGGTGATGAGTGTGACCTGAGCGCCCTCCCGGATCAGCCGCAGAGCGCACAGCGTGCCGGTCAGGCCGCCTCCGATGACGCATATCTGGGTGCGGACATTGCCGTCCATCCATGGATATTGCCGCAGGGCGCGGCCTTTCTGGGTCCAAATGGGTTCGTCGTAGATCATGCCCATCCCTCCGTGTTGTGTTTTCGCAATAATAATGGGCTCGCCGGACGGGATTTATTCAGCGTGTTGACAAAAATATCAAAATGAAAAAGAAAAATGAAAAATCCTATTGACGCGGGTGCTTTAGCGTAGTAATATACTAAACAGAATTATTATTGCTTACATCGGATTATCCTTCAGTATACAAAAAAGACGCGGGCCGAAAGGTCAGCGTCTTTTTTGTTTTTCGGGAATATCCCGTCGTTTCGGGGCAACAATATCCCCGAGATGAAGAGCTGGCGCTTTTCGTCGAATCAAAACAAGCGAGGGCGAGTATGAACAGATTGATCCCCATAACCGCCACCGCGTTTATATGCATCGGGAGAGTGATCAGAATGACGCGAACAGTAATGAATGTGGCCAAGGGCGTCGGCGCTGCCGTTGCGCTTGGCGCGGCGGTAGGGCTTGCCGGAAGCTGCCTTTCCTCTTCCCGCGGCCGCAGCTCCATGAAAAAAGGAATGCGCAAGGCCGCACGAAAGGTTGAGCACTTCATGGACGGCATGACCCACATGATCGGCTGACGATCAGCCTGAATAAACGCGGCGTGGCTGGGGAACCGGCGGCGCCGCGTTTGTTTTTCTCAGAATATCATTGGCTGAATTATACAGCGTTATTTTGCCGGACGGAGTTCATACTAAGAGCGAAAAGACAACCAACCGCACACGACAAATCTATTTGAGCAAAAGGATGGTCATGATTATGAAAAGAATCGCGGCGGCTCTTATGGCCGTCATTATATCCGCCTCGGCAGCGGCCTGCAGCTGCGGCGGGACTTCCGGCTCTCCGGAGGGCGGCGGTGGTGCCGCCAATGCCGACCGGCTGAGCGTGGATGTGTTTTTCTACGACTACAGCGACACCTATATCGGCAGCGTGCGCTCCGCTCTGGAGCGGGAGCTGCGCATGGAGAACGACCGCTTCAGCTACACCTTCTACGACGGTGCCTCCGATCAGGCAACCCAGACCGAGCAGATCGAGACGGCCATTACCCGTGGCTCCGACCTGCTGGTGGTGAATATCGTCACCACCGGCTCGGACGAGGCGGCGCAGACCATTATCCAGAACGCCTCGGACAACGGCGTGCCGGTGATATTCTTCAACCGTGAGGTGTCGGACAGCATCGTCAACAGCTATGAGGAGTGCCTCTTTGTGGGTACCGACGCCGACGAGGCGGGATATATGCAGGGGCAGATGATAGCTGAGTATCTGCTGACCGGCGACAACGCCGAGAAATGCGACATCAACGGCGACAAGGAGATCGCCTATGTCATGTTCCGCGGCGAGCTGGGCAACGCCGAGGCCTACGGACGCACCCGGTACTCCATTGAGAACGCAAACCTCCTGCTGGAGCAGAACGGCAGCGAATACCGCCTTGTGCCCTCCGACGCCAACCAGTATGACCAGACTCAGGACGACGACGGCGTCAGCCGCTACTACCTCTACGGAAACTGGTCAGCCACCACCGCCAAGAACCTGATGGACACCGCCCTGACGACCTACAGCCTCAGCGACGGCGACATCGAGATGATAGTGGCCAACAACGACGATCAGGCGCTGGGCGCCATCGAGGCCATGAACGAGTTTGGCTACAACAGCGGTGATCCGGCAAAAACCATTCCGGTGTTCGGCGTGGACGCCACCTCCGTTGCCCGGGAGTCCATTCAGGCGGGCAACATGAGCGGCACCATTGAGCAGGACGCCGCCGGCATGGCCGAGGGCATAATGCACTTTGCCCGCAACGCCGCCGAGGGACGCGCTCTCCTGAGCGGCGCGGAGAACTTCAATGTGGACGAGGACGTGGCCAAGGTGCGCATTCCCTACGCCATCTTTACCGCCGAAAACGCCGGAGGCGCGCCCTCGGCGGGAGACGTGGTGAGCATGGCCGATGCCCGGGCAAGAACCGGAGAAAAGGCGAAAAAGGCCGCAAATCAGTAATAATATCGGTCGAAAATACAAACAATAATATTGTAAAGAGTAATATCGACCGGTAGGATTACAGAAAGTTGAAGAAACGCCCGGCGGAGAAGGCTCTGCCGGGCGGGGCAATACACAGATGGATCGGGAGAAGAAATATGCAATACCTGCTTGAACTGGAAGGAATAACCAAGAGCTTTCCCGGCGTCAAGGCGCTGGACGGCGTATCCCTGCGTGTGCGGCCGGGAACGGTGCACTCACTGATGGGAGAGAACGGCGCGGGGAAATCCACCCTGATGAAGTGCCTTTTCGGCATCAACGATATCGACTCGGGCACCATCCGGCTGGAGGGTCGGGAGGTAGTCTTCCGCTCGCCGGCTCAGGCGCTGGAAAACGGAGTGGCCATGGTGCATCAGGAGCTCAATCAGGTGCATACCCGTTCGGTCATGGAGAATATCTGGCTGGGGAGATTCCCGAAGAACCGGCTGGGCATGGTGGATCACGCCGCCATGCGCCGGGCCACAAAGGAGATATTTGACGAGCTGGAGCTGGATATCGACCCGGGAGCGGCCATAAGGGAGCTGCCCATTTCCCAGCGGCAGATGGTGGAGATCGCCAAGGCGGTGTCCTACAGCAGCCGGGTGATAGTGTTCGACGAGCCTACCTCCTCCCTGACCGACAGCGAGGTCGAGCGGCTGTTCGGCATAATCGACCGCCTGCGGGAGCAGGGCTGCGGCATCATATATATATCCCATAAGATGAGCGAGATCCTGACCATATCGGACGACATCACGGTCATGCGGGACGGAAAATGGGTGGCCACCGCGCCGGCGGGCGAAATGACCATGGATAAGATAATCAGGCTGATGGTGGGCCGGGAGATAACCAATGTCTATCCGCCCAAGACCAACAAGCCGGGCGAGGAGATATTGCGGGTGGAGGGGCTTTCGGCTCAGTTTGTGGGTCTGAAGGAGGCCTCCTTCACAGCCCGACGGGGAGAGATAATCGGCCTTGCGGGACTGGCGGGAGCCGGGCGCACCGAGCTGCTGGAAACGATTTTCGGCCTTGCCACCCGCAAAAAGGGCACGATAACCCTCCACGGCAAGCCCTGCCGCAACCGCACCTGCCGGGAGGCCATGGCCAGCGGCTTTGCCCTTGTGACCGAAGAACGGCGGAGCACGGGCATATTCGGCGTGCTGGACATCACCGCCAACACCACCGTTTCCAAGGGGCCGAGCTACCTGTGGCACGGGCTGTTTCTCCGCCCCGGGCTGATGCTGAAGGACACCGACTGGGCCATAAAGGCGCTCAACATCAAGACCGCCTCCCGGCGCACCCGAATCAGCACCCTTTCCGGCGGCAACCAGCAGAAGGTCATCTTCGGCCGCTGGCTGCTCATCAAGCCGGAGGTTCTGCTGCTGGACGAGCCTACCCGGGGCATAGATGTGGGAGCCAAGTATGAGATATACCAGCTGATAATCGAGCTTGCGGGCGAGGGAAAAACGGTCATCATGGCCTCCAGCGAGATGCCCGAGCTGCTGGGCGTGTGCGACCGGATCATCGTAATGTCGGGCGGGCGCATAGCCGGAGAGCTGCCGCCGGACACCACTCAGGAGGAGATCATGGCGCTGGCCGCCAAATATGTATAGATACAAGGAGCATTATATATGAACGCAATCGGCAATTTTACGCCTCTGCGCCGGGCGAAGGCGGCCATCGACAGCTACCGCGGCCTTGAGCGCAGAGACAAGCTGCGCTGGTGGGGAGACTTTCTGCTCAACAACGCGCTGTATATCATCCTGCTTCTGCTGGTGATATATGTGCAGTACTATTCGGCGGTGGAGCTCAACGCCCGCAATACCTTTCTTTCCTTTGAATCCATCGTTGACATCCTGAAAAAGTCGGCGGCGTCGCTCTTTCTGGCGCTGGGCGTGGGCGGTATAATCGTGCTCACCGGCACCGACCTTTCCGCCGGACGGCTGATGGGTCTGGCCATGCTGGTGTCGGCATCGCTGCTGCAGAAGAGCGGTCTTGCCACAAAGATGTGGCCGGAGCTGGAGCCGCTGCCCATCCCCGTGGTCATTCTGCTGGTCATGGCCATCGGCGGAGCGGTGGGCGCCTTCAACGGCTTCTGCGTGGCGCGGTTCAGCCTGCATCCGTTTATTGTGACGCTGGCCACCCAGCTGATGCTGTACGGCTTTATACTGATATATATGACCTGGGGAAACAACGGCGGTCAGCCCATCGCCGGACTGACCGAGGGCTACAAGAACATCGTCAAGGGTACGGTGAACGTCGGCAGCGTGGCGGT
>JAZSQO010000126.1:0-18102 GCA_045538015.1 Acutalibacteraceae bacterium | reverse complement strand
TCAGATTTTTCGCCAGACGATGCAAAAAGCGGAGTCAATACTCTATGTATTGACGAGCATTTTTGTGAAGTATGACGAAAAAGATGCAAGCAAGATCGTGCTTAAGTTCTAAAACGGGAATTGTGCGGTGTTGCCTTTATTATACGACTGTTTCCCTCTGTTTTCAACGGTGAAGCGCCAAATTTCCGCAAAAAACTGACCGCGGCGAAGTGCCGCGGTCAGTTGGTGATTCACTTGTCCAGAACCGTATGCTCCCCGATGGTTATGACGCTGGGCATCCGGTCGTAGTTGCAGATATAGTACACATCCTCGCCGAAGAGGGAGAAGTAGCTGCCGGCAACGCCGTAGAGCCGATAGCTGCCCGCCTTGCGGAACACCAGCTGGTGCACATCGCCTCTGCCGGAGAAGCGGTAGATCAGCGTGGAATCGGAATCCTGAGCCTTGGCCGCGTAGTATATCCACTGGTCGTTGGCGGCGATACCTCTTATGAGCGGGAAGCTCTCAAAGCGCCGCAGCTCCTCGGCGGTCTGGATATCGATGTAGATGAGCTGGGATTCCATGGCCGGCGAACCGTCCTCGGTCGGCTCGGTGACGTTGACCACAAGGCATCCGCCGGAGAGGGTGTAGTAGTTGGGCTTCTGAGCGTACATGATCCTCGGGCTTCCGCTCTCCATGTCCACCCGGAGGATCTGGCCTTCGGTGAGCTCGTCGCCGCTGACGAAGAACACGCCGCCGCGGTAGCACTGCACATTGGAGTATTTGCCGGTGTAGATCGTGCGGGTCTCCTCCGGCGCGGCGCGGTCGGTCATGCCGATGACCTTGCCGCCCTCGGCGGTCTGTCCCCAATAGCACAGCCCGCTCTCACCGGTCAGGGCAAAGCCGTTGATCTTTTCAAGGCCGGCCCTTTCCGGAGCCAGCAGCACGGTACCCAGAGGGATATCGCTGTCCGACACTCCCACCCGTCCGTCGGAGGGCGCGCGGAATATCTGGCCGGAGATTATGTAGTACACATAGCTGTCGTCGGCGTATACGCACTCTATTCCCTTGCCTCCGGCCACGACCATGCCGGTCTCCATGCCGTCCTCAAGGGCCATCAGCTTGTCGCCGTCCACATAGTAGAGGGTGGAGCCGTGGTGATATTCGCAGTTGTAGTTGGCGCCGTTGAGGGAAAGCTCCTGATCATCGGCGGCGCAGGAATCACAGGCGCCACAGCCTTCGCAGGAGCCGCAGGAATCGCAGGCGGCGCAGTCGGCACAGCCTTTGCAGGAGCCGCAGGCCGAGCAGGAGCCGCATCCCAGCATCGCCACGGCCAGAATAATGGCCGCGATAACGGCGGCTATAACCAGCAGATGCTTGCCGGTGAGTGTGGGAAGGCTGATGTTGCCGATAAGGCTGCTCATTCCGCCCACATCCACCGAGGAAGCCACCTTGACATTGCCTCTGCGCTTGCGCACCATGGTGCCGCAGTAGGGGCAGGTCTTGCGGTGAGAATCCAGCTTGGCGTGACACCTGCTGCATCTGGTTTTCAAATTTAATCACTCCCGTTTGTTTTCCAGCCGGAAAACATGACGAATAAAAAACAGCGTATAAGTCAAAGGACGGCAAAGCCTGCCGCCCTTAAACCTTTGGATTTACTGGATAACGCAGTCCAGATAGCGCTCAAGCTCCTTGTCGTCGCGGCGCTTCTTCTCCTGCATCAGCAGAGCGGTGGTCACCGAAGCGATGACGGCCGCCACAGCCGCGATAATGGCCACGATGGCCCATATATTAATCTTGTTTTTCTCTGTCATAAGAACAACCATTCCTTTCCCGCGTCAACCACATAGGTATTGACGGTTTTACATAGTAATAATACCCCAACGGGACGATTCTGTCAATAGATTGGGCAGTCAATTTACATATCATACATGATTTTACAGCGTTCCCGCACACAACTAAAAATCGGAAAAACAAGAAAAAGCAGGCGTAAAACACCTGCTTTAACTGTTAAATCAATTTGAGCCGAATTATGCGTTGAGCTTCTTGGCCATGGCCGACTTTCTGCGGGCGGCGGTATTCTTGTGCATAACGCCTTTGGCGCAAGCCTGGTCGATCTTCTTGATGGCCTCCTTGATGGCCTCGTTGGCGGAGCCATCGTTGGCCTCGACAGCAGCGTTGGCCTTCTTGATGGTGGTCTTCAGGTTGGTCTTGATAGCCTTGTTGCGCATATTGTTTCTCTCAGCGATGAGCACGCGCTTCTTGGCAGACTTGATATTGGGCATAGTTCCACCTCCTTTAATCATCGGTCGAATGTAGTTATATTATCATCAATTAATGAAAAATGCAAGCTTTTTTTCTTGATTAATCAAAAAATATTATCACGCTTGTGGTGCGGGAGCCTTTTTCTCCGCTTTAGGCACAATATCTCCGGATTTGGTCAGGGCGATCTTGGTCAGCAGCGGGCCGACCAGCTCATAAATAAGCACCGCGAAGAGCACAATATTGCGGATATAGGCACCGGCTCCGGGCAGCTCCTCCGCCGCGGTGATGCTCATTCCCAGCGCCACGCCGGCCTGAGGCAGCAGTGTCACGCCGAGATATTTGCAGATATTGGGCTTGCAGCCGGACATCTTGGCTCCCAGATATGCTCCGTAATATTTGCCGAGGGAGCGGGCGGCTATATAAAGCACGCCGACGGCAACGACGGTCAGGCTGGTGAAAACGCTCAACTCCAGCTCGGCGCCGCTGATGACAAAGAACAGGGCGAACAGCGGGACCGTCCACCGGTCGGTCTTGCCCATGATCTCCTCGGAAAAGTCGCTGAGGTTGCAGAACACCGTTCCCAGCATCATGCACACCAGCAGGCTGGAAAAGCCGATCTTCACCGTGCCGAAGGAGAAGGGGATCTCAAACTTCAGCATGGAGAGCGCCACGGTCAGCATGACAAAGGTGATGGACATGGCCAGACGCTTGCTGTTGGACTCGAACAGGCCCTCGGCCGCGTTGAAGATAAGGCCCATGACAAGACCCAGCAGCAGAGAGGCGACAATCTCCACAATGGGATTGACGATGATGGACACCACATCCACACTGCCGCTGGAAAGAGCCTTGGCCACGCCGAAGGACACGGCAAAGACCACAAGGCCGATGGCATCGTCCAGAGCGACCACGGGCAGCAGCAGATCGGTCAGCTCACCCTTGGCCTTGTACTGACGCACCACCATCAGTGTGGCGGCGGGAGCCGTGGCTGTGGCCACCGCGCCCAGAGTGATGGCCACCGGCAGCGGAATGACCTCCGGGCCGGCGATGAAATACAGCGCCACCAACGCGATATCAACAAGCAGCGTGGCCATCAGCGCCTGCACAAAGGCGACAATGGTGGCCTGACGGCCGATCTTTTTGAGCTGGGACAAACGAAACTCGTTTCCTATGGCAAAGGCGATGAAGCCCAGCGCCACCTGAGAGATAAGCGTCATGGACTCGACCTCTTCAAGGGAGGTGAAGCCCAGACCCTTTACGCCCAGCATTCCAAGGCCATAGGGGCCGACCAGTATTCCCGCCACCAGATAGGCGGTGACCGAAGGCAGGCCAAGCTTTTTGGTCACGCGGGAGACCAGCAGTCCCACTGCCAGCGCGATGGACAGACTCAGAAGAATCTCCATTTTGTAATATATCCCCTTTAATATACTTTTCGGCGCACAGATTGTTCTTTACAGCTGACGCCAACTGTACATTTTAGGCTTCTTTTACAAAAAGTCAATCGGCAATTGTATCAAACCCACCAACCGCAGAAAACTCTTCTTGTTAATTATGCGAAATGCCGGGCTCGAGGTATACGGAAAGGTCAACATAGCCCTCTTCGCTGACCTCCACTCCCTCGGCCTCCAGCAGGCGGCGCTGCTCGTCGGCTCCGCCAAAGGCAAAAGCCGGCGCGAGACGCCCCTCGCGGTTGACTACGCGGTGGCAGGGTATCTCGCCCGGCTTCGGATTTCTGTGAAGCGCCATACCAACCGCCCTCGCTCCCCGCGGACATCCGCAGGCCTCGGCGATCCGCCCGTAGGTGGATACCTTTCCTCTGGGTATGCTCCGCACACGGCGGTATACCAGCCGGTCAAAGCTTTCGGTGTGGTCTGGCTTATTCATTTGTATATGCGGCAGTTATGCCTTCGCGTCCTGCTCCTCGTCCTTGGGCTCGGTCATTATCATTATCTTGGAAATACGCCGATCCTCCACGCACTCAACGGTGAAGGTGGCGCTGCCAACGGTAATGGACGGATGCTCTCCGGGCTGAGGAATGCGCTCGAGCTGAGCCAGAACATAGCCGGCAACGGTGTCGTAGTCGCCCTCGGGCAGCTCGAAGCCGATTATGTCGGCCACCTCGTCCACCGAGGTGGTGCCGTCAACGGTAAAGCAGTTGTCGCTCACCTGGGCTATGTCCTCGTCCTCGTTGTCGTATTCGTCCTGAATGTTGCCCACGATGGACTCGATGAGATCCTCCATGGTGATGAGGCCGGAGGTTCCTCCGTATTCGTCCACCACGATGGCCATCTGTATCTTGCGCTCGGTCATCTCGCCAAAGAGATTGTCAAGGCGCTTGCCCTCGGGAATAAAGTAGGCGGGGCGCATGATCTTGGTGACGTTTATGGCCCGTGAGCCGGTGTCGCCCACATATTTAAGCAGATCCTTGACATACACGATGCCCAGAATGGTATCCAGATCCTCGTGGAACACCGGTATGCGGGAAACGCCCTCGGCCATGGCCATCTGCACCACGTCGCCCACCGTGTCGGTGTCCTCAACGGCGGTGATCTCGGTGCGGTGGGTCATGACCTCGCTCACAGTGGTGTCGCCGAACTCAAATATGTTGGCGATCATGTCGCGCTCGGATTCTTCGATGACGCCTCTTTCGCCGCCCACGTCCACCATCATGAGGATCTCCTCCTCGGTGACGGTCTCCTGCTCGGCGTTGGGATCAAGGCCGAGCAGCCGGGTGACGGCATTGGTGCACACGCTGAGCAGCCACACAAAGGGCTTGAACAGCTTGCCCACGACCAGCAGCACGCCCACCACGCGGAAGGCTATCTGCTCGGCGCGCTGCATGGCCACCTTTTTGGGCACAAGCTCGCCGAACACAAGGCTGAAGAAGGAAAGGATGAGCGTTACCAGCACGGTGGCAATGGTGGAGGCCAGAGAGGCGGGCATTCCCGTTTTCGCGAGCAGTCCGCCCAGAGGGCCGGCAAAGCTCGAGGCCGCGCTTGCCGAAGAAAGGAAGCCGGCAAAGGTAACGCCTACCTGAATGGTGGCAAGGAAGCCGCTCGAGTCGCTGATGAGCTCGATGACCTTCATGGCACCCTTGTGCTTGCTCTCGGCCATCTTTTTTATCTTGGTGTCGTTGAGGGTGATAATGGCCATTTCGCTCATCGAGAAGAAAGCGTTCAGCAATGTCAGCAGGATAAGAACTATGACGGATACTACAGCATCCATTGCGCTCATAGCCAATCACCTCCCGCCGTTACTGTTTCGGAAAAGATCTGATTGTTTCGCGGAACGCCGTCTGCTTCGGAAGACATTTTTAACTGTTTCCCCTTTCATTGAATTTGAATTTTGCGTATGTATCAAAATTCCCGAACACTCGAAAACTCCAATATATACAAAGGTTATGATATATTAAACCTCCTTGTTTGTCAATCATTTTATTGTGATGACGCCGCGAACGCGGGATTTCTCGATTAGAAATCGCGGTAAAACCGTCTTTTGCGTCAATTTGGCAGGAATCAAAGCGAATGTTCGGCGCAGACTATCCTTGCGAAGCTTTTTTCGCGTGATTCCCGGCGTTCCCGGTTCAAAAGCGAACGCCGGCGCAAAGGAGTTGACATCTATGGACAGACTTGCACTTGTGCTTTCGATAATCGGCTCTCTCAACTGGGGTCTGATAGGCATTTTCGGCTTTGACCTCGTTGGATGGCTGTTCAACGGGCAGGGCAGTGTGGTCAGCCGCATCATCTTCACCGTGGTCGGCCTGGCCGGACTGTGGTGTATCTCCCTGCTGTTCCGCAGCCGTGAGGAGATTACCGACACCAGCCACCAGTAATTATTCTGAAAAAATAACGCGGCGCGGAGTCCACGAAGGAATCCGCGCCGCGCGATACATATTTTTACAGAGTTTCAGCCATCTTCTTGAGATATTCACGGAAATCCTCGCCTATCTCCGGGTGGGTAAGACCCACCTCAACCGCCGCCTGAAGCATTCCCAGACGGTTGCCCAGATCATATCTCTTTCCCACAAAATCCACCGCCGTCATGCCCTTGGTTCGGGCCAGCTCGGCCATGGCGTCGGTCAGCTGGATCTCGTTGTTGGCTCCCGGTGCGGTGTGGTCGAGGATGTCGAATATCTCCGGCGGGAGTATGCAGCGGCCCAGCACCATGTAGTTTGAGTAGAAAAGGGACTTGTCCTTCGGCTTTTCTCTCATGTCGGTGCAGGTGTAGCAGTTGTCCTCAAGGTGCTCCACCTTGAGGGAGCTGCCCCGCATGACATCGGCGTCGGGCATCTCCTTGACGCCCACGACCGCCTTGCCGTATTTCTCATAGGCGCGGCACAGCTGACCCACCACGGGGTTCTCGCTGATGATGACATCGTCGCCGTACAGAACGGCGAAGGGCTCGTCGCCTATAAAGGAGCGGGCGCAGCTTATGGCGTGTCCCAGTCCTCTGGCCTCCTTCTGGCGAAGGAAGAAAATGTTGGCAAGAGAAGCGGGTGTGCAGACATTTTCGTAGAGATCGATTTTCTCTGACTCAAGAAGACGTCTTTCCAGCTCGGGTGCCCGGTCGAAGTGGTCTTCGATGACGCCCTTGCCCCGGTTGGTGATGATGAGAATATCGGTGATTCCGCTGGCCGCGGCTTCCTCAACGATATACTGGATAGCCGGCTTGTCCACGATGGACAGCATCTCCTTGGGAACCGCCTTGGAGGCCGGAAGCACACGGGTGCCGAAGCCGGCCGCGGGGATGACCGCCTTGGTTATCTTTTTCATTGATCCGACTCCTTAATTATTGATCGGTTTATTCTCCGCGCTTTCTTTCTCTGCGGAAATAAAGAGAGTCGCCGGAAGGAAGAAGATCCTCCGGGATGGCCGGTTCCTCCGGCCGCTCCTGCTCAAAGCTGTCGTAGTATTCCTCATAGCCCTCAAAGTCCTCCTCGTCGAAGACCTCGCGCAGGTCAACCGCCTCAAAGCCCTCGGCGGTGTAATCGCGCTGGGCCTCCTGAGAGCCGGAAGCCTCTTTTTCCTTGGTCGGAGAGACCGCGGGACGGTCAGAGGCGTCCCGGTCGGCAAGGCCGGCGATCACCTTTTCCGCCCACGCCCGCCACGCGGGAATGACCAGCACCAGCAGGATAAGCAGGCATATGACAGAGATTACGGCTCCGATAATCAGGCCGGAGGGCAGGAAGGTCATCTTTATGGTGTGCTCACCCTGAGGCACGGCGAAGCACAGCAGGCCGTCGCCCAGAGCGAAGGTGTCCACCTTTTCGCCGTCCACGCGCACAGTCCAGCCGCTGTCGTAGGTCAGGGAGGTGAACATCATCTGGCCGTTGGCGCTCTGGCAGTTGACCTTGCCGGTGATGTTGCCTTCCTTGTAGTCCACATCGTAGAGCTGACCGGCGGACAGCTCTTCTATGGCCTGATGGAAAACCTCATCGTTGACCGAGGCGAGGAAAACATTGCCCACCACGGAGCTGAGGTCGGTGCGGATGGTGACCTCCACGCTGGTTCCCTCCTGAAGGGGGCCGAGGTCGATGGTGTTGGGCTCGTTGGGAGAGGAGGTGTAGGTGCCGTTGTTGCAGCGGATGCTGATGGATTCAGCGGCGCGGCAGTCAACATACACCGAGTGCATTCCCTCCTCGGCTATGGTCTGGCTCACGGTAAATTCATAGGAATCGCTGGAGCCGATGCCGGACATGGTGAAGAAGGTGCCGTTGATCTTGGCGTCGCAGTTGTAGCCGGTGATGGAGCTGCCCTCGCCGGACACGGTGCCGTCGGTGGAGGCGGCGTAGTCCACCACGTTCCAGACGTTGCCGTCAATGCCGGTGGCGTTGGAGACAAAGCTGTTCTGCACATGGTAGGGATTGTCCGACTGCCATGCCCAGTTGACTATGTTGTTGCGCACAAGATACATCTTGCTCAGGGCGTTGAGGTTCTGATAGACATAGCGGCACTCGCCGTCGGCGATGACCGACTGCTCGGTGTACACCAGATCGTCGTAATGGACATCGGGAGTCTGGAGCACGATGTACTTGACACCCATCAGGGAGTCGCTCACGGGAGTGTAGTTCTTGTAAAGATAGCTGTTCACGCCGTTGATGGCATAGCCCAGCTTGCCCATCAGGGTAGTGGTGGCCTTGGGATTGCTGGAGGCAAAGACCGTGATGCCGCTGTAGCCGAACAGGGCCGGGTCGTTGCAGGTCTTGCGGGGGAGGATCTCCATGCGGTACATATTGTCGTCGTCCTCAAGGTAATCCTCGATGGTGTCCACCATCTGGGCGTTTATGTCGTGGTCGGAGACGAAGTTATGGCGCTCGGTGAAGTACTCGTTGGCGTCGAGGGTCTGGATGACCACCGAAGCGTTGGCGGTGACCTCGGCAAAGACAAACAGAGCCAAGATAGAGCAGCACAGCGCCCGGCGCATATGTCCCGCGGCGTGCAGGCCGATGACCACGGCGTAGATCACAAAGAAGAACAGGCTGACATAGATCATGCGGAAGTCGGCCTTGCCGTCGCCGGCGTTCTGCTCGAACATGAGCATGGCGAGGATGACGCCGAAGCAGGCCAGCACTCTCTTGGGATCAAGGTCGGAAAGGTGAGAGATCACCTGCATTCCCACGCACAGCATGGCAAAGCTCATAAGGAAGGAGAAGCGATAGGGAAGGTCGTTGGGGAAGTGGAAGCCGTGCCAGGCGAAGTTGAGCCAGTTGACCGACATGGACAGAGCCATGACACCCACAAGGCCGCCCCATGCCACGCGGCGGCGCAGAGAAAATTTGTCGCAGGTCAGGAACAGACCCAGCAGCAGCACAGCCAGCACCGAGCAGTAGATGTTGGGCAGGTTGTCGCCGCGCATGGAGGGATAGGCCGAGAAGAGGGTGCGCTGGAAGAGGCTGAACAGGTCAAAGTTCGCGGCCAGCTCACGGGCGAACTGATCCTCGGCGCCCGAGGTGGACATGAGGGAATGGAAGGTGGGAATGACCAGCACAGCCGAGATGCCTCCGCCGATAAGGGAGCCGTAGCAGAAGCGCCAGAAGTGACGCAGACGGTCGGAGACAGAGGGCTTGCCCTCCTCGCTGATGGCCACGGCCAGATAGTAAAGCACGAGGAACACACAAATCATGTAGCCGATGTAGTAGTTGGTCAGCAGCACAAGGGCCAGCGTGACGCAGTAGAGCAGGGGCTTGCCCTCGTCCAGCAGCTTGTGGAGGCCGAAGCACACCAGAGGCAGCAGGATCAGCGGATCGAGCCACATGAGGTTCCAGGAATGTCCGATGAAGAAGGCGATCATGGAATAGGCAACGCCGCCGGCCACAACGGAAAAATCGTTGCGCTTGAACACGCCCCGGGCGAAAATTGCAAAGGTCACGCCGGCGGAGGTGATCTTGAGCACGGTGGCCAGAGCGATTGCCTCGGTCAGAGCCTCTCTGGGGAAGAGGATCATCAGCAGGTTGAAGGGGCTGCTCAGATAGTAGGAAAACAGCGACAGCCAGCTGCTGCCCAGTCCCAGACTGTCGGAATAGACCAGACTGCTGCCCGAGAACAGCTCCATGGTCTTTTCCTTGAGCAGGGAGAAGAAGGCCACATACTGGTGGTGCATATCGATTATGAGCACCGTATGGTCTCCGAAGGGGAACACATTGAGGGTGATGTAGGTGAGCATGATGCCGATGAAGGACAGGGTTCCGGCCATGACGATATAGGCGATGGAATCGGAGGCGTCAAAGGACTGCTCGTCCAGCCACACTCTGGCGCAGCAGAAGGCCAGCATACTCACGGCCACGCTGAATATCACCGAGAACCATATGCTCGCGTTGACAAAGGACGAGCGGGCGATGGCGAAGGTGAGCAGTCCCGAAACGAGAACCACAAAAACGCTCACCAGCACGGAGCTCGACTGCTTCCGCTGGATCATTTCACGCAGCGACGGCGGCTGCAAACGGTTATTCATCTTGGTTTCCTCCTGACCGGAAAGTTCTTCCGCGCGGGAATGTCCCGCGGGGTTCAAAAGGGTATATTGCCCTATATTATTTTAGTATTATAGCCTATTGAAATAAAAAACGCAACCACTGATATGGTATGCCGCCATCAGCTGACCACATTGACCGGCTGACCCTTCATCCAGCTTTCGATATTGCCCGCCACGATGCCCAGCAGACGCTCTCTGGTCTCCAGCGGCGCCCAGGCGATGTGTGGCGTGATTATCAGGTTTTTCGCGCCGATGAGGGGGCATTGGGCGCTCATGGGCTCCACTGCCAGCACGTCCAGCGCCGCTCCGGCCAGCTTTCCGCTGTCCAGCGCCGCACGGAGGGCGTTTTCGTCCACCACTCCGCCCCGGGAGGTGTTTACAAACAGCGCACCCGGCTTCATTCTCTCAAAGGCCTCGGCGTTGAACAGCTTTGCCGTGGCGTCGGTGAGGGGACAATGCACCGTGACCGCGTCGGAGCGCTCCAGCAGCTCCTCAAAGGAGACATACTCCGCTTCGGGATCCTTGCCGGGAGTGCGGGTGCTCACCAGAACCTTCATGCCGAAGGCCTTGGCGATCTTCGCCACTCTGCGGCCAATGCTGCCGTAGCCCACGATGCCGAGGGTCATGCCCGCCAGCTCCTTCTGGGGGTAGATAAAGGCGGAGAAGACCGGGCTGGTCACCCAGCCGCCGGAAGAGGTGTAGGCCATGTATCTTGAAAGGCTGGTACACAGCTCAAGGAGCATGGAGAAGGTCAGCTGAGCCACCGAATCGGAGGAGTACTCTCCGGCGTTGCACACCGTCACTCCTCTTTTGCGGGCGTGGACAACATCGATGTTGTTGTAGCCCGTGGCGAAAAGACCGATGTATCTGAGCGACGGGCAGGCGTCCATCACCTCGGCGGTGATCTGGGTTTTGTTGCACAGCACCGCGTCGGCCTCCTTTATCCTGCCGATCAGCTCCTCGGGAGCGGTCAGTCCGTAGGATACAACCTCGCCAAAGCGCTCAAGGCAGCTGATGTCAAGGTCGCCGTTGGTGATGGTGTCCTTGTCGGTTATAACGATTTTCATATATATTCCTCCTGAATGCAGATGTATATAGATGTAAACGAATGAATTATAAAGAAAACATATCCATACAGCGACACGCCCTTCAGCAAAGGAGCTGCCTTGGGCGTGCCGTGTAATTTATCCTATAGGAGTGTATCCCGTAGCCTCAACGAGGCTCTGTCCCTGCTCGCCCTGTATCCATTCCAGCAGGCGGAGGGTGTTTTCGTCGGCGTCGGAGCGGGTGACGGCGAAAAATTCCGAGGCGATGGGGTATGTTCCGTTCTCGATGTTTTCCAGAGTGGGTTCGATGCCGTTTATGCTCAGCAGCTTTATCCGGTCGTTCTTCACCATTTCGGTGGAGTAGAAGCGGAAGGAAAAGCCGATGGCGTTGCGGTAGTTTTTGTAGTCGGCGGTGCGGCTTATTATGCCGCCCATGCCGTCCACCACATCCTCCTCAATGGGAGTCATAAGCTCCTCTCCGGCCATGAGCCGCTGAAGAGCGCTCTGGTTGCCGCTGCCCTCGTCCCGCTGGAAGGCACGGATGTCGCCAAGACCTTTGACCCCCAGCTCCTCCCACCGGGTTATCCTTCCGGAGTATATGCCCCGGATATCGTCGTAGGAAATGTCCTCCAGCGGGTTGCCGGAGTTGACAAAGAACACAAAGGCCTCCCGGCCGATGGGAGTGAAGGTCAGCTCAACGCCCATTTCCTCGGCGTATTCCAGCTGAGCCTCCGAGGGGCCGGCCACGAAGATGATATCCGCCTCGCCGTCCACGATCTTCTCGTATGCTCTGGTGGTGGTGCGGCAGTCAAGCACCTCTCTGATATTGCCTGTGCCAAGAGCCGATTCGGGATACACCGCTCTGGCAAAGGAGGAATAAACCGGGAAAAGTGCGGTGGCGCCGTCCATTCTCGGCAGATCGCTGTCCAGCGTGAGGGCGGAGGGTTCATCAAGAACCGCCACCTCGCTGTCCATGCCGTAGGGCGCGTAGCGGAAGAAAAAGTCGCTGGGTTCGGCAACGGTGTTGCTGTTCAGCCATGCCAGATGACCGATATATCCGCCGAGAGTTCCCACGCACAGCAGAATGCCGGCAAGAAGAGGTCTCCACACCTTTTTCTTTTTCAGCTTTCCCCATATCAGGAACATCTGCACCGCCACGATAAAGCCGACAAGGGCGGTCGCTGCAAGGACAACCCACCAGGGCGCTGCCGCAATCATAAGCAGCAGAAAAAGCAGCCCCAGTGCTATGACCCCGCCGATCGCCGCGCAGACCGACAGTATGATGCTGCCGGCGGAATTGGTGTCTTTCTTTGCGGTCAGAGCAATCCCGACGATCAGCAG
This sequence comes from Acutalibacteraceae bacterium, assembly GCA_045538015.1. GTDB lineage: Bacteria > Bacillota > Clostridia > Oscillospirales > Acutalibacteraceae > SIG598. The sequence goes on along the minus strand of JAZSQO010000126.1, from coordinate 5,509 downwards.
AATCGCCATAATGATGCCCAGGAGCATGATCTCATCCCCTATATTTCAGTCTTTTTCATATAAATAGCTTCTGAGGAGTTTTGCGTTGGCTGGAAGATCCAGCTTGAGAACCGACATTCCGTTGATGGTCTCGTTTTTGTATTTTCCATCGGAGGGTATGGTCATCTGACCCATTTCGTTGCCCAGCGCGGGCAGAGCCTTTATGGCAAGGCTGGCGATCCGGGCGCTGCCCATGTCGGTGGACACATTGGGCGCCACCGCCTGCACCACGCCCATCAGCTCGCCCACACCAAGGCCCTTGAGCTTGGCCACGATGGCGTTTATCAGGGTTCGCTGGCGCTGGGTGCGCATGAAGTCGCTGTCGATCTTGCGTATCTGGGCGTAGGTCACCGCCTGCTTGCCGTTGAGCAGCTGCAGGCCGGCTTCGGTGGTCAGGCCGCAGTGGGAATGGAGGTTGACCTGATTGGCCTCAGCCGCTGTCAGCTCTATCTCCACGCCGCCCATGGCATCCACCACGGCCACAAGGGCCTTCATGTCGATGGTGACGCAGTGGTCGATCTTCACCCGGAAGTTGCTTTCCACGGTGTGCACCGCCAGCTGCGCGCCTCCGTAGGCGTAGGCGGCGTTGATGCGGCTGCTTTTGTAGCCGGGAATTTCAACATAACAGTCCCGGAGGATGGAGCACAGACGAATGGTGTTGTTTCCGCTGTCCAGACTGGCCAGCATGATGGTATCCGACCGGGAGCCGCTGCTGCCGTCGTCATCTATGCCCAGCAGGAGGATATTGGTCACTCCCGGGGCGGACATAAGCTCCATGTCAGCCACTCCGGCGGCTCCGGCCTTGTCCCGGCGGCCTAGCTCGAGAGAGCCCATGCCCGAAAGCATGATTCCGAAGGCGGAGTAGTAGAGAATGACCAGCCCAAGGAAGGCGCACACGCAGACCACGGCGGCCTTTTTAGCCGGAGACAGGCCGGAAAACCAGCTGCTCTGGGTCTTTTTGCGGTCTTTTCCGCCCGAAGAGCCTGCGCGGCGGGTGCCCCCTCCCGACGAACGCGCCGCGGAGGAAGCGGATTTTTTCCTCGGAGCGGAGCCGGAGCTTCGTGTGCTGTTCATGGGCGCGAGGGGCGCGGCGTAGGAGGACAGCTTGCTTGCGAATTCCGCCGCCCTTTTGACGGCGCTGTCCACCCTGGCGGGTCTTTTTTCCGCCGGGCGGGCCGGTTTTCTGGGCTGATTCTCCGCGATGCGCTCAACGGTTCGCCTTGGCCGCTCGGCCGCGGCAAGCTGGGCGTTGAGCATATCCTCCCGCTCCTTTTTGCGCCTGAGGGCCTTATCGAAGTTAAACACCTCAAAATCATCGTCGCCGCCCTCCTTTTCGGGGGACGGCGATGAATTCGAGGATTCTGTTTCAATTGGATGGCGGGGACGATATTCCCCTGAGGAGGACATTCCCTTGCGCGGATGTCTGGGCTTGTACTCCTCTTCACCGCCCTGCCGTCCGGAGGCTTCATCCTCCGGACGGCGGCGCGGATCAAATAAGTCAAACAAAGATTCAAAATCACTCATAGATTAAATTTTTTGCTGAGAACCGCGGTCACTCAGAGCTGTTCGCCGTCGGGCAGCGTAATGTCAATGCCGGTGGTGGGAGTGGTGCCGAGCTGCTCGCCGTCCGCGAATGTGGTGGTGGTCGTTGTGGTGGTAGTGGTAGTTGTCGTGGTTGTGGGCGGCTCGGTGGTGATAACGATGCCGGGAGTGGTCGTGGTCTCGGTTGTGGTGGTGTCGGCGGTGGTCTCCGAGGTCAGATCGGAGGTAGCCTCCTCGGCCCAGTTGGCGTTTTCAAGGAAGCGTGTGAAGGCCGCCGTCGATGTGCCTCCGGAGTGGATGGGGCAGACGGGCAGGCTGCTGCCGCGCACATAATAACCGGTCAGCGAGCTGGGGCAGCCGGCTCCGGCAAAGCCGCCGGAAACGGTGCAGTAGCTGCGTCCCACAACGTTGCCGCTCATGTTCTCAAAGCTCTTGGAGGGCAGACCCTCGTGAGCCATGTCCATGACCTTCTTCCACGCGGCCTGAGCGTGGTTGGGCTTCTTGATGGCCATTTCCTTCTGAACCTCGTAGCCGAACCAGCAGCAGGACACATAGTAGGGAGTGCCGCCGCCGAAGTAGCGGTCGTAGTCGTTGCTGGTGGTGCCGGTCTTGCCGAAGGTGGCAAGGCCGCTTATCTTGGCCGATCTGGCGGTACCGTTGCCGCCGGTGATGGGCGAACGAACCATGTAGTTCATAATGGTGGCCGCGTCGGCGCTCATGACTCTCTCGCCGTCCTCCGGGCCGTGGGAAATGATGACATCGCCGGAGGAATCGAGAACCTTGGTGTAGGTGTAGGGAGCGTGATAGACGCCGCCGCTGCCAAATACGGCGTAGGCCGCGGTCATTTCAAGCACCGTTACGCCGTTGGTCAGACCGCCGAGGGCTGCCGACAGGTTGACATCGTTCTGGGCGCCGGTCTCCACCAGTTCGAGGTGGAAGCGCTCGGTCAGCCAGTTGAACACGGTGGTGGGAGTAAGCACCCGGGCAACACGCACCGCGCAGCAGTTGGAGGATACCTCAATGCCCTTGACGGCGGGGATGTTGCCGCGGTAGTTGCCGCCGGAGTTGTTGGGCCACTGGCGGGTCTTGCCGCCGTCCTTGATGGTGATCTTCTCGTCGGTGATGGGAGTGGAATACTCCATCATGCCGGTGGCAACAGCCGGGCCGTAGGAGGCCAGAGGCTTGATGCTGGAACCGGGCTGACGGCGGGCCTGAGAGGCCATGCTGAAGTCGAGGTCGCGATCCTTTTCGCCTCGGCCGCCCACGATGCACTGCACGGCGCCCTCATAGTCCATTACGACTATGGCGCACTGGGGCTGCACCTGACCGGGGAACTTGGCGAAGTTGGAGGGATCGGCAAAGATGGCCTCGGCTCTGTCCTGCATACGGGTATCCATGCAGGAGTAGATCTGCAGACCGCCGGTATACACAGCCTGACGGGCCTCGACCTCGGAGTAGCCGGCGATATCCACCAGCTCTCTGCGCAGGTCGTAGATGATCTGGTCAACGTACCAGTTGTTGTAGGTGGCGGTCTCCGCGTCGTAAACAGCATCCTTGTTGAACACCAGCTCCTCGGCGACAGCCTGGTCGTACTGCTCCTGGTTGATGAAGCCGTACTCCAGCATTTCGCCAAGAACCAGCAGCTGGCGTTCCTTGTTATTCTCCGGACGGCGGAGAGGATTAAACTTCGTGGGATTCTTGGTGATGCCGACTATGGCGGCGCACTCGGCAAGGCTCAGATCCTTGACCTCCTTGCCGAAGTAGGTGTGGGCGGCGGCGTCAACACCGTTGCAGCCGTTGCCCAGGGCGATGACATTGAGGTAGGCCTCGAGTATCATCTGCTTGGGATATTCCTTTTCCAGCTCCAGCGCGCGGAATATCTCCTTGAGCTTACGGTCGATACTGACCTCGTCTTCACCGGTCAGGTTCTTGATAAGCTGCTGGGTTATGGTGGAGCCTCCCTGGGCGTCGCCGCCGCTGTGCAGGAAGTATACGGCAAAGCAGTATACGGTTCTGCGCCAGTCGACGCCGCCGTGCTCAAAGAAGCGGTGGTCCTCGATGGCCACCATGGCGTCGGCGATGTAGCTGTATTCGCCGGTATAATCATCGCTGCGCATTTCGGTCAGGTTGAGCCACTCGCGGTTCTCCGTTCCGTGCAGCTTCTGATACTCAACATATTCTCCGCTGTTGTTCTCAACATAAATGGTGGAGGTCAGGGAGAGCTTGAGCTTGTTGAGGTCAAAGTCGATGTCCTTGTCAAGGAACATCAGAATGTAGATCATGGATGTGGCGCCCACGATGCAGCCGGTGATGATGACCACCAGCAGAAGGGTGGCAAGGCCGGTGCCTATCAGCGAGGCGCTGCCCTTTACCACGCGCCACCAGCCCGGAGATTTTTTCTGGGGCCGGTAGTCGGGATTGTCGTAGCGGCTGTCGGTCGCCGAATCCCGGCGGGACAGTATTCCGCCTGCTCCCCGGCCGCGCTGTTTTTCTGCCTTGTGGCTGCCCAGATAGAGCATAACCACCGCGCCCAGACGGCACAGCCAGTATTTGAGCCAGTTCCAGAGCTTGCCAGCGTACACCTTCACGCCGCTCAGCAGCTGATCCATGAAGGAACCGGAAGGATTGCCGTTATTCAAGAGCTTTCGCCTCCTTAACGAACTGATGTAAACTTTTCCCGCGCCCTTCGGCACGGCTCGTACCTGCGCACCCTTTTTCGCGGCGGCTTTCGACGCGGCGGCGGTGCATAACCGCTGTCCGCCCGGCAAATGCTTATCTTATCAGCGGGCATAAGGATGTCACGATGATATCATTGCCTGACGGAGGGTTTGTTATGAAGCTTGTCAAAAGATTATTCCTGGTGTTCTCGGCGGTGATGTTCGCCCTGGCGCTGCTGGGCTATCTCCGGCAGGAGCCGGAGCGCTCCCGTTCTTCCCGCGAGCCGGAAACGGTCATGGCCGGCTCTTCCCGGGAGGAAGGGTATTTCGTGCGCAGCGAAGGTCTGCGTCTGCGGGTGCAGCCGCTGGGCGGAGGTGCCGCCCGATACATCGAGGGGATATGCGTGGCCGATCTTCCCGCCGCCGACCGGGAGCAGCTCGCCCTCGGACTGACTCTGCCCGACGAGGCCGCTCTGCTGGCGCTGCTGGAGGATTACACCGGATAACGCTATAACTACTCCATTATCTTCGCTTATTATACAGCGCAAATGTGAACGCTTCAAGTATTTTTATCAGATATAATTTGAAATGTTCCGCTTTCAGCTCAATTCAAACATTCCGGTGTACAGCTGATAGTATTTTCCGCCAAGAGCAAGGAGGTCGTCGTGGTCGCCGCGCTCGATGATATTGCCCTGCTCCAGCACCATTATGGCGTTGGAATTGCGCACGGTGGACAGCCGGTGGGCGATGACGAACACGGTGCGGCCCTTCATCAGCCGATCCATTCCCTGCTCGATGAGCTTTTCGGTGCGGGTGTCGATGGAGCTGGTGGCCTCGTCGAGGATGAGCACCGGCGGGTCGGACACCGCCGCCCGGGCGATGGATATCAGCTGGCGCTGTCCCTGAGAGAGGTTGGCTCCGTCGGAGGTCAGCATGGTGTCGTAGCCCTGAGGCAGGTGGGAGATAAAATAATGGGCGTTGGCCGTTTTGGCCGCCTCGATGCATTCCTCGTCGGTGGCGTCCAGCCGTCCGTAGCGGATGTTGTCCATAACGGTGCCGGTGAAAAGATTCACATCCTGCAAAACGATGCCGAGGCTTCGGCGCAGATCGTTCTTTTTGATATTTTTAACGTCAATGCCGTCGTAGGTTATCTGGCCCTCATCAACATCGTAAAAGCGGTTTATCAGATTGGTGATGGTGGTCTTGCCCGCACCGGTGGCGCCCACGAAGGCAATCTTCTGTCCCGGCTTGGCGTACAGGCTTATGTCATG
>JAZSQO010000111.1:0-7367 GCA_045538015.1 Acutalibacteraceae bacterium | reverse complement strand
GGCAAGGCCACCATCTTCGGCTACTACGTCCGCGACCCGCACAGATTCGGCATCGTGGAGTTCGACCGCACCGGCAAGGTGCTTTCGGTGGAAGAAAAGCCCAGCGAGCCCAAGTCCAATTACTGCATCACCGGCCTGTATTTCTACGACAACCGTGTCGTGCGTATGGCAAAGCAGGTAAAGCCCTCGCACCGCAACGAGCTTGAGATAACCGATCTCAACCGCCTTTATCTTGAGGATGACAGCCTGAATGTCCAGATCCTCGGCAGAGGCTTTGCGTGGCTGGACACCGGCACCATGGACAGCCTCATGGACGCCGCGAGCTTTGTCCAGACGGTGCAGAACAGACAGGGCGTGGTCATTTCCGCCCCCGAGGAGATCGCTTATTACGCAAAGTGGATAGACAGGCAGCAGCTTCTGCAGGCCGCGGATATGTACGGCAAGTCCCCGTACGGTGAGCATCTGCGCGCTGTTGCCGAAGGCAGATTTACCCACTGAGAATCAAAGGAGCAGCATTTATGACTATTATCGTGACCGGCGGTGCCGGATTCATCGGTTCCAATTTTATTTTCCATATACTGTCAAAGTATCCCGATTACCGCGTTATCTGTCTTGATAAGCTTACATACGCAGGCAATCTGTCCACCCTTGCCTCGGTGATGGATAATTCCAACTTCCGTTTCGTCAAGGCGGACATCTGCGACCGTGAAGCGGTTTACCGACTCTTTGAGGAAGAGCATCCCGACATCGTTGTCAACTTTGCCGCCGAGAGCCACGTTGACCGCTCCATCGAGGATCCCGGAGTGTTCCTTCAGACCAACATCATGGGCACCGCCACCCTTATGGATGCCTGCCGCAAGTACGGCATCACCCGTTATCATCAGGTGTCCACCGACGAGGTCTACGGTGATCTTCCCCTTGACCGTCCCGATCTTTTCTTCACCGAGACCACCCCCATCCACACAAGCTCTCCCTACAGCTCCTCCAAGGCTGCGGCCGATCTGCTTGTGCAGGCCTATCACCGCACCTACGGTCTGCCCGTGACCATCTCCCGGTGCTCAAACAACTACGGCCCCTATCATTTCCCCGAAAAGCTCATTCCGCTGATGATAGCCAACGCCCTTGCCGAAAAGCCCCTGCCGGTCTACGGCGAGGGACTCAACGTGCGCGACTGGCTGTATGTTGAGGATCACTGCAAGGCCATCGACCTCATCATCCACAACGGCAAGGTGGGTGAGGTGTACAACATCGGCGGCCACAACGAGATGCGCAACATCGACATCGTAAAGCTCATCTGCCGCGAGCTGGGCAAGAGCGAGGAGCTCATCACATACGTCGCCGACCGCAAGGGTCACGATATGCGCTACGCCATCGACCCCACCAAGATACACAGCGAGCTGGGCTGGCTGCCCGAGACTAAGTTTGCCGACGGCATCAAGAAAACCATCGCGTGGTATCTTGAGAACCGCGAGTGGTGGGAAACCATTATTTCCGGCGAGTATCAGAACTACTACCGGCAGATGTACGGTGACAGATAAACAAACAGCAACACAAAGGGGCTGCCGCAGATTTGACGTTCTGCGGCAGCCCCTTTTTTGTTATTCGTCTTTGATGATCGCAGTGAGCTTTATCGACTGCAGCCATGTGAAAGGATAGGAAAATATCTTCAGCGACAGGATAAATGCAGCTGCGACGGCGATGCCGATCATAATAAACATTCCGTGCAGCGAATCGAGATGTTTCCACCAGCCGAACTCCATATTTGCCAGATGGATGAAAAGGTGCAGTATATAGACCTGTAGCGTTCTTGAGCCAAGGCGGGTGAAGAAGCACCGGCAGCGCGGAACGAAGGCGAGGAAGCCGGCGATAAGCAGCACCGAACATACATAGCTGAACAGTCGCGCTCCCCACCAGAGGTAAGGCGGAACAAACCTGAGGAAAGATATGTCAAAGTAATTTGTCTTAGAGCCGGGCAGCTGCCCTATGCCATAAGGCTGGAGAAAGAAAAATATTCCGCACACGCCGAGAAACGCCGCTCCGGAAAGGATGCGCATACGAGGGGAGAACAGCTTCTGTACGGTTTCTTTGCTTATGTAGTAACCTGCGAGGAAGAACGGGAAGTGAGAAAACGCACGGCAAAGAGAGGCGACGTGGCCCGCCCTGTAATCATAGCCGATAAGCAGCCCGGCTATGATGGCGGCAGGCAGCATATATTTCGGCTTTATGCGATCCACAAGCGGAAGTATAAGACTCCAGATGATAAGGCACTGCAGATACCACAAACCGGTCTGCGGCTGAAGGATGCTGGGCACTTTGTCTGCGTCTATTGCTGCGCTGAAAAGGAAAATTGCGGCCTGAGCGGCAAGAAACAGGACGGTATAGCTGAAAACACGCTGGATGTTAAGCACGCCGTTTTTTACCGCGCGTTTGGAAAAATAACCGGATATGAATATCATGCAGGGCATATGAAGCGTGTTTATCACACGCCAGAGATACTTTGCGGCAGGGACGCTCTGCATCATCGGTTCTATAAAATGCGCGATGACCACCATGGCGATAAGCAAGAATTTTGCGTTGTCGAAGAAATAATCGCGCCCTTTTTCGTCGCTGTATTCACCTCGGTGATACAACGGATTCGTTCGCCTCAGCGTACTTTCTGACATCACGATCTCCTCCTGCTGTAAGTCAAAAGTTTATGGCAGCCGAAATGATCAATCCCTCACGGTCGGTATCTCGAAAAGCTCGCCGCGCAGGTCGATGCTGGGAATGATCCCCGTACATTCATCCGAATACAGATACTCGCCAAAGTCGAGCCGTCGGAAATTGTGTCCGGAAATTCGGGAAGAAACGGGAGGGAGAGACATATGGTTCTTGCCGTAGAAATGGGTCAGATACATTTCGTAATTCCTGGGGATGGGCAGCTGCACCCCGAGGAAATCAATATAGGTGACCTCGTTGACGCACTCCAGCGGCAGCGCGCCGCGGTTGATGTTGAGTCCCACGGTGTCGATGACATATTCTGATTTTTCTTTGCGGCGATATTTGCCTGCCCTTGCGTTGAACAGCCAGAGCAGCAGCTTCATCGGCACGAGCTTCAGGAAGGGACGCAGCACCTTGGATATCTTGCCGTATCTGCCCTGACGGGCCGTGTTTGTCCACTTGGTGCTTATCATCAGACAATAAGCCTGCACCTCCATGATATGCAGCTTCTGCGACAGCTTTTTGTTTGAGGTGATGTCGTAGATGAAAATATCAATGAAAACACCGTCGGGATTCTGGAAATTCGCAAAATAGGGGGTGGTGTAGTATGTTTCGCGCACTCTGACCTTATCGATCCAGTAGTTGCTGCCGCTTTCGTTGCCCGGGTGCGAAAAAATGTATTTTCCGGGAAGCTCGGAATCGAGGATCTTACACAGCTTTTTGTAATCCTCTCGAAGCATTCCGATGTCGAAATCATCATCCCACGGAATGACATCGTGATGCCGCACCGCGCCGAGAAGTGTTCCGGCGGCAAGGAAATACTGGATATCGTGCCTGCGGCAGATCTCGTCGAAGGTCTTGAGCATATCTATATTGACAGCTTTCATTCTGGGAAGTCTGCCGTTGTACACCTCAAGCAGCCTGCCCATGTCATACGGTGTGTCGGTACAGATGCAGGCCAGTCGATACATGATCTCCTCAAGGTCGATGGAGGGTGCCCACGCAGTCTGACCGTCATCATACATGCTCATGTATTTGAGCGAGTCCAGACCGGTGTGAGTGGCTGCGGCAAGGCAGCTTCGGGAGCAATTGAGCTTGAATTTCCCGGGAAGTGCGTTGGCAAGAGCCATCTTCATGTCGGCGGCGCAAACGTGCATGGCGCAGATATTGTAAATGTGTCCGCTTTGGGCGACTCTCCTGCCGTGCAGCACAGAGGAGTATACATCGCGGATATAGGTGCAGCCGAAATACGCGTTGTAATCCCCGTCGGTGATGGTGATCGTGCCGTTTTCGACTGCGTTGTTTACTATTCCGAACGGGTCGATGTCGCTGAAGGAAAGAGAGGCGCAGTCGGGTGCGATGATGTTGTCGCACAGGTAGAGAATGATCTTTTTGTCCTGCTCCCGTGATTTTGTCCGGCAGAGGTCAATGATCTTCTGAGCCAGCGCCGCTGCCGGATCATCCTGATTGGCAGCAAGATAGCAGAGATATTCTCTTTCCGCCAGCTTGGTTATGCCGCCCGCAAGGCTTTGCGGCATCGGCACGGTGATGCATACCGAGCAGAGCGGCTCTTTATATGCGGCGGAACGATCAATAAATACCGAAAGCGCAGAGACAAATCCATCCGCGCACCTCTCGTCACGGTAGCGGATGTCAAGCGTATCGGCAAAGGCGATAAAGTGCGACGTTTCTTTCTTTTTGCCCGGTGTTTCAAAGGTCGATACATCCTCCGGCGCAACTGCGGCAGCGGTGGTGGCATATGTACCCTTTTTGGGAGTTACGGCGCAAAAGGCACGCGCGGCAGAGCTGAAAACAGCGCTGCCGTCAGTGAGGATAAACGTATGTGTCGTGTATGGCTTGGAAAGCTTTTTTTCCTTTACAAAAGAAGAATACTCCACCGCCAGCGCGGTATATTCATCAGTAATCAGTTCGTGCAGCAAAATATCACCTGAATCATGATCGTAATTATGTTATTTGCCGTGCAGATAACAACACCCCTGGCGATGATGTCAAGGGTGTTGCAGCACACGGTTTTCGGTACTTAAACTATGAACCGCTTTGATCTTTAAGAATACTGACAGTACGGGCAAATCCCTCTGCCATTGTGTACACGCCGCTCCAGCCAAGGGCGATCAGCGCGCTTTCGTCGAGAACGGCGTTCTGCGGCTTTGAAGATCCGAGCCGCTCAAGCTCATCGGGCAGCTCGAAGATCACCCCGGTGCCTGTATGGGCAGCCGCAAGCTGTGCCATTTCGAAGATCGTGGTGGTGGAAAGGCGGTTGGCGACATTATACGCCTTGCCGCTTTCGCCTTTTGCGAGGATACAGAAAATACCGGCAGCGGCATCCGAAATATAGCAGTAGGAGCGAAGCTGTTCTCCCTTGCTCTTGAGCACGATATTCTCGCCTGCGATCGCCTTGTTGATAAACTGGGCGATGACCTTGTTGTCCTCCGCAGTCATGCTGGGGCCGTAGATGTATCCCATTCGCGCTGTAACGGCATCCACGCCGTACTCGCTGGAGTAGCTGCGGCACAAAAGCTCGGATGTGCGTTTGCTTTCCGGATAGCCCGAGCGGATCTGGTTGAAATCGACAAGACCGTACTGCTCCTCGGAAAAGCTGTACGCCTCGGGAATGGAGCCGTAGACCTCCATGGTGGAAGTGAACAGCACACGGGTCCCGCTGTGCGCACGGGCATATTCAAGCACATTTGTGGTGCCGAGAATGTTGGTCTGTATGGTTTCCACGGGATAAAGCGCGTAGGTTCTCGGGTCAGCGTTGCTTGCGGCATGAATGATAAAATCATACTGCTCGTCACCGAGCGGCCTGCAGATATCATGGGCGAGCAGAGTGACGTTGTGAACAGCGGTGCAGTAGGAAAAACGCTGCTGCAGCTTTTCCGGCCTGCGCCCCATGGCGTATATTCTGACATTCGTTCCGTATTTTTCGTTGCGATATGCCAGAGCGTCAACGATAAACGAACCGATCAGTCCCGAGGCACCTGTGACAAGGATCGAAGTGTTCCTGAGTCCGGAAAACTCCGACGCTTTCTCAAGATCCTCAAGATACAGGGGGTGTCTTACATTAAGCATACCGATAGTACCTCGTGCGGGCTACTGCTTTACGCTTGCGTCAAGGTACGCTTCGAGAAGATCGATATCGTCCTTGCAGGTGATCTTGAAATTGGTGCCATCACCGGAGACAAAGTGGACCTCTTCGCCAAGCTCTACCAGCAGCGTGCAGGTCGCTACCGTGTCTGTGAACCCCTTGGCGAGAGCTTCTTCGTGAGCCCAGATGAACTTTGAAAGTCGGAGGCTCTGCGGCGTCTGTGTGCGCCATACCACCTTGCGGTCGATGACCTTGGAGGACTTTTCTCCGTCCTCGGAATGAAGCAGCGCTTCCGTGGTGGGAATAACGGTGACGGCGGTTCCGTTCTGGATGACACCGGCGATGTTGGCGTTGATGATATCGTCGGAGACAAGCGGACGCACCGCATCGTGAATGATGATGATATCGTCGTGGGAGCAGTTTTCCTTGAGCAGCAGCATACCGTTTCTCAGGGAATGGAAGCCGGTGCTTCCCCCCGGTGCGATCCAGCGGAGCTTGTCTATGCCGTATTTTTTGACATAGGTCATCAGTATATCTTCCCAGCCGGTCAAGCAGACGACGGCAATGGCATCTATGCTCTCGTTGCGCTGAAACGCTTCAAGGGTATATACAATAATAGGCTTTCCCTTGACAGATATGAACTGCTTCGGGGTGTCCGTTTTCATTCTTGCGCCGACTCCGCCGGCAATGATAAGTGCTATATTCATAAACACTGCCTCCGTTCTATTGCAGACAGGCGATGCAACGTTCCTGCTCCGCAATATTCCTGATCTCTCGCTTTTTTGATTTTACACTATAATACCACTTGTGTCAATGCGGTAGCGGTAAATCGGAGTCGGCGTTTTGTAGCTGTTGCATCAAAAACGGCTCGCGGCGCACGTGCTCGTTGTGGGTTGTGACGGCGCAGACTCAGGTGCGCGTTCAAAAAGCCGGAGTGATCGCCCGGATGCGTGCCGATCACGGCTTCTGCGCAAACGTATAGATGCAGCAATCCCCGTATCCGCCGGCGGTCAGCTGTCCGGCGATGAATCCGTGCCTGCTGATTTTGTCCGCCCATTCGAGCTCTTTGCCCTGGCTGCCGGTCATCATACCGAGGTAAGTACCCGGCCAATCGGTAATCTCTATCCGCCACGCCGACCCATTTGTCCATATATGATAGATGAACGCGCTGTCGCAGGTCATTCCTTGAGACGACCATCCGTCGGATACGCTGGGCTTGGATGTCGGTGTCACGGTTTTGATGCTTTCAAAGTCGCCGGGATCGTTCAGCCGGAAGAACCTGAGATCGCCGCCGCCCGAGCTGCCGACGAATATTTTTCGTTCGGAATTGTAAGCCAGACACGAGATGTAATACGGCACGGTTTTGTTGGCTTCCACCGCCAGCGTCTCCGGATCAATGACCGCCACACGGCTTGTTGAGCCTGTGGGCTGATACATCGTTGCCACATATATCCTGCCTGTGTCCGGATTATAAGTAAAATCGTTGCCGTGATACAGTGAAGCGCTTGCCGTTTTCACCGTTGTCCAGTCGGATCGGCGCAGCTTGGCGATGGTTCCGGCT
>JAZSQO010000002.1:0-7216 GCA_045538015.1 Acutalibacteraceae bacterium | reverse complement strand
TTCTTACAAATGTTCTGCCGCAGGAACAAGGCTCGGTATTTACTACGCCTATATCTCTTGTGCGGTAACGGATAAAGGGGCAACACTCTTTGGTAATACAGGTAAACACAAGCTCGCCAACCTCGCCGTTGGGAATAACCTCGCCTGTATCGGCAACGGTTACGGAAACATGCCCGATATCACCCTGCACCCTTATAAGCACCTCGCAGCCGCTGCGATTGTGTTTGCAGGCATTGACGATAATATTGTTTACCGCTCGGGTAAACTCTTTTTTGTCAAGGGAGCAGATGATCGGCTCATCGGGAATATCAATGCTCATCTCTATCCCGCATCTTTCAAAATCAGAATAATTCATTGCAGCCGTATCACGGACAAGCGTGCAGATATTTTCCTTTTCAAGATTTAAGGAAAAATCCTCCGTGCCAAGCTTTGAATATGCCGAAAGGGTGTCAACAAGCTCGTTCATATGCTTTGTTTTCATATAAATTATATCGCATATCTCCCCTCTCTCCTCGTCCTTTATCTTACCGTCACGAAGAGCTGCCGCAAAGCCCTGCACCGAGGTCATGGGGGTTTTCAGGTCGTGGGCAATGCAGGAATAGAGCATATTCTGCTCTGCCGCGCGGCGGCGGCTTTCTTCCTCCACAGCCTTTCTGATAAGGCGGTAGAAAACCAAGGCGCCTGCCGCCAATATAAGCAGCGACAACGCGATGGAGCCGGCTATCGCCAGGATAACCGCGGACATCTGATGATCCAGTTCATACCTCGGACGGACCACCGACTCCATTATGATGTCAAAAACTACGCTGGACACCGATTCCGCTATGGAAATACCAACGGAACAAATCAGAAAGTATCTGATTATCTTTTTCTTTAACTTATCCATGATTCTCCAATCTATAGCCAAGGCCGCGAATTGTCTTTATGTACTCGGCTCCGGTCTTGTCGCGCAGGCGGCTGATTATCACCCGGATGGTGTTGTCGTCAACACCGCCCTCGCTGTACCACGCGCGCTCGTAGATCTGCTCCTTGGTGAATACTCTGCCCGGCTGCTCCATGAGCAGCTCAAGCACCTTGAATTCGGCTTTGGTCAGCTCTGTCTGTTCGCCGTTTTTTATAAGAACACAGCGGTCGCGATCGAGAGTGAGCGAGCCGACAGCCAGGATGTTGTCCCTTGGAGCCTGCTGAGCGTTTACGCGGCGCAGATGCGCCTTTACCTTGGCGGCCACCTCCAGCGGCTCGAAGGGCTTGACGATGTAATCATCCGCGCCGAGGTCAATGCCGAGAATGCGGTCGGAAAGCTGGGTTTTGGCCGAGATGACCAGTATAGGTATGTATCTGCCGGCTCGGATGCGCTTTATCAGCTCGTAGCCGTCTATCTTGGGCATCATAATGTCCACGATGGCAAGGTCGATGCTCTCTCTTTGCAGGATATCATAAGCGGCGGCGCCGTCGTAGGCTTCGAATATGCTGAAGCGCTCGGCCTCAAGATAGATTTTCAGCAGACGGACTATTTCCTTTTCGTCATCGGCTATAAGAATATTCGGCACAGTATCACCTCAATAGATCTTAATCATCGCGTAATCAAAGTATACCGCATCTGAAGGAGAAATCAAAGCAATTATTTGAGTTCTTCTTTTCTGAATTTGGCAAAAGAAAGCATCATCGTCACCGCCAGACCGACCACGGACGCCGCGGCGGAAACAACCAGATTTTCCGTGCTCGCGTCGGCAAGCAGAAGGAAGGTCTGCCCCACCGGCGTGAATTTTATAATGCCCTGCGCCCACTGTTCTCCCGCAAGCCACTGTCCCAGAGAATTGAGTCCGATCATAGCGATAAGATTCACGCTGACAGCCGCGCCGAGACTCTTTACCAGCGTCGAGAGGAAGAAGCAGGCACTGGCAAAGGACACCTCAACAAGAGAGTAGGCCGCGGTGCGCATAATGACCTCTCTGAAAAAACTGCCGTCAAATCCGTCCATACCCTTTACGGAAAAGGCCAGCACAGCGCTTGCGGTCAGCGCCGTTACGCAGAATATCCCAACAGACAGCGAAAATGAGATAAGCTTTGCCGCCAGAACGGAGAACCGGCTGTTGCCCGCCATGATCGCCGCCTGTATCCTGCGCCCCTCAAAGGCTCCCGTAGTGTGGATGCCCGAATATACACCCACAAAAAACAGCAGAAACGAATTGAAGTTGTTGCAGCCGTGAATGAATACATCAAAGCCGGTATATCCGTCCTCGGCAAGAGGCGCGAGGGTCATCAGCACCGTGGCGGCGGTCAGCGCGATGCCTATTCCCCAGAATGCCTTTGAGGAAAAGGTCTGCTTCATTTCCCATCTGAAAAGATTTCTCATTTTTATTTCCTCCCTAAAAGCTCCATGTAATAATTTTCTAGCGACTTTTCGCACTTCATAAGAAGCGTTACAAGAATCCTTCCCTCAAAGAGCCATTTCGCTATGTCTTCGGCAGAGACATCATCGTAGATTCTGATCCTGCAGCCGTCGCGCTCCATCGCCTTTACACCCTTTTCTTTCAGCAGCCCGGCGGCCTCATCGGCCTGCGGACTTTCGACGAGGATATACGCCGCGCATTTTTCGTCCAGCTCCTTCTTTGAGATGCACTCAACTATCCGGCCGTGGGAAATAATGATGTAATCGGTGACCAGCTGATAAAGCTCGGTCAGAATGTGGCTGGAGATGACAATCGTGATGCCGTCCTCCTCGCAGAGGGAGCGCAGCAGATTGCGCACATCCACCATACCCATGGGATCAAGGCCGTTGACCGGCTCGTCGAGGATAAGCAGCTCCGGGCTGTTGATCAGCGCCTGAGCTATGCCAAGGCGCTGTTTCATGCCGAGGGAGAAGTCCTTTGCTTTTTTGTGCATGACATCGCCAAGGCCTACACGCCGGAGAATGCGCTCAATTTCCCCGTCATCCTTCCGGCCAAAGAGCGTCTGCTGCAGTCTGAGGTTCTCAAAGGCGGTTTTGTTCAGCAGCAGAATGGGACGCTCCACCAGACAGCCCATCTTCTTCCGGGCGGTCTCCAGACCCTTTGGGCTTGAGCTGCCGAACAGCTCCACGCTGCCGCCGCTGGGATGCGTAAGGCCGGTTATGGCCCTTATGGCGGTGGTCTTTCCGGCGCCGTTTTCGCCGATGAAGCCGTATATTCTGCCCTTTTTCACCGAGAAGCTTACATCCTGCAGTGCTGTTTTGTCACCGTAGATTTTGGTCAGATTGCTTACCCTGAGTATGATGTTATCCATAATGCCGTTCCTTTCTCTTCGGTTGATGAGTGGATAATACACCTCGAACCTTAAATTTCCCCATGAATAACATTAACCGAAGATTAAAAATTCAGTCTTCTTTCTGGGTTATTGAAGTCAGGGCTTAGGAATGATATAATTCTGTTCAACGGTCAGAATAATCGTGGAGGGGCGAATTCAAATGTATCACGAGCTTATAAAAAGCAGAATATATGAGCAGGCGGCGGTATATCAGCAATTGAAGGACGGCCATACCGACTCTGTACGATATATGAAAAGCTGTGATGAATCGCGCTGTGTCAGCGACTCCAATTACGTCAATCGCTCCCGTCTTGCCCACTACCTTCTGTACGCGGGCATCGACGACGAGGCGGCGGTTCTCTACCTTTTTCAGGAGGAGCTGAAGGATCGCAAAACCAATACCTTTCAGGGTATCGGTGATTCCCTGAATGTTCTTGCCTCCATTCTCAACAGATACAATGCCGGCGGAAAGCACCGGGATATTCTGAACGAGGCCAAAAACGCCAATTTTGACTGCGCCTGCGGTTTTGACATAAACTGCGCTGTGAACGGAGACATAAGCGCTCTGTCTCTCATGGACTGCATCCTTCTCTCTCTGGAGCTCGGTTACAAGGATGTCATGGAAGTTCTGGTGGACAAATGGGTAGATAGCATAATCCAATGGACCGACGCCGACCTGCAGAGGCTCGCCAGCTTCAATACATTTCTTGGGCGAGAGCAGGAAAACGAGACGCTATTCAGAACGCTCCTTAAAAACGCCGCTGAGACGGGAAACACCTTCGACATCGTTTCCGCTTACAGCAAACTGATAGAATACCATATCGGCATCGGACAGCACGAAGCAGCAAGCTCATATCTGCGGGATATGACAGACAAAACGGATTTCAGCTCAGTGGAGCGAATCCGGCTTTTCGGAGGTGTGCTGGAAGAGGCCTGCGAGCTGGTAAGTGCCCGGGTAAAGGACGCCCTGAGTCTGTGGCAATGGGCAAAGCCTTATCTCCAGATAAGAAAAAATATGTACGGAAATCTTTTCACCAAGGGAATCGCGGCGGCTAAGTCTGTAAACGACCCATACGCGGCGCAGCTGGAAAGAGAATATATTGAGTGGCGAAAGAGTCTGGGGCTCAAAATCGATTAATCCGTCAGCTCCGGATTTCGGACATCATCCTCGGCAGAACACAACCAACGGCAGGTCGATGCTCTTCGGCCTGCCGTTGTGCGTTTCATACCCGAAAAAGTGCCGCTTGCGTGCTGACCGATTGCAATCGGCAAATCCGGTGGTAAAATATAGCTACAAGAAAGCAAAGGACGAAGGCTATGAAATACATAATACAGAAGATAACCGACGGTGAGAACGAGCTCATCCTGCGCTACCGGAACGTAACCGAGGAAGTGGAGCAGGCGCTTAGATTCATGTCCCGGCCGCGTCAGAAGCTGCTGGGCACAAAGGACGGGCAGAAGACGGTGATAGACCTTCCGGGCATCCTCTATGCCGAAAGCGTGGACGGAAAGTGCTTCGTTTACACCGAGGAGGATGTGTTCGGAGTGGAATACTCCCTGACGCAGCTGGAGCAGATTCTCAGCGAGGTCAACTTTTTCCGTTGCAGCAAGTCCATGATAATCAACATCGACAAGGTAAAGCAGCTCCGGAGCCTTGCCTCCAACCGCATCGACGCCACGATGTGCAGCGGTGAACACATTATTATTTCCCGAACATATGCTTCGGACTTCAGAAAGAGGCTCAAGGGGGTGAGCGGTGATGAGTAGAAAAATCCGTGAATTTATAGAGCAGTACCTGACACGCAAGATCGGCGTGGAGATAAAGTGCTGCGTGATGTTCTTTATGATCCTCTGCTTTTACAGCGGATACAGACTGCTGGGCGGTCTTCGGGACGCAAGCATCATTCATATGCTGGAAATGGTAGTTCTGGCCTATCTGCTGGGGTGGATTCAGGCCATTATCGGTTCTGATTTTGACGAGGTGGACAAGCTGTGTCCAAAGGACTGGGCAGTAGTACTGGTCGGCTCGGCGATTTACACTCTGGCGGCTTTTGGATTGGGATGGTTTGAGCCGAAGCCGGTCATTTGCCTGCTCTTTGCCGGATACATGATAGTCGCTTATCTGTGTCTGTTCCTCATCTACAAGATCAAGCGGGCCATTGACGCAAAGCTGCTCAACGACGACCTCAGGCAGTTCCAGCAAAGAGACAAAATAGCTAAGGAGAAACACAAATGAAAGAAAAAAATACGAATAACGGACTGTTTCTCATTGCCGCGCTCGGGCATCTGCTCTGCTGGGCAGGAGGCGATCTTCTGCTGTACTTCGTGCCCAACGGCCCTCTTGACACCATGCAGCTCTTCAATTACGAAAGGACTGCCGAGATGCTGGAGGGCGTCAATCCGATTCAGTTCACCCTTTCCGGAATCGCCGGAACGATAGCCATGATGCTGGCTCTGCTTGGCTACTACAGGATCTATGAATTTCTCAGGCCGGTTTCAAAGGGCGCGGCCAATGTCACTCTGGCCGGCGCGCTGCTGACCACTATTCCCGGTGCGGTGATGCACTTTACCTGCACCTCCATGCTCTGGTACTTTGTCAGATCGGGAGCCACAAAGGAAGCCCATGACATCATGCTCTCCTTCTTTACGCAGACCTCCGTCACCACGGCTATGTGCAATATCGGCGTATTCATGGTGTGCATCCCGCTGCTGGTCATCGTGGCCCGGGGAAAGACCTGCCTGCCCAGGTGGGCCTGCCTTGTGAACACCATCCCCCTGACCGTTGCCGCCGGAATCGCCCTTGCCGGCATGGGCGCCATGAACGTGGGCAGCGCTCTGATGTTCCTCGGCCTATATTTCCTTGTGAAGAAATACGGAAAAGCCGACGATCAGCTCACCGCATAAAACGGTTCTCCAACATAAAAGCAGCGAGGAAGGCGCCCTGCACCGGTGCTTTCCCGCTGCTTTTTTCGTGCAGCATTTTTCCATTCACAACTATTCAAAATAAAATTGATTTTGTTCATTTTATTCCTTGTTAAAATCGGATTTTTGTTGTATCATAGTCAATTATAAATCTCTTCTGGAGGGTCATCTTTATGCACACTCTCGGTTATGACAACAACGAATACATACGCAGTCAGTCCAAGCGGATCCGCGAGCGTATAGACGAATTCGGCGGCAAGCTCTACCTCGAGTTCGGCGGCAAGCTCTTTGACGACAACCACGCCTCCCGCGTCCTTCCCGGCTTCATGCCCGACAGCAAGGCAAGAATGCTCCTCGAGCTCAAGGACGAGGCGGAGATCGTCATCGCCATCAGCGCCAACGCCATCGAAAGCAACAAAAAACGCGGCGACCTCGGCATAACCTACGACATGGAGGTTCTCCGGCTCATCGACGCCTTCCGGGGCATCGGTCTTTATGTGGGAAGCGTTGTCATAACCCAGTACAGCGACCAGCCCGTTGTGGCCGCCTTCTACAAGCGGCTGGAAACCCTCGGCGTTCCCGTATACAAGCACTACACCATCGAGAATTATCCCGCCAATGTGCAGGCCATAATCAGCGAAGAGGGCTTTGGCCGCAACGAATTCATTGAGACCACACGCTCTCTGGTAGTTGTCACCGCTCCCGGCCCCGGCAGCGGCAAGATGGCTACCTGCCTCTCCCAGCTCTACCACGAAAACAAGCGCGGCATCCGCGCCGGCTACGCCAAATTCGAGACCTTCCCCATCTGGAACCTTCCCCTTGAGCATCCGGTGAACATCGCCTATGAGGCGGCAACCGCCGATCTGAACGATGTCAATGTCATAGATTTCTACCACCATCAGGCCTACGGCGAGGTGGCGGTTAATTACAACCGCGACGTGGAGATTTTCCCCGTGGTCAGCTCCATCATGCGCCATATCTACGGCGAATGCCCCTACAAGTCTCCCAC
>JAZSQO010000078.1:0-1950 GCA_045538015.1 Acutalibacteraceae bacterium | reverse complement strand
CCCGCACTTGTTTATACACCAAAATCACCTCGCAAGGTAAGGCGCGGGTGTGCTCATAAGGCCCACCGGCGCTGAATTTAGCTTATGGAATCAGTTGACAAACAGGTTCTTGCGCTTGCTGAAGTAGATGATGTTGAGGATGATCATCACAACAGAGAGGGCAAGGCTGACGATGCTGCTAAGATTAAAGGCGGGCTGGCCGATGACCAGAGAGGCGGCAACGGCATAGAGGGCAGAGAGAACAGCGCCACCGGCGTAGTAGGCGATGAAGAGGCCGGGGCCGCTCTTCTTGTACTTGGCGAGGGCGAATCTGGCGACGATGGCCAGAACGGCGAGACCGATGTACAGCACGCCCATGGCCATGTCAATGGGCTTCATGACGGGATAGGCACTGTAGACCTGATCGGCCATACCGGCGTAGACCCTGCCGCTGAACATATTAAACGCGTTCAGGACATATACCACGGCGGCTGCCCACAGTCCGAAGTAGATCATGAACTTGAACCACTTCATGGGTCTTTCCTTTGCGATTTCCACGTTCTGCAGATCAATGGTCTGGTTTTCGTTGTTCATTGCTGATACTCCTTTTCCTTTTTATGTATCGGTCATTGTATGACCTGAGTAAATAATACCATTTTATTTCAGTAAACGCAAGCAATATTTCAGCGTGATAAAGTAAAAAAGCAATTATTTCCCATCGCCGCTGTTATACCTCGAATATAATTGACCCGCGCCCGCCTCGGATGTACAATAAAGCCGGAGGGATATTATGACTGTCGCACTCGAAAGGGCGGTCTTTTCCGACTGCCCGCGGATTCACGCCATGCAGGCGGCGGCCTTTCAGCCGCTGCTGGATAAATACAACGACCGGGACACCAATCCCGCCGCGGAGAGCCTCGAGCGGGTCGTCCGGCGCTTCACACAGCCCGGCAGCGAATACTGGTTCATCCTCGCCGACGGCGAAAGGGTGGGTGCCCTGAGAGTGTGCGGCTCCGGTGAGCGGCGCAGGCTCTCGCCCATATTCATTCTCCCGGAGCATCAGGGAGCGGGCATCGCGCAAAAAGCCATGCTTCTGATGGAAAAGCAGTATCCCGACGCCCGGGTGTGGGAGCTTGATACCATCAGGCAGGAGCCTGGGCTGTGCCATCTTTACGAAAAGCTGGGCTACCGGGCAACGGGAGAGATCCGGCGCATAAAAGAGGGCATGGATATCGTTTTTTATGAAAAGCACATGGGCTGACAACGAAAAACCGGCACGACCGCGAAAAGGCGGCTGTGCCGGTTTGATTATTGCAGAAATTACTCGGCGATGATGGAAACGCCGGTCATCTCCTCGGGCTGGGGCAGACCGAGCATCTGCAGCATGGTGGGAGCGATGTCGGCCAGACGGCCGCCCTCACGCAGCTTGCAGGGATAGCCTACCACGCAGAAGGGAACGGGATTGGTGGTGTGGGCGGTGAAGGGAGTGCCGTCCTCGGCGACCATGCAGTCGGCGTTGCCGTGGTCGGCGGTGACGATGAGCATTCCGCCGATCTTTGCGACGGAGTCGGCCACGCGGCCCACGCAGGTGTCAACGGTCTCAACAGCCTCAACAGCAGCGTTGAATACGCCGGTGTGACCGACCATGTCGCAGTTGGCGTAGTTGAGGATGATGACATCGTACTTGCCCGACTCGATGCAGCCGCACACCTTGTCGCACACCTCAACAGCGCTCATGGAGGGCTGCATATCGTAGGTGGCAACCTTGGGAGAGGCGATCAGCTCGCGGTCCTCGCCCTCGTACTGAGCCTCGATGCCGCCGTTGAAGAAGAAGGTGACATGAGCGTACTTCTCAGTCTCGGCAATGCGCAGCTGAGCAAGACCCTTGTCGGACAGATACTGGTTGAGGGTGTTGTTTAGGGACTGGGGACGGAAGGCGATGTCCAAGTCGGATCGTAGCCATGTCGTTCT
>JAZSQO010000190.1:0-9503 GCA_045538015.1 Acutalibacteraceae bacterium | reverse complement strand
ACGATCTTGCTTGCATCTTTTCCGTCATACTTCACAAAAATGCTCACCAATACACAAAGTATTGGTTCCGCTTTTTGTATCGTCTGACAGAAAATCTGACTGCGCAATATCGCACTTAGAATTATGCGGTATTGCCTTAATTATAAGAACACGAGGTGAATAGTATGACGAAAGGTATCGATGTTTCGACACATCAGGGGGATATCGACTGGAAAAAGGTAAAGGCGGACGGTATTGAATTTGCAATACTTCGTGCGGGCTATGGCCGACAGCTTTCGCAGGAAGACGCATGGTTTGAACGCAATTATCAAGGCTGTAGGGAGAATGGGATCCCTATCGGCGTTTATTGGTACAGCTATGCGACGACGCCACAGCAGGCGAAAAAGGAAGCCGAGACCTGCATCGAAGTCATTGCCAACAAAACCTTTGAATATCCCGTGTATTTTGATATTGAGGATAAAACACAGCTGGCGTTATCCGAGGATACTCTGCAGGAAATAACAACGACTTTCTGTGATGCTCTCGAGGCGGCCGGATACTGGGTCGGAATCTATAGCTACAAGGCGTTTCTTGAGGCTAATTTCACTCCGGAAATACTGAAACGCTATGCCGTGTGGGTAGCGCACACCGGCGTTAAGCAGACCACCTTCAAGTATCCCTATGGTATATGGCAGTACAGCCACACCGGAAAGGTGAACGGCGTCAGCACAAATACCGATATGAATTACTGCTATACTGACTACCCTGATATGATGAAATCTGCAGGACTGAACGGCTTCGGGAAGCCTGCGGATGTGCGGGAAAGAAAGCACACTGTTGTGAAGAATGAATCCCTGTGGGGCATTGCTGAAAAGTATCTTGGTAATGGCGCGAGATATAATGAGATCAAGACACTCAACGGTCTTAAATCAGATGTGATCCATCCCGGTCAGGTTCTCAGGATCCCTGAAGCATAATTTCTGATAACGTCCCATGAAATCAGGATGAGATCATTTTGGTTCCATGGGCGTTCAATTTATATCAGCTTGGAAAACCGCCTGAATTATCCGCCGATTTGATATAGCATTCGGCGCACGCTTCCCGTCAGCTCGGATACTCATATTCAAAAGAAGCGTTCGGCGCTTCATAATCCAGAAGCGAGTACCCGTCCTTCAGAAATTCGTAATAAGCGCGGCAGGAAGCGTTTTCCCGGATGGTTCGCGCCATCGTGCCGATAAGCGGCGCCCGCAGTGGGTGCGCCTGATTTTCCAGTAATCTGGCTCGGAACAGCATACTGCCTTGCTTTACCACAATCTCGCCGCTCTGTATGCGCACGGCTTTCGCTCCAAGGTAGGTTGCCAGCCGGTACTCCTTTCCGTCAATCAGAATGACACCGATAACGCCGGTGAAACTGCGTCTGCCAACGGGAATATCGGCAGCCGAAAGCATCAGGCTGCCATTGGGGAAGATGCACTGTGTCCACGCGTATTCCTTTGGAAAGGAGCGCCCGCGGTCGCCCTCCCAGTAACCGTCTGCGTTGTCGAAAATATAAGGAGTACCGTTGATGTTGATTTCTCCTGTCACGCGGTGCTTCATACTGACCACACTGTGACGGCACTCCATAAACGGAACAAGGCAGAAAGGCCCCATGATGTCGTAGCTTATGGGAGTGATCCCGTCAAAAGCAACCGCTCCCGCCGCGGTAACATCAGGAGTTCGGATATTCAGATTTATTCCCTGCCTGCCGAACTGATTGCCGTCAATCTCGATGAAAGAGCGGCTTTTTGAATGTGCGGAAATCGGAAAGACCGTGCTCCATGAGCCGGATTCGGTTATGAGCTGTATCGAGCATGATTTTTCGTTTTTGTCCTTGTGCACCGCCGGTATCACGGCAAAGGTCTGCCTGTCCGACTGGCACTTGAAATACCAGCCCCAGAACCCGTTGACCATAACAAAATCACCTGCCAATATGGGACTATGATTCCCACGTCAGCAGGTGATTATTTACTTTCTATAACTGATACGATGCGATGTACTCAAGATTATCCTCAGCGGGTATCTTCGGGTCGTTAAGCGAAAGCGCCGCGCTGATTCCGCGTTCCTTCGCCGCAAGAGCGAAATGGCAGAGGGCAATACCCAGATCTATCTTCTGCATATCAAACGCACCGGCGCTGAATTTTCCGCGCCGGAGATAGAAGTGCGCAGCGTTATCGGCAACAACAACCCGCCACGGCTGGCGGTTTACCGCCGATGGAGCCAGACGCACCATCTCCAGCGGAAACGCAAGTTTTCCGGCTTTTTTCTGCGGCAGCGGAGTGTCGAATGAACCGTCAAAAAACAGTTCCTCAAAGACCATTCGGCTGTCAGCTTTGATGGCCTTCCGCATCACGCTCTCGCGTACGGACATTTTCTGCGCGGGATATCCCAGAGCGCTTGCGCAGGGCATCATTTCGTCTGCGCCAAGATTCATAGCACGCTCGAAAGCACCGCGATCCATCGTACCGCCCAGCCATACTGTGCCGATGCCAAGTGACTGAGCAAACAGCACCAGTTTCTCAAAGGAGTAACCAAAGGCCTCCTCGGCGTGGGGAACTTTGCTGATCTTACCACCCACATAAAGGTCGGTGCCGACGACCACAGGACAGGTCAGTCTGTGCTCCTTTGCGTCCATCAGCACGAACTTAACGGGGATGTTCCATGGATTATCGATCTCTGCCATGAAAGAACTCAGCTGTTCCATATGATCCGCGGACAGCCCACGCTCATCATAGGTGCGCACGCTTCGCCGCTCGCGCACAAGTTTTTCTATGTTTTGCAATGTTATTTCTCCTTAGATAATATAGATGCGAGAAAGTCCACACGCCTGTCGACGCACTCTCTGACAATCGGGCTGTCGAGCACGATGTCAAATCCGTGCATCGTTCCAACCGTATTGTTCAGAATCACGGACACGCCGGACTGCTCCAGCCGCTCCGCATAGAGAACGCCGTCGTCATGCAGGCAGTCAAATTCTGCCGTTTCAATGTACGCTGGCGGCATTCCTTCAAGTGATCCGGCTCTCATCGGATAGAGATAGGGGCTTTGCAGGTCTGCTGATTCAGGGATATAGAGCTTTGCGTACTTGTCAGCGTCGCGGCTGTTGCACATGGGTGTGTCGTTGTACTTCTTCATGGACTCGGTCTGGAAATCAGGGCCGGTTGACGGGTAAAGCAGCATCTGACCGCAGGGCATGATTCTTCCCTCATCACGTGCCCTGATACATACGCCGGCGGCGAGGTTGCCTCCGGCACTGTCACCGGCAACTGCGATCCTGGACGGGTCAATGCTGAGAGAACCGGCGTTTTCCAGCGCATAGAGATACGCGGCATAGCAGTCGTTGGGTGCGGCGGGAAACTGATGCTTCGGCGCAAGCCGGTAGTCCACGAACAGAACCCTGCACATGGCTCTGCCGGCATACTCTCTGCCAAGCTTGTAATGATACGGAGCCGCAGGCAGCACAAAACCGCCGCCGTGATAGTATATCAAACATGGCGTGTTCTTGCCGATATTGACCGGGGAGTACAGCAGCGCCTTTATATCGGTTCCATCACTTGAGAAAATAGAAATTCGATCGACGCGCAGATCTCTGGTTGAGCGCTCCTGCCTATAGAGAAGTCCCATAAGCGACTGCATCATCGGGATGGTGGCTTTGGATAACGGAGGATTCAGCTTTGTCCACTTTCTGAAATCCGGGTGGATGGGGTGTTCTGTTCGCTTCATTACTCACCCTCCTGTGTTAATACTTTATGCCGAAATTATACCGCATAACGCAGACAACGGCAAGTATGTAAAAATCATGCTGAAAAATATGAAGAATGGCCGCGGAATGGTTGCTGCTTACATTAAGCGCGGTGTGGATTGTTACCGCGTCAATGGTTTTTGGCGGATATGTGATTGTTATCAAAAATGAATTGACACATATATGGCTTGGGGTTAAAATGTAAGCTGTAAATAATTGTAAAATACCTTGTGTTAAAGAGAGAAAATTTGCCGTCCATGTCTGCCCTTGGCGGTTTTTGACGCAGCGTCAACGGGAAGGCAGACATTCCTCAATAAAATTGCTGAAGTGATGCTTCAAAGGAGATATTGACCATGCAGAACGAGAAAAAAATAAGCTGGTTTGCTGCCCTGCTGTTTCCGACGGTGCTGATATATTACGAAGTAGTGTTCCGCCTTGTAACGGTTCGCAACATATTCAACCTCGGCACGATATTCATGGTACTGCTTTGCGCCGGTTACGGCATGATCGGTTATCTGCTGACCACCATATCCAGGAGCCGGAAAATCAACCATATCATTGCGGTGTGCCTTACAGCTCTTACTTCCATTCCGTTCCTGGTGCAATACTTTGTGTACCGTCAATTCAATGTGTTTTATGACCTGACCACTATTTTCTTTGGCGCGGCGGATGCGGTGACCGGTTTTACAGATGTTGTTTTTTCGCTGATTTTCAGCTGGAACGGACTGCTGATAATCTCGCTGTTCCTGCTTCCATCAGTACTGCTTATTATATTTGGAAAACGCCTGCTGCCCGAAGGAAGCGCAAGCGCCAGAAGCCGGATCATTGCCGCAGTGTCGATGGTTGCTCTTCTGTGCGGAAGCGTTGTAGGCATCCTGCTTAATAAGCCTCTCCGGCTGCTTTGCGACTCTCAGTACAATTACCAGTCCGCAGTCAGTAATTTTGGACTTCTGACCGGTATAGGCCTTGACCTGCGTGATATCATGGGCGGCAACGAGAGCGATTTTGAAAATGTCAGCTTTCCCGTTGTCACACCGGAGCTTACCAGTCAATCGGATGTGACAGAAGAAGCTCAGCCGAACTCAGAGCAGATAGATGAAGAGGCTGAGGATACCTTTGTACCCGTTCTTCAGCAGATGGATATCGACTTCGGCTCGATGAAGGCAAGCGGCACCATTGCGGAGCTGAACGCCTATGTCTCCTCGCAGGCGCCCTCAATGACCAATAAATACACCGGGCTCTTTGAAGGGAAAAACCTCATCTTCATAACGGCGGAAGCTTTTTGCGCCGAAGTCATTGACCCGGAGCTGACGCCAACCTTATACCGGCTTGCCAACAAGGGAATACGGTTTACTGACTTTTACCAGACCTCCGGCGCGGGAACTACCGGCGGAGAATATCAGAATATTTTTGGTATGCTGCCGACAGACGGCGGTTTATCCTTCAAAAAAACAGCCAATCACCTCAACTACCTCACCATCGGCAGCCAGCTTGATCGTCTGGGGTACTGGGGCAGGGCCTATCACAATAACGACTATAAATTCTACAACCGCAATCTGACCCACAAGAACCTTGGCTATTCCGAAGGGTTTGTTGGATTCGGCAACGGAATGGAAAAATATCTTACTCTTCAGAATCCCACCAGTGATGTGGAGATGTTCAAGGGATCCCTGAAGGATTATATCAACTGCCAGCCGTTCAATGTTTACTACATGACTTACAGCGGACACAGCAATTATTTTGCCAATTGCCATGCTTTTGTCGCCAAGCATTTCCACCGTGTTGAGCATCTGGAATACTCTGAAGCGGTACTTGGATATTTAGCCGCGCAGCTGGAGCTGGAGGACGCCATGACTTACCTCGTGGAACAGCTGGAGGAGGCCGGCATTGCGGATGACACGGTGATATGTCTGGCCGGCGATCATTTTCCCTATGGTCTGGACGGAGGCGGCGCGTCCGGCTATTTCCCGAATTTGTCGGAGCTGTACGGTTACGAAGTGACCAATAACTTTGAAATGGATCATTCGGCTCTGATTCTCTGGAGCGGCTGTCTGGAAGATATGGAGCCGATTGTCGTGGACTCTCCCACCTTCAGCCTTGATATTCTTCCGACTCTTTCCAACCTTTTTGGCGTGGAATACGATTCGAGGCTGCTTCCCGGACGGGATGTGTTATCCGGCACGGAGGCGCTGGTGTTCAATATCGGATATGACTGGAAAACGGATTACGGCACATACTTTGCCATCCAGAACGAATTTATCCCGTCCGATCCGGATATTGATATTCCTGACGGCTACGTGGAAACTGTTTCTGCCATTGTCCGCAACAAAATCCGCTACTGTGACGGAGTGCTGGATACAGACTACTTCCGATATCTGTTCAAGGACAAGAAATAGTGCGGATGCCTGATAACTCCAAATAGAGAAACGACGGCCAAGCAGCGTTCCATGTCCGAATTTTGCGGAAAGAAAAATCCTCTTGAGCATTTAACCGGAGCGGTACAGCCAACGACGCTGTACCGCTCCGGTTTTGTGCCGTATGCGAAAAAAGCCGTCCCTCTCTTCAGCGGGACGGCTTGATTTTATGGGATGTATTGGGTGTTCTCGGAGAGAAAAAGGCTTATCTGGCTATGCGCGCCAAAGCCGGGATCCCACAGATTGGCTTTGTCTCCGTCAAAGCCAAGGGTCAGAAGATGGCTGGGATGCTCCCGGTACATCAGGTTTCTGTTGTAGGTGTAGGATTTGAGCTGTTCAACGGCCTTGAAGTAATCGTCCTCGCGCTCAAAGGAGGTCAGACAGGAGAACAGCTCGGTGTACAGCCTTTCCGCGTAGGGCCTGAGCCGGTCGGGAGGGCAGCTGCCGCTCACCTCCTCAAGTGGGTGGTCAAAGGACATGAAAAGAGCCTGTTCAACGGTGCACTCGTCCGCGTCAAAGTGCCGGTAAAGAAGGATGGTCTCCATTGGCACACGCTTTTCCGGAACGGAACACACCACCAGCTCCTCGCCGTCGATGAACGCCGGTATTTTCTCGATGGCAGTGCCCCATTCATAATAGCCAAGGCTGCCGCTCCACTGGCCGTGTCCGTCCTTCTTCAGATATAACTGCAGCGCTGAGCTTCGCAGCTCGGCCCGCAGCCGGTAGGTGTTGCTGTCGCCGCAGTATTCCTCAAAGGAGCGCTCGACGCCGTAGATTTCCCGGAATCGTTCGGCGATGTCCCGGTCAACACAGCCGCCGGCGGAAAGAATAAGCACCGCCGCGGTGAGAAAGGCAACAATTTTTTTCATATCCATCTTTCCTTGGTGTTTTCTTTTTTTGACTGAATACCGGTAGCGGCGTTACTCCTCCGTGACCTCCATCAGCCGCATTCCCGCGGTGTCGGTTACGGGCAGAGAGAAAACGACGGCTCCGGCCTTCGATTCCACTCCGGCCTCGTCCATAATGGCGCGCATGATGTCGTTCTTGCGGTCGCTCCTGGTGACAATGAACAGCATCTCCTTTTCAGGAACAAGCGTAACGCCGAGGAATTTTTCCGCAGAATGGCCGCCGGTGCCCTTTGCGTGGATAACCGTGCCGCCCGATGCCTTTGCCTTTCTGGCAGAATCCATCACAAGCTCGGTGTAGCCCTGATTGGCAATCACCACCAGAAGCTCATATTTTGTGTCCTTCAATGTGGTTTCCCCCTCTTTGATATAGGTCTGACCGGAAGTCATATAATTCAATGTCTTTTTGCCGCCCACGCTGCTTACCGGGATGGTGAAGGCGATGCCCGTTCCGGGGAATTCTATCTTCATCCTGGTCTGAAGGGCTTTCTTTACGGTTTGCCATGTCTCATCGGTGACAAAGTGAAGCATGACCGCCTTTTCGTTGTTTTCCAGCCCGAAATAGTCCAGTATCTCGCTGGCGGCGGTGCCGTGTCCCAGTGTGTTGATGGAAACATCCAGCCCCATTTCGGAGTAGAAGGTATTGAATTTCTTTGCCTGATTTCGGTCGGTTATGGTGACCAGCATGAATAATTGGCTCATATCTTCACTCCTTTACAGCTCAATAATGTCGTTGTCCTCAAACTGGGCGAGGGCAAGGTCGGCGGGATGTCCCTTTTTCTGCTTGATGCGGTGGACAAGTCCCAGAACCTGAATGGTGATAAGGGGAGTCATTGCGACCATGGCCACCACGCCGAAAGCGTCGCTGGTCATGTCGCCGCCCAGCGCGGCGCAGGCTCCCTGAGCCAGAGGCAGCAGGAAGGTAGCCGTCATAGGGCCGGAGGCAACGCCGCCCGAATCAAAGGCGATGGCGGTGAATATCTTGGGTGTAACAAAGGAAAGTCCCAGCGCGATGGCGTAGCCCACCAGCAGAAAGTAGATGATGGGAATGCCGGTGATGACCCTTGTCATGGCAAGGGCGACGGATATCGACACGCCCACCGACAGGCTCACGCCCATGGCCTTTGCCGAAATGCCTCCGTCGGTCAGCTCTTCGACCTGCTGATTGAGCACATACACCGCAGGCTCGGCCTTGACGATGAAAAAGCCGATCAGCGCGCCTATAGGCACGAGGATGTACTTGTAGGATTCACCCAGCACACTGCCAAGATAATTGCCCGCGGGGATGAAGCCCACATTGGCGCCGGTCATAAAGAGGGTAAGTCCTATGTAGGTGTACACAAGACCGATGATGATCTTCTTCAGGACGCGGCCGTGAAGCCTGAGGGAAAAAATCTGAAAAAGGCCGAAGAAAACAATTATGGGCAGCAGAGATATGGCGATCTCCAGCATATATTCGGGAAATTCGCCGGCAAACATTCTGCTCAGCTCGAGGGAGGTTTCCACATCGTGAGCAACAATGCCCTCGCTCTGGCCTCCGTCGGGGTGGTAGAGCATTCCAAGCACCAGAACCGCGAGGATAGGCCCGATGGAGCAGAGGGCAACCAGACCGAAGCTGTCGTTGGCCGCGTGCTTGTCGTCACGGATGGCGCACACGCCGATGCCCAGCGCCATGATAAAGGGAACAGTCATGGGGCCGGTGGTAACGCCGCCCGAGTCAAAGGCTATGGCGCGGAATTCGTTGGGCACAAAGAATGTAAGCACAAAGGCTATAATATACAGCACCACCAGCAGCGGCGCGAGGGGAATGCCAAGCAGCATACGCAGTATGGCTACCACCAGAAAGAGCCCCACGCCCAGCGCGACGGCAAGGATGATTACCTGATTGGGAATGGACGGCACGAGCTCGGCCAGAACCTGAAGATCAGGCTCCGAGATCGTGATTATCACACCCAGCAAAAACGCAAGAACGACGATCAGGAGCACGTTGCGGCTCTGGGTCATTTTGGCGCCTACCTTTTCTCCCATGGGCGTCATGGCCATTTCCGCTCCAAGGGTAAAGAACATCATGCCTACCATAACCAGCGCGGCGCCGGTCAGGAAGCTCATCATGACGCCGGTGGGCATCGGGGCTATGGTAAAGCTCAGGATAAGCAGGATGGCCACGACGGGCATTACAGCCACAAAGGCCTCCTTGAACTTCAGGCCGAGCTTCTGTTTCCACCTTGTCAAGTCATCACCTCTATATAAAGGCAACACCGCACAATTCCCGTTTTAGAACTTAAGCACGATCTTGCTTGCATCTTTTTCGTCATACTTCACAAAAATGCTCGTCAATACATAGAGTATTGACTCCGCTTTTTGCATCGTCTGGCGAAAAATCTGACTGCGCAATATCGTACTTAGAATTATGCGGTATTGCCTAAA
>JAZSQO010000014.1:0-8877 GCA_045538015.1 Acutalibacteraceae bacterium | reverse complement strand
ACCAGCCGCACGGCGCAGACGGCATACACCCGCTTGTCACCGAGGGCCTTGCCAAGGTTGGTGCGGGCGAGGTGACAGCCGATGACTATCATGGCCAGCGGAGTGTTGATGTCGGCCACCGAGCCCACCACCTGCATGACCGGCCCGGGCAGAGTCACCGAGAAGAAGAACAGCGGCAGACCCACCAGCAGACCCAGCACACCGGGATTGAGCAGCATCCGTTTGACCGAGATGCCGCCGGACAGCACGCCGTAGCCGAAGGTCCACTGGGTGACATAGAAGGTCACCACGAAGATGGAGGCAAACATCACTCCCTCGGCTCCGAAAAGGGCGTCGGCCAGAGGCAGACCCATGAAACCGCAGTTGGAAAAGGTTCCGGCAAAGGTCATTATGGCCCAGTCCTTGCCAAAGCGGCGGAAAAGCACCATGGAGAGCACCGCCGCCAGCGCCGTCCCCAGCAGGGAGGCAAGGGCGAACATTCCGAGGGAGATGGCCAGCTCCTTGTCGAACTGGCGGGAAAAGGTCTCGATTATCAGGCAGGGCGTGACCGCCCACAGCAGCGTGTTGGTCATGCCGCTCACGCCCTTTTCGTCCACCATTTTCGTTTTGTTCAGCACAAAGCCGATGGCTATCATGGCGAACAGTATGAGCACCTGAGTGCCCACGGTAACAAGATTTGCAAGCATATTTTTCTTCCGATCCTTCTGATTTCCCTTGGGGAATTACTGGGGCGTGTAGGCCTCAAAGACCCACGCCTGCCGTCCGTCCTGCGCCGGAGCGGTCATCACGCACATCCGGATGACCTGATCGGACAGCAGATTGGCCCGGTGGGTGTCCGACTCTATCCAGTCCCGCACTACCTCTTCGGCGGTGTACTGACCCAGAGCCAGATTCTCGGCACAGCTGCGGTAAAACAGCCCGGTCTGGTCGTAGACCGTGGAGAAGGCGGTGCCGTCCGGCCGCTGATGGGAAAACAGCCCGGAAATTTCTTCCAGCCGGATGCGGCTGACCTGCCGCAGGCCGAAGTCCGCCGAAAGAAGGGGATACAGCCCATTCTGGGCGCGGTACTCATTTATAAGCCACATGGCCGCCTCGGGATCAAAGAGGCCGGCGCCGTATTCCTCGGGCAGGGTAATGCCCTCGATGTGCACCTCGGGATAATAGACGACAATGGCGTCGGTGGGCGAGGTCACGTCGCCGCCGGATACGGGCGCGTCACTGCCGCTGGTATCCGTCTCGCTCACCACCGGCACGTCCGAAGGGCTGGCAGAAGCGTCACCTGCCGAAGGGACGGATGCCTCCGCGCAGCTTTCCCTGCCGAACATTCCGGACTGAGCCGCCGTCAGCAGAAACAGTGCCGCTATTATGACCGCCACGGCTATCATGGCCGTGTTCTGAACCGACCGATCGGCGGCGGATATCTCCTCGCCGTGCCTGCGGCGTTTTTTCATCGGGCTTCAGCTACTTTCCTTTATATTGTTATGTCCTTGCAGGTCAGAGATTATAATCCTCGTCGTCGTCCTGATGGGGCAGGGCGGTGGGACGCAGGCTTTCCACCTGACGGATGAAGTCTCTGCCCCGCTCCTCGAAATCACTGTACATATCAAGGGAGGCGCAGGCCGGAGAAAGGGCGACCACATCGCCGTCGCCGGCGTTGGCTGCCGCCGCGCTGACCGCCTGAGCCATATTTTCCACACGGATCACCCGGAGCTTTTCGGGGTCATATTCCCCGCATCCCAGCACCGCCCGCTCGATGGTGTCGGCGGCGGCGCCCATGAGTATCAGCACCGCGACCCGGCCGCACACCGCCCGGGCAAAGTCCTCAAAGGGAAGATTCTTGTCAAGGCCGCCGGCGATGAGCACCATCCGCCGGTCAAAAAGGGAGAGCATTCCCTTTACCGTGCGCTCGGGAGTGGTGGCGATGGAGTCGTTGTAATAGCTCACGCCGTCCACGCAGCGCACGAACTCCGTGCGGTGGCTCACGCCGCAGAAAAGGTGAGCCGCCGAGAGGATATCCTCGTCCCGCACCAGTCCGGCGGTGACGCATATGGCGGCCATGAAATTCTCCGCGTTGTGCATTCCGGGCAGGCGGATGTCCCGCAGGTTCATTATGACCCGCTCGCCTTGTCCGTCCGTGACGCGGATGTCGCCCTTTTCATCCGTCCAGACGCCGCGCTCCGGCTTTGCCGTCCGGGAGAAGGTCATCAGCCGCGCCCTCTGTCCCTCGGCCATGCGGAGGCATTCCGGACTGTCGCCGTTGACCACCAGCCGGTCAAAGGAGGACTGGTGACGGCAGATGTTGGCCATGGCGTCCACATACTCGGCCATGTCACGGTGGGCGTTGAGGTGGTTGGGCGAGATGTTGGTCACAAGGGCGATCTCGGGAGATTCACGCATGGAGATGAGGTGGAAGCTGGACAGCTCGCACACCACCCAGTCCTCCGGCGACATCTTTTCCGCGTCGGGCAACATGGCGCTGCCCATGCCTCCGCCCATCCACACCTTTTTGCCCGAGGATTCCAGCATCCGGGCGATGATGGCGGCGGTGGTGGTCTTTCCGCAGGAGCCGGTCACGGCGATGGTGTGCGCCGGGCACACCCGGAAGAACACCTCCATCTCGCTGGTTATCACGGCTCCCTTGCGGCTCAGCTCGGCCAGAGCCGGGTCGTTCCAGTTGAGGCCGGGAGTGCGGAAAACAATGTCCGCCTCAAGGCCGCTGAGGTAATCGGGGCCGAGGCGCACCGAGGCGCCCATGGCTCTCAGCCGCCGGATGGCCTCGCTCTCCTGAGAAGGCTCCCGCCGGTCGCACACCGTCACCTCAAAGCCCCGCCGGAGAAACATTTCCGCCAGCGGCGCGTTGGTGATGCCGATGCCGCAGAAGGCCACCGACTTACCCTTTATTTTTTCAAAGAATGTATTGATGTTCATATGAGGTCGATTCACAGCGATGCTCTCCTTTCGTGGCGGATATACCGCGTGGGGAATGTCGTTGCAAAAAACGGAATGTTCCGCGCTTTGATTATACCCCGGAAAGTGTGTATTTTCAACCGATTCACAGAAAATTAGGAACTGCGCCTCTTTTCTGCCTCACAGGCTGTCGATATTATTGTATTCACCGCGGAAGAAAGTATGCGCGGCACGAAAAAAAGCGCCCCGAAGGACGCTTTCAATCGATTATGCTGTAATGATATCTTACCAGTTGCTGTCGATATCGATATTGTATTCCTGCTGATATTCCTCGAGGAACTGCTGGAACTCGTCGAGGTCGGCCTCAGAGTAGCCGTTCTCGCTCAGATAGCTTTCCAGATCGTCCTCGATGTCGGTGCTCATGCTGCCGCAGGCGGCGCAGCTGATGGAGGTGAGGCAGCTGAGGATCAGACCGATGATGCCGAGCACTACACCTGCCTTTGCCAGCTTATCCTCGGCAACTTCCTTCTTGACCTTGTTGCAGATGACGAGGGCGGCGATGGCGAACAGGATGCAGGCGTAGCAGAAATACTGAGTCCACGCCATGATGAGAGAAAGCAGACCCAGCACAAAGCCCACAGCGGAAAGCATATCGGTCTTCTTGGAGCCGGGAGCGGTGTAAACCACGGGAGCTGCCGCGGCTGCAGCGGCGGCGATGGCAGCGCTCTGGGTCTGGGCTTCGATATCACCGGTAGGCTCGATGACCTCGACGGGAGCCGGCTCACAGAAGCCCTTGGGAATGTCAAGGTCGGCAGCGGTCTGAGCCACAGCGGCAGCGGCGGCGACCTCAGCGGCAGCTTCGGCGACTGTTGCGGCGGGAGCCTCGACAGCGGCCTCTACGGGAGCCTCAACGGGAGCCTCGACAGCCTCAGCGGCGGCCTCAACGGGAGCTTCGTCGGCTTCGGCAGCGGCTTCTACGGAAGCCTCGACGACCTCGACAGCCTCAGCGGCAGTCTCTGCGATATTTTCGGGAGTGATCTCGGGATTCAGATTGTTGTTGATATTGTTATCCATTTAGTATACTCCTCATCTTTTTTAGTCTTTTCTCGATCGGTTGTCGGTCTTTTAGGCCATCATACCGGCGTACATGGCGCAGACAGCGCAGGAAGCGCAGCCGGCACAGCCCAGACAGCCAACGGTCAGCAGGGCGTTGGCGACGATGCCGATAACGCTCAGCACCTGACCGGAGGAGCAAATGCTGCTGGTGTTGCCCTTCTTCTTGGCGGAGCCGGCAAGAGCGGCACCCACGATACCGGCGACCAGACCGCCGCTGACGGTCACGCCTCCGAGGACGCCCATGAAGGAAAGAAGGTTGACCGCTCCCATGAGCACGGAAAGAATACCCAGCACGAGGGCAGCGATAGCAAGGTTGTTGCCCGGCTGGCGATTGTCGTTGACCACCTGGTCAAAGAGATTGCCGTTGTTATTCATTCAGTAGATCCTCCTTTGATGAATATGGTGTCTGATTTTCTATTATTGTTAGTTTAGCGCACCGCGCGGATTATGTCAATAAGCAGAAATAAAATTTTGTCTCCTTCCTGAAATGAAATTTTGTCTCCTTCCCTGCCGGAAGCTCGTGGGTTCTTTGCTCTGCTCCTGACCGCATCTGTTTTATTCTGTAACAGAAAAGTGTGTAAAAAAAGTTTTTCTTCCGTTCATTTGTTGACAGATTCCGACATTGGTTTTATAATTTTTTAAAAGTGGCACAAAATACCATCACAGAAAAACCACCAAAAACAAGGAGGAATTTCAGCATCATGCGCACCTTCGACATGGCAGTTATTTATTCCAGTTTTTCCAATTGGTATTCCGAAAACCGTTCCGCTCTTGAGGAAACTCTGAGCATAATTGTGAGCGTAGTTACCATCGTCACAATTATCGCCAGCCTCGTGGCCGCTGTCATCATAATTCGGACCGGCTCCAGCGAGGAGAGAGAAGCCCAGCTGAAAAAGCTCATCCCCGTGGCAATCGCTGTCCTGCTGATTCTTATTTGTCTGGCCATCTTGCCCAACTGCTGCGTTCCCACGGATTCGGGCACTCCTCCGGTAATAAATCCACCCTCTTCTACTTCCGAACCCGAAATCACCACAACAAGCAGCACTACCACGACCACTACTACCTCCACTACTTCTACTACTTCTACCACCTCTACTACCACTGTGCCCCCTCATTTTTCCAACATCAGAGTTGGCGGTACTGTCAGCTTCGGCGAATATTATATCGGCAGCAGCTCCCACACTTCACCTCTGACATGGCGTGTGCTGGACATCGACCGCTCCGCAGGCGTGGCGCTGCTGATAACCGAGCAGGCCATCGACTGCAAATCCTTTGACAGTTCCCACAGCAATATTCCGTGGAAGAATTCCGACCTGCGCGATTGGCTCAATAATTCCTTCTACTTCGACGCCTTCAGCGACGACGACCGCAATTATATCCAGCACTCCAGCATCTACACCATGGACTACTCAAAGGTCAAGTATTACACCGACGATTATGTGTTCTGCCTGAGCGAAGCCGAAGCCTACAAGTACTTCAATTCGGACGTCAGCCGTCAGGCCACTCCCACTCCTTTCGCTGTTTCCAACGGAATCTACGAGGGTGAAACCACCGGCAACTGCTGCTGGTGGCTCCGCTCGGTGGGCTACGAACAGAACGCCGACTGCGTCGACTTCTGGGGCACGATCATGGTTGGCGGCACTAATGTCAACAGTTCCGGCAAGGGCGTGCGTCCGGTCATCTATGTGTACATCTGACAACAGGGAAACTCGGGGCTGTCCCGATTATAAACAGCACCAAAAATAGCACCAAAAATTTCATTTGAACAAAGGGGAACATTATTATGAGTACATTTACCATGACAGCAATTTATCTCAGCGTCTCCGAGTGGTTTTCCGCAAACTGCTCCACGTTCGCAGGCGTTGCGGAGCTTATCGCAAACATCCTCGCCATCATTGCCATCATCGCCGGCATCGTGATGGCTATCTCTACGCGGGTAAAAAAGCGCAGGGAGAAGAGCAAAGTCACTTCCGAGGAGAAGGCCGATGAGAAAACTGAAGCAAAAAGCGAATAAGGAAACAGTCGGCTCCGGAAGCACAGACCTCCGGGCGATGTGCGTTTTCCTGGCTGTTCTCGCCGTTTTTTCTCTCGTTGCCGGATGTATGGCTCCGGTGGACGAGACGGAATGCACCATTACATCGCCGACCGATTACCCGGTGTGCATCCTCACACCGCCTCCCACGGAGTCGACCACTGCACCTGCAGGCCCCTTCGCCTCACCCGACTGCGAGGTGGGCGACATTGTCACCTTCGGAAAATACTACACCGACATCCACCATAACACCTCACCTCTGGAATGGCGTGTGCTGGACATCGACCGTTCCGAGGGCCGGGCGCTGCTGATAACCGAGCAGGTCATCGACGCCCGAGACTTTGACTGCTCCCCCGGCAATGCTGCCTGGGAGCAGTCCGATCTGCGCAAGTGGCTCAACACAGACTTCTACTGCAAGGTCTTCAGTGCCGACGACCGCGAGTTCATTATGCTTTCCGACATCTGCACCACGGACTGCAGCGGCAAGCAGTGTTACACCGACGATTATGTGTTCTGCCTGAGCGAGACCGAGGCCAATAATTATCTCAGCGACAGCAGCCGTCAGGCCTCTCCCACTCCCTATGCCGTATATAACGGAGCTGACGAGGGTAAAACCACGGGCAACTGCTGCTGGTGGCTGCGCTCGTCCGGCAGAGAGGAGTATGCCGACTGCGTCGACTTCTGGGGTGCAATCGTAGCCGGCGGCACTCCGGTCAACTTCTACCGTATAGGCGTGCGCCCGGCCATCTACGTGTACATCTGACAGCAGGGAAGCCCCGAAAGTTTCCAATCCACATCAGCACAACCGCAAAACCCGCACAGCTGTGCGGGGTTTGCCTGTTTCAGCAGCCATTCGGCCGACGCCTTTCCACTGCCGGGCCGAATTCTCCAAAAAATCGCCAATTTCACTCAAAACAAATATTTATTCTTGACACAGAACACCAACGCGAGGTAGAATAGACAATAGCGTATTGCAGGTATTTATCGAGTGATATTTTGGTATATACTTACAGGCGTGAGCGGGCGTGACGCACCCGCGCCATGGTTTTAGCACAGAAATAATAAAAAATCAAGGAGCCGCGTCAGTCGGTTCCGCACAGAAAAGGAGGTAAGCACCACACAGATTATGGAATGGTATTGGGTATTAATCATTGCATTGCTCGTGGGCGGAGCGGCATTCGCCGGAGGTCTTTACTACGGTATGCTGCGCCGTCAGCAGATATCCGAAGCTACCATCGGCTCCGCGGAGGAAGAGGCCAAGCGCATCGTGAACGAGGCCTATAAGACCGCCGAGGCCCGCAAGAAGGAAGCCATCCTCGAAGGCAAGGACGAGATCCATCGCCTGCGCAACGAAAGCGACAAGGAGCTTCGTGAACGCCGCAACGAGGTCCAGCGGCAGGAGCGCCGCATCCAGCAGAAGGAGGAAACTCTGGACAAGAAGCTGGAGAACTTTGAGAAGCGTGAGGATCAGCTGGCCGGCAAGATCAAGCAGGCCGAGGCCAAGCTGGCCGAAGCCGAGGAGCTCAAGAAGTGCCAGATGGATCTGATGGAGCGCATTTCGGGCTTTACCGCCGAACAGGCCAAGGAGCACCTGCTCCGCAGTCTGGACAGCGAGCTGGCTCACGAAAAAGCCGCGAGAGTGCTTGAAATGGAACAGCAGGTGAAGGACGAGGCCAACGAAGAGGCCCGCAACATCATCTCTCTGGCCATTCAGCGCTGCGCCGCCGACCACGTCGCCGAGGCGACCGTGTCGGTTGTTGTTCTTCCCAACGACGAAATGAAGGGCCGCATTATCGGCCGCGAGGGCCGCAACATCCGCGCCCTTGAAACCGCCACCGGTGTGGATCTTATTATCGACGACACACCCGAGGCTATCACCCTTTCGTCCTTTGACCCGGTGCGGCGCGAGGTCGCCCGCATCGCTCTGGAGCGTCTTATCACCGACGGCCGCATCCACCCCGCCCGCATCGAGGAGACGGTGGAAAAGGCTCGCCGCGATGTGGACGCCACCATCAAGGCCGAGGGCGAGAAGACCGTGCTGGAGGCCGGCGTCATCGGCCTGCACGGCGAACTGGTCAAGCTGCTTGGACGGCTGCGTTACCGCACAAGCTACGGCCAGAATGTGCTCAAGCACTCTCTTGAGGTTTCCTACATTGCCGGCCTCATGGCCCCCGAGCTGGGTCTTGACCCCGCTCCCGCCCGCCGCGCCGGCCTTCTGCACGACATAGGCAAGTCCATCGACCACGAGACCGAGGGAAGCCATGTTTCCATCGGCGTCGATGTGGCCCGCAAGTACAAGGAGCAGGAGTACATCATCCACGCTATCCACGCCCACCACGGCGATGTTGAGGCTCAGTCCGTGCTGGCCTGTCTTGTTCAGGCCGCCGACGCCATCTCCGCAGCCCGTCCCGGCGCCCGCCGCGAGAATGTGGAGAACTACATCAAGCGGCTCAAGAAGCTGGAAGAGATCGCGGAGTCCTTCCCCGGTGTCGAACACAGCTACGCCATTCAGGCCGGCCGCGAGGTGCGCGTAATGATCCGTCCCGAGGTCATCAAGGACGAGGATATGATCCTTGTGGCCCGCGAGATCTGCGCCCGCATCGAAAACGAGCTTGAATATCCCGGCCAGATCAAGGTCAATCTAAGTCGGAAGGCCAAGCGGTCTTAGGAAGACAATCCTTTTGTACAACTCCTTGGCCCACAGAACGACATGGCTACGACCCGACTTTCCCGAGGTCATCAAGGACGAGGATATGATCCTTGTGGCCCGCGAGATCTGCGCCCGCATCGAAAACGAGCTTGAATATCCCGGCCAGATCAAG
>JAZSQO010000120.1:0-8314 GCA_045538015.1 Acutalibacteraceae bacterium | reverse complement strand
TAATAAAACAATCGACGAGGGGAGGTGATAACTGATGGCATCAACAGGCTTCTGGCCTGTGAAGGGCAGGCTGAAAGACGTAATCGAGTACGCCCGAAATCCCGAAAAGACCGTGCTGACCGATGATCTGAAGCAGTCACTCGGCTACATTGCCGATGCACACAAGACCGAGCAGATGATGTTCGTGTCGGCGATAAACTGCCCGAAACAGCGAGCCTACGAGCGAATGATTGAGACCAAGCGGCGGTTTGGCAAGATGGGCGGCAATGTGGCATACCACGGCTTCCAGAGCTTTGTCAGCGGCGAGCTGACACCTGAGGAAGCACACGAAATCGGCATGGAAACGGCACGTCAGATGTGGGGCGACGAGTACGAGATTGTTGTGGCGACGCACCTCAATACGGATAATCTGCACAATCATTTCATAGTGAACTCTGTGTCTTTCAAGACGGGCAAAAAGTACGGCAACCATATCCGTGACCATATGCGTCTTCGGGAGATATCCGACGAGATATGCCGTGAGCGAGGCAAGAGCGTGCAGGAGAACTCCAGCTTCTTCGGCGGCAGTAAGGGCGAATACTGGCCGCACAAGGCGGGCAAGCTGACCCACCGTGATATGCTTCGGCGTGATGTGGACACGGCGCTGTCCTTCGTGCGGTCATTTGCGGAACTGGAAACAGCATTGCAGAGGATGGGCTATGAGGTGATACGAAGCGGCGAGGACTACAAGCACATTTCGGTCAAGGCACCCGACTGGCAGAGGGCAGCACGCATCGACAAACTGGGAACGAGATACACCTACGAAGCGATGGAGGAACAGTTTGAGCAGAACAGATACGGTTGGATTGACGTTCCGATGTATCTGACCAAACAGATGCAAAGATACCCAACAGAATATGCATTCATCATTCGTTTGCGCAGAGAGCTTGATGAGCGAAGCGTACTCACGCAGGACCTTGCAGACATCTACTATGACCTGTTCATAGCGCTGCTGAAGCTGGTAAAAGAAGCGGCAAAAACGATATGGCAGCCGCTGTCGCCCGAGCTTCGCCATGAGGTACGGAACATCGAAGACTA
The DNA here is from genome assembly GCA_045538015.1 of Acutalibacteraceae bacterium. GTDB lineage: Bacteria > Bacillota > Clostridia > Oscillospirales > Acutalibacteraceae > SIG598. The sequence goes on along the minus strand of JAZSQO010000120.1, from coordinate 7,237 downwards.
TATCGCCGAGCGTCGGTCCATTGCGGACTACGGTCTGCTGTCCGAAGCGGCGGTCGGCGATTTTGTCGTTCAGACGAAGAATGAGATTTCGGAATTGGAAAATCAGCGGTACGAAGTCGATAAGCGTATCCGCCGAGCCAAAACACCCGAGGACAAGGAACAGCTCAAGGCACAGCGCCGGGAGATTTCCGCGCAGATAAAGCCTTTGCGGCTTAAGTTGAAAGAAGCGGAGCGCATCGCCGAGCATATCCCGAAAATCAAAGACCTGCTCGAAAAAGAGCGGCAGAGAGAAATCGAGACCTACACGAAACCAAAACAGAAAGACAAAGAGAGGTATTTATATTGAAAAACAAAATTGAATCGCTTTCAATTGAAAGCCTTATTCCTTTTGATAACCACCCATACAAAGTGGTCGACAACGAGGAGATGACGGCGCTGGTGGAAAGCATCAAGACAAATGGCATTATGGTGCCGCTGACGGTCAGAACACTTGACCAAGAGGGCAAATACGAAATCATATCGGGGCACAGAAGATTATACGCGGCAAGACAGGCAGGACTGGAAACAGTACCTGCCTTAATTTATGCCCTCGACCGAGATTCCGCGGCAATCGCTCTTGTGGACAGTAACCTTCATCGAGAGAATATCCTGCCCAGCGAGAAAGCGTTTGCCTACAAGCTGAAACTGGAGGCGTTGAGCAGACAGGGGAAGCGGACGGATTTAACTTCGTCCCAAGTTGGGACGAAGTTAAGAGCAGACGAAAAGATAGCTGTTGAATCGGGTGATAGTCGCAATCAAGTGCAGCGCTATATCCGCCTTACCCACCTCATCCCCGAACTGCTCGACCTCGTGGACGACAAACGAATTGCATTCACCCCTGCGGTGGAGCTGTCCTACCTTACCGAACAGGAGCAGTACACCTTGCTCGACACTATCGAAAGCGAGGACTGCACGCCGTCCCTCTCGCAGGCACAGCGCATGAAGAAGCTGTCGCAGGAAGGCAGGCTCACCGCCGAGGTCATCTTCGCAATCATGAGTGAAGAGAAACCCAACCAACGAGAGAAAATCAAGCTGTCTGCCGAGCGTGTGCGTGAGTATTTCCCTAAAAGCTACACCACACAGCAGATGGAGGACACCATATTCAAACTGCTCGAGCAGTGGCACAGACAGCAGCAGAGAAAAAGGAACGATGCGAGATGATTGTCCGATGGTCTAAATGCTGCCGAACGAAAATAAATTATGATGTGGAGGTGATAGCCTGATGACTTTTACCGGCGCTGACCAGAAGCCCAGATTCACAATAGAACACATTATGCCGAAAGCCGATGAGGCTGCGGATGAGGATAGAAGAAAAATTGAAGAGGTGCTGTTCGACATCTTCAGCAAGTATGAAGAACCGATCCGCACAATGGACTGACAAAGACTGTTGCGATAGATTGATCGCAGCGGTCTTTATTATTTGAAAGGACTGATAAATCAATGACAGCAATATACGCACGGCAGTCGGTGGACAGAGCCGACAGCATATCCATCGAAAGCCAGATAGAATTCTGCAAATACGAGGCGCGAGGAGAAGAGTGCCGCATCTATATTGACCGCGGCTTTTCCGGCAAGGACACCAATCGTCCTAATTTTCGTGTACTTATGGAGGATATAAAGAACGGTGAGGTCAATCGGGTGATCGTCTATAAGCTCGACCGAATCAGCCGTTCCATACTCGACTTCTCATCGATGATGGCGGAGTTTGATAAGTACCGGGTAGACTTTGTGTCAAGTACGGAGAAGTTCGATACCTCCTCGCCTATGGGCAGAGCCATGCTCAATATCTGTATCGTCTTTGCCCAGCTTGAGCGTGAAACCATACAGAAGCGCGTTGCCGACGCCTATTACGCCCGAAGCCAGCGCAGCTTCTATATGGGCGGCCCAGTACCCTACGGCTTTCAGCTTGAGCCGATAATGATTGACGGCAAGAAGACTTCGAAATATGCCGCCCGTGAGGACGAAGCCGAGGTGGTGCGGTTCATATATGAGATGTACGCAAAGCCCGACACCTCCTACGGCGACATTATCTCCGCTCTGCAGCAGCGAGGTATCACCAAGCGCGGCAAGGACTGGGAGCGCCCGAGAATTGCAGATATACTGCGCAATCCAATCTATGTGCGCGCCGACCTTGATGTATACAAATTCTTTGAGTCTCAGGGAGCAGTGATAACAAATCGGCCGGAGGATTTCATCGGCACCAACGGCTGTTATTATTACACCGGCAAGGACGCACAGGGGCGAAAAACTACCGACATGAACGGCAACTGCATCGTCCTTGCGCCTCATGAGGGTATCGTCGATTCGGAAATATGGCTGACCTGCCGTAAAAAATGCCTGCGTTCAAAGCAGGTACAGCCAACCCAGAAAGCCAAGAACACATGGCTTGCCGGCAAGGTCAAGTGCGCCCGATGCGGCTATGCTCTGGTGGATAAGAGATACAAGGGCAAGGAGGTGCGCTATCTGCTCTGCTCCCATCGAATGAACGCCAAGGCATGTGAGGGGGCAGGGAGCCTGCACACCGACGAGATTGAGCAGATAATCTACGACCAGATGCAGCAGAAGCTGGCGGAGTTTACAAGCCTGCACAAGAAAAAGCATGACAGAGCTGATCCCGAGCTGACTGCTCTGCAGCTTGAGCTGACTGCCTGCGACAAGGAGATAGCCTCTTTGCTCGAGAGGCTTCCCGAAGCAAGCGATTCGCTGTTCAAACACATCAATCGGCGTGTGGAGGAACTGGACACACTTCGCGCCGACCTTACCTGCCGCATTGCCGGGCTGACCTCCAGGAACAAGGTGCAGGTTAGCGAGATCACAAGCCATCTGGAGAACTGGGAGCACCTTTCCTTTGCTGACCGCCGGATAGTGCTCGATCAGCTTGTGAATGTTATACGCATTGCCGATGACAAGATAACCATTGAGTGGAGGGTGTAGAAAAAAGGCAGCCAGCCTGCTTCCGATGCGGGAGAAGGCTGGCTGCCTTTGCCTGCAAACGCAGGGTTATGCTGCTATGCAGAGCGCACTTGAAAATATGGAAAATCAATGCACTCTATGCTATAATCACCTCAAAGTGTCTGCTGCAAAATCCATGCAGCACAAATTACCGCAAGGGAGCACCCTTGTCTGCGAGGTGCCGTAAATGTCATTAGCATACGGAATCACAGCGCTTGTTTCGCTGGTTATGGTAGGAGTCTGCGTTTCCGTGGATAAAAAGCGCGATCTGTGGCTGGTTTTGCTGTTTGTGTCAGTGTCCATATGTAATCTCGGTTACTTTATGCTGTCGCTGTCGCGGGATCTCGGAGCGGCGCTGAACTCCAACAGGATCTCATATCTGGGCAGCGTGTTTCTGCCCTTCTTTCTGTTGATGATGGTGCTGCGTTTCTGCAGAATAAAACCGGATAACCGACTGCTGGTGGCGCTTGCTGCGATAGGGTTTATTATGCTCGGCATTACCACAAGCCCCGGTATTCTGCCGATATATTACAGCTCCGTGGACATTGAGTCTGTAAACGGAGCCACAAGGCTGGTTCGTGAATACGGGCCGCTTCATGTCCTCTACTATGTTTATCTCATCGGATACATGCTGTCCATGGTCGGCATTGCGGTTTATTCCGCGGCAAAGAAAAGAATCAAATCCCGGCTGCATACAGTGCTTCTTCTCTGCGCCGTGTTCTGCAATATAGCGATCTGGCTGGCGGAACAGTTCCTGCCGCGCGGCTTTGAGTGGCTTTCGGTGTCTTACATACTGACCGAGTGCCTGATGCTTGCAATCTATTACTCTATGCAGCGTCAGGGGCTTGTGGAAGACAGAACCCAGACCTATACCATCAATGTTCTTCTGGTTGTGTTTCTGCTTCTGCTTGCCAACTTTGTGCGGGTTATCACAATGAATACCTCCCCGGTGATGTATGTACTCTCTCAGGTCATTGTTATTGTAATCTATCTGGGAATCCTGGTGTCCTGGGGAGTGTCGGTTCATGAGCGCATCGTCAATAAGAATATTCGCGGATATCTTATTGCGCTGGTTGTCCTGATGATATTCTGGATGCTTATGCGAACACTGCGGCACACAGTGTTCAGATATGTCTTTCCGATCGGCCAGTGGTGCTGGTACGCATTTTATATTCCGATGATCCTTATCCCGCAGCTCTGTCTGTTTGCAGCAAAGCATATCGGCAGGCAGGAAAGCTACCGTTTGCCCTGGAAATGGCATCTGATGTACATTCCGTCCGTTGTGCTGATTATTGGAATACTGACCAACGATCTGCATCAGTGGGCATTCCGTTTCCATATGGGATATGAAGCGGGCTGGGATGAGTATCAGCGCAAATGGCTGTATTATGCTGCCGTGGTGTGGATTTTCTTCGGCGTTGCCATGATGATTGCGGAAGCGGTGAAGCACTGCCGTATCCCCGGAACAAACAAAACCATCTGGATGCCCATCGCAATGATCGGCACAGGCGTGCTGTACTCGGTGCTGTATGCCGTTGATACCGGCCTGTTCGGTTTTATCGAAATGACCGCCGCGCTGTGCTTTACCGTTGTTGCCATATGGGAAAGCTGCATCAAAACCGGACTGGTTCAGTCCAACACACAGTACGAGGAACTGCTGAAGCAATCCGCGCTGGGTGTAAATGTGGCAGATGCAAATTACATCGTGCGCTATCGTTCGGACGATGCTCTGATGATGACAGAGGAACAGATGAGCGAGGCAGTGAAGGAGCCGATAATGCTGGACGGAGGCATGCGTGTATCCGGCTCGGCGATTCGTGGAGGATATGCCCTCTGGCAGGAGGATATGTCGGAGCTGCTCGAACTGCTGGATGAGCTGGCAGTGGTGCGCGAGGAACTGAGAGACTCAAACGAGGTGTCGGTACAGAACTATCAGATCAAGAGAAAAATCCGCACCCTTACCGAACAGAACCGTCTGCATGACGAGGTGCACAGACAGACGGCCCACCAGATCAATCTCATGCATGAATGGCTCAACAGGCTGACAGCCATTGACGATGCTGAGGAGAAGAAGGAACTGCTGCGGCGCATTGTTGTGGTGGGTTCCTATCTCAAGCGCCGCAACAATCTGATGCTTGTCAATGAACAGGCGGGCAGTATCAAAGAGGAAGAACTGCGTCTCAGCGTTGAGGAGATGGTAAAGAACCTTCGGCTTGTCGGAATAAACAGCGCCTGTTCGGTGCAGTTGGGCAGAAATGTAACGGTGAACGAGGCGATGAAGCTGCTGGACTTCTATGAATATGTTGTTGAAAAAGCGTTTGACGGTCTGAGAAATCTGCTTGTGCGGTTTTTCTGCCGTGAAGACGGCTGCTATGCCTGCGTTGATGCCGAATGCAGCCTTGATCTTACCGTGCTGAGGTCGGAAGATATAGCGGTGAGCGTTTCGGAAGATAACTGCTATACCCTTTCGCTGAAGGCGGCAGGAGGTGACGGCAGATGATGACAGGATTTTACGATATCGGCTCGGTTCAGCAGGTCGTTCTGCTTGTCCTGAGTCAGCTGACCGTGCTTCTGCTGGTGTGCGGCTTTGTTTATATGCACAAAACGGGAGCAGGACGGTCAAGACGAATCGCCACGGGCATCGTTTTTCTGCTCAACGTGACACTGTATGCACTAATGCAGGTCAACAGCCGCATCACCGGAGCATGGCAGGGGCTTCGCCTGCGCGTGCCCTATGTGCTGCTGATGATGGTCACGCTGTTTTCGCTGGCTTATATTGTATGGATAATGCTGGGGGAAACAAGGAACCGCAAGACCCTCAACAAAAACTCCATCAAGGAAGCCTTTGACAATCTGCCCACCGGCGTATGCTTTTTCAACAAAGGCGGAATCGCGGTGCTGTGCAACCTGTCGATGTACCGATTCAGCTTCGACGTATGCGGAAGAGATGTGCAGTATATCACCGATCTTGAGGAATGTCTTGAGGAAAACTTTGTTCCCATAGACGGAGTGACAAGGAGCGGCAGTATATTCGTGTTCCCCGACGGCAAAGCACTGAGGCTGGACAGGCGCGCCGTAACCGACGAGTACGGTGAGCCCTATACCCGGTTCACCGTGTCGGACGTGACCGATCTGCACAACAGACAGGTAGAGTTGATGGCGGAAAACGAGCAGCTCAGGCGGGTGCAGACCGAACTCCAGCGGCTCTCGGCAAACGTGGTGACGGCCACCCGTGAGGAAGAGATAATGAACACCAAAATGCGTGTCCATGACCAGATGGGCAGATGCCTGCTGGCGGCGCAGAAATATCTGACTGCCGACAACACCGAGGACATTCCCGACAGCGTTGCGGAGGAATGGAAGAGAGCCGTTTCCATGCTGAAATACAACAACGACGCTCCCGACGAGGACATGCTTCTGCAGATACGCAGAGCCTGCGGACTGCTGAATATAGCGTTCATCCAGACCGGCGAACTGCCCAGGAGCGAGACCGCCGCGTATATCCTCACCTGTGCCGTGCGCGAATGCGTGACCAACGCCGTTCGCCACGCCGACGCCACCGAACTGTACGCGGAGTTTACCGAAAGCGACACCGACGCCACTGTTGTGGTGTCCAACAACGGCCGTCCGCCCGAAAGGGAAATATCCGAGGGCGGAGGACTTTCCACCCTGCGCCGCCGTGTAGAGCGGGAGGGCGGAGTAATGATCATAATGTCACGTCCGTATTTCCGGATGATAGTAACCGTACCAAAAGGACTGGAGGTATTTTTATGAAGCGGGTACTGATCGTGGAGGATCAGAAAATGGCGCAGGAGAACATGGAAGCCATCGTCAACTCCGGCAGCGGCTACGCCCTTGCGGGAAGCATACCGAATGCTGCCGACGCAGAACTGTTCTGCATGGGCGATGAGATCGATCTCATTCTGATGGATGTGTGCACCGCCCGCGACGAAAGCGGCATCGAAGCCTGTGCCGCCATCAAGGCAAAGCTTCCGCAAATCAAAATAATCATCGTCACCTCCATGGCTGAGCATACCTTTCTCGAAAAAGCGAAGGAAGCTCATGCAGACAGCTTCTGGTACAAGGATGCCAGCCGGGGTGAATTGCTGACGGTTATGGATCAAACCATGTCGGGAGAAACCGTCTTCCCGGACAAAACCCCGGAGGTAAAGCTGGGCCTTACCACCAGCTATGAACTGACAAATGCGGAACTGGATGTGCTCCGGGCATTGATGCAAAGCACTTC
>JAZSQO010000185.1:0-3727 GCA_045538015.1 Acutalibacteraceae bacterium | reverse complement strand
GGCAATACTCTATGTATTGGCGAGCATTTTTGTAAAGTATGGCGGAAAAGATGCAAGCAAGATCGTGCTTAAGTTCTAAAACGGGAATTGTGCGGTGTTGCCTTAGTATAAAACAAAACTGCCGCAGATGATGTTCATTTGCGGCAGTTGATTGTTTTGTGCCGGGGATGATCGTGCCTTGGTTTATCTGCTGAATCTGCTGCCGTACTTGCGGCGGAACATTTCAGTCAGTCTGGGCATATACACGCTGCCGACGATGATGAACACCGTGGCCGCGGAAAGCACCAGCAGAACAACAACCACGGGCGGAACCGTTCTGGGCTCGCTGTAGTCGCCGCTGACCGGGCCCTTGCCCTTGTCGTCAGTGGCACTGCCGGAGCCGGTTCCGTTGCCGGTGCCGGTTCCCGTGCCAGTTCCTGTACCATTGCCGGTGCCGCTGCCGGTGGACTTGGGTTCCTGAACAACAACGGCAAAGGGAGACAGACTGTCGGGAGCGACATTGATAACTCCGCTTTCGGCAACCGGGCTGAAGATATATTTATCGGTCTCGATGGAGCTGCCGCTGCCGTGGAACACACGGACTACCTTGCCCGCGTAGGAGCTTCCCAGATTGAAGGTGACATTCACACCCTGAGTTCTGATATAAGCGGGCACATCGGTCATGTTGGGATCGTCAAATTCCAGTCTGATCTCATAGGCCTGAGCGATGTACTGCTTGTAGGTGTTGGTCTCGGACAGCTTGCTGACAAAGCCGTTGTAGAGGCTCATGTACTTTTCCTGATAGAGATTTTCCACAACCAGCTTCGCCTTGTGGTGAATCAGACCGCTGACATCGATGCCGCTGGCCTCGTCGGAGAGCTTCTTGCTCTCGTAGACCGGCTTGAAGGAGGCGGTAAGAGTGCTCTTGTCCGCGGTCACGCCGGACATGGTGTAGGTGTAGGTGCCGTCGGCGTTCTTTACCACATCGTCAATTACATCCTTGCCGTCCACCTTGACGGTGTCAAGGTAGTAATCGTCGAGGAGGTTGGACGCGTCGCCGCTGTTGGGCGTGATGGTGAAGTCCACCGATTCCTCGCTGTTGACCCGGATGGCACCGGAAGGACTGATCTTGCCGCCGGTGGAGTCCTTCACCTCGATGATGGAGCCGGGAGTCAGCTTGAACACAGCCTCAACCTTGGCGTCCTTCTTTACGTCGGTTAGCTTGTACTTGGCGATGCCGGTAGTGGCATTGACCGTGGCCTTGTCGAACACGCTGGCACCGTCCACCAGCAGGTCGCTGACGGTGTAGCCGGCGTCGGGAGTAACGGTCAGTGCAAGATCGTCGCCCTCGTTCACTCGCACATCGCCCTCGGGAGTGATGGCGCCGTTGGCACCGGCCGCGAGATTGACGATGTGATACTTGCCAAGGGCGGTGCCGATGACCACCTTCTTGGCGTCGCTTGTGACAGTTCGATTGACGGTATCGGGGAAGAAGTTTTCAACATAACCGGTCGCGTCGGTCACCTTCTGGCCGTCGCCCACAGCCACGATGTCGCCGGGCTTGCTGGGCTGGCTGAAGCCGATTCTGGCGCTGGAATCAAGGGCCGCCACGATGGTGATGGGTGTGGCGCTCTTGTTGACGGTGTTGCTGGGCTTGCCGGCGCGGTCGGTGTTGCCGCTGATGGAAACATTGCCGGCAACGTTCAGGGTGCCGTTGTTGTACACGCCGCCGACGGAGCCATCCGAGGAATCGGAGGAGTTACCGGTAACAGCGGTATCGGTGAGGGTGAGCACGCCGTCGTCGTCGTTGTAAATATTGCCGGCTTCGAGGGCACGGCTGCCGCGGACTACGCAGTCCTCCAGCTTGAGCTCGCCGTCATTATAGATGGCGCCGCCTCTTGAGGCAGAGCAGGAATCAAAGACAGCGTCCTTGATCTCGGCCTTGCCCAGATTGCAGAGCGCCCCTCCGCTGAACTTGGTGTAGTAGTTGTAGTCATTGAAGACGCCGTTTACAAATTCGCTGTCGGCGCTGACGGACAGAGTACCGTAGTTGACCACCATGGGAGCGTCGCTTTCGGCTCCGTCGGCCAACTCAAGGTCGCCGGCGCCGTCCACGATGATGTTGTTCATGGTGAGGGAAGAGCCGCCCTCAATGAATATCATGGAGCCGTTATAGGCATCGCCGCGGGTTATGCGCATGGGAGCGTCCGCGGTGAGCTTGATGTTGGCTTCGTCGCGCACGACGAGAGAGGTGTGGACATCGGTGTCCTTCAGCAGCTTGATCTCGTCGCCGGGCTCAGCCTTCTCAAAGGCCTCGGCCAGAGAGGGATACTTTGTGCTGCCGATGGAGGCTACGGGGTCATTGTGAATGACCATGGCGATATAGACCGAGTCGGCATCGGAGCCGCTGCCTCTGGGAACATCAAAGGAGACCTTGCCGTTTCTGACCATGAGATCCTTATGCAGCGCGGCACCCTTGTTGCTGCCGCCGCTGTAGGAAACAAAGTCAACGGTGTCGCCGTCGTTGGCGTAGTTGCCCATGTGGACAGTGATGGTCACAGAGGAAACATCATCGCCCAGAGCGGGAATATCAGTATTTCCATCTCCCACACGGGGAACAAGCTTTACATAGCCGTCAAAGGAGCTCAGAGAATACTCCTTGTTCTTGGCTGCCGACAGCTTTGCCTCGACATCGTCGTCGCTGTCCGCAGTGTTCCAATCATAGTAGGTGGCGTCCAGAGCGTGCACGCCGTTGAACATTTCGGAGGCGTAGTATTCAATGCCGTCCTCGGAGATCCAGATGCTGCTGTTGTCCGTGCTGTAGCAGGTCCAGTCGGTAAGAGGGGCGTAGCCGGTAATCGTGGAGGGGCTGTAATCGTGGCCGGCGCTGATCTCAACGGTGTACTTGCTGCCGGCGGCAGGGTTGAAACCCTCTCCGGTTCTGATCTCCGCCACATGGGTGACGACTCCGTTGTCATAGCCGTAGCCGGTCTCGTAGACCCATACGTCGTCCTCGCTGACCTCGCTGCCGGAAGCATCGAGCACACGGTAGTGAACGCCGAGGCTCTCGCTTGCAGACACCTCAAAGCAGAAGCTGGGGTTCTCGGCGCTGCAGAAAATCTCCTTGCCCACTACGGGATCGCTGTCAAAGGCGTCGCTGTCAGCTGCCTTGACCAGCGCGAAGGAAATGCACTCGGACGCGGGGGCGACTACGATGTCCTTGCCGGAGGGAACCAGCTTCAGGGTGGTGCTGTTTTCTATACTTATATAGTTGCGGTTGAGGTTGGCCTCGCGCTCGGTGTCGCACTTGGCGATTACCGTGCCGGAGGTCTGGGAAGCGGTGTCCAGCCAGACATTGACGGACGAGCCGCTGTCCAGCGTGCCGGAAACGGAGAGAGGAGCCTTGCTTATCATATCCTTGGCTCCGGAGGCGCATTTGTTGCCGGAAACAACCACATTGCCGGCAAGGGAAAGGGAGCCCTCGCTGTAAACGCCGCCGGCCTCGGTGACCGCGGAGTTGTTCTTTACGGTGACATCCTCAAAGGCGCCTTTTTCGACATAAACGCCGGCACCGGTGTGGGCCGAGTTGCTGAATCCGCTGGTGCCGTTGACGCCGCCCACAGTCACATTTTCCAGACGGCCGCCGGCGATGTAAACGCCGCCGCCCTTGGTGCCGGTGTTTTCGGGAGCGTAGGTGTTGTTGGAGATATCGCAGTCGGTAATCACGCCGCCGTCCATGTAGACGCCG
>JAZSQO010000097.1:0-2479 GCA_045538015.1 Acutalibacteraceae bacterium | reverse complement strand
CGTTTTCGGATTGTAGAAATAAAGCGCCCCGCCGGTGGGATCCTGACCGGATGCCGCCGCCTTTGCTGCCCTGACGCAGGAGGCGCTGGGCTCGATGTTCACCTGCCCGTCGGCCACGCCGCAGAACGCGCCCGGCTGAGAGCACACCTCTGCCACGCTGTCGGGAAAGTCATCGCTTGCCACCCGATTGAGCACCACCGCTCCCACGGCCACCTGCCCGTCGTAGCTTTCGCCTCTGGCCTCGGCGGAAATGACCCGGGCCAGCAGGTCAAGCTCTTCGTCGTTGAGCGCCGTCGGCCGCGCGCAGCCCTGAGGATCCGAGGAAGAAACCGATTCTCTGCCTTGCACATCAGCCGGAGAAATGTCGCATGGGGAGGATATCCCGGGAGAGCACTCCCCCGGCGCAGGCGACGGCATGGCCAGCCCGGCACATACCGATATCACCGCCGCGCCCAGCATTATCAGTGTCAGCCTCAGCAGGCCTTGTCCTTCGGTTCTGTACATCTTTTTCCCTCCGGAAATTTATTTCTGCCATATATTATTCCTCCGGGAGGATGAATATACCCGTTGGAACGCGGAAAGTCCCGCGCGGTCAGCTGGTCTGACTGCGCGGGACTGTGCTGTATATGTATTCTGTTGTCGGTCAGCTGACGGGATGACCGTTGTCAATGATCGATTCCCGGCCGAGGGCATAATCGATAAGCACCCGACTCCAGATGTCGTAGGCGTCCTTATTCACATGAACATACATATCCTGAGCGTATTCTCTGTACATTCCATCGACCTCGTTGCCGAGAAACCGGGAAACATCGATGTAACCGGCGCCGTTTGTCCGGCAGAATTCCTTTTGCGCCTCAGCCAGAAGGGTGAGATTCTCGTTGGTCAGAGCGTAAACGCCGGACTGGCTGCCGTTGTAGCGGTAGCACGGGCTGATGACATACATTTCAATGCCGGGATTGACCTCCTGAATCTTATCGGCGAGGATCTGGAGATTCTGAGCGGACTCTTCTATGTTGCCCTGAGAAAACTCGTTGGCCCAGAAGCCGAAGATGACCCGCTTGCCGCCGAAGAGCTGGATGGCGTCCCATGTAAGATGCTGTTTGCCCCGGTATATGGGGTGGATGGATTCGCTGGATATGCCCCGGTTGGCGCTGATGGTGGAGTAGCCGGAGGAAGCCAGCACCAGGGAATCGGCAAAGCAGCCGGTAGGCTCGCTGTTGAAAAGATAGGTGCGGAAGCCCATAAGCAGCGAATCACCCACGAACACCGCTTCGGAATAGAATTCCTTTGCGGCGGCCAGCTCGGCCTCGGTGTACTGGTCGGAGGGCAGAGCCGAAAGGGCGTGCTGCTCAAGCTCGGCGGCACGGCTCTCGGGCAGACCTTCCATTACAGCGGAAAGGTCGGAGGCCGAAGCCGCGGCATCAGGCATAGCTTCGTTTCCGCTATTGCCCGTTTCCGTGGGCGGCCAATGTGCCGTCGTAAGCAGAATTATAATTCCCGCGGCCATCATTATAAGCGCCACCGCCAGAATAAAGGCGGAAAGGGCTGAGCTTTTTTTGTTCAAGAATACGCACTCCGTTCCCAAAGAGTTTTGTCGTTTCAGGCGTTCGGCAGGGCAGAGAAGATCCGGTTCCGTCCGACGCGTTCTGCGGCAGTATTATAATAATTATATCACGCCGCCGTCGGCGATGCAATTGGTGATTGTAAAATGACATAACCTGCTGCATAATAATTCAAAACATTGGAGGGATACACTTGTTTGAAGTGTTCCTCCTCAGCATTGACGAAGCAATGGAGTATTTCTCCGATGAGGTCGACCGAATGTGCAAGGTCACAGACTATGCAATCACAAAAGGGTGCTATGTCAAATTGCACGATAAGGGCAGGTGGTGGCTTCGCTCGCCCGGCTACCATAATAATCTCTGTAATGCTTATGTCAGCACATATGGTGGTATCCACGACAGCGGCACGTACGTCAGTCATGACGACTTTGGCATCCGCCCGGTCATGGTGACTCAGCTTTACGACTGAATCTCGAATCCTTAATTGTCAAACGTAACCCAAACCGCCCCGACCACGCATCAAGTGCAGTCGGGGCGGCTTTCCATATCCGTGTGTATACTCTCTTACTCCACGCTCTTGTTTCCCTTGAGAACCTTCATTCGGGTAGCATGGTCGAGTATTCTCTTTCTGATTCTTATATTCTTCGGCGTGATCTCCAGCAGCTCGTCGTCGGCGATGAATTCCAGCGACTGCTCAAGGCTGAGGTTGCGGGGCGGAACCAGACGCAGAGCGTCGTCGCTGCCCGAGGCGCGGGTGTTGGTCAGCTGCTTTTTCTTGCACACATTGACGGTGATGTCGTCGGTCTTGGGAGAAGCGCCCACTACCATGCCTGCGTATACCGGCACACCGGCGCCGATGAACAGCGCGCCGCGCTCCTGGGCGTTGAAAAGGCCATAGGTGGTGGCGGGGAAGTCGG
>JAZSQO010000013.1:0-8187 GCA_045538015.1 Acutalibacteraceae bacterium | reverse complement strand
CGTCGTTGTTGACGTCGGCGTTGGAGACGTTGAGGGTGACGCCCCAGCCGGCCAGCCAGCGGCGCAGGACGGTGGAGTCGAGCAGGTTGACTTTGCCGTCGGAGTTGGTGTCGCCGGGGAGGCGGGCAGGCGTGGTGTCCACCAGAGCATATACTCCGGGGCAGCTTGTGCTGAACACGAACGCTTCATCCGTTTTCTCGGAATCCACAGCCTCTGCGGTGCCGTCCTCCGAAACGCTGTACAGCTCAGTATGTGCTGCCGTGTAGTCCTCCGGAACAGGAATGGTCACGGTCACTTCGCCAGAGGGATGCACTTCTTCCCCATCCTGCCTCAGCGATATGCCGTACACTGTGTATGCACTGCCGAGCAGAGCAAGTCCTTCCTGCGCTTCGGGGCTTAATTCCGGGGTAGTAACATCCAGAACGGCGTTTTTCGTGATGACCGTTTCAGCCGGTGATGTGGTGACAGTGATTCCGCTTGCGGCATCGGTGATTGTGAACGGGTGAATTCTCTCCTCGGTAATGCCCTTGATTCGGAACGCTCCGGTTTCGGAAGAGTCGGTGAGATCCTTCCACTCCTTGCCGCGGTATCTGTAGAAGCTCTGTCCCGCGCTTGCGCTGCTGGTGTGCACCCAGTAACCTTCGTTATAGCTACGATCATACATATACTGGATGTTTCCGCCGTCAGCGGCTTCAAACGCGATTACAATCGAGAATTTTTCTCCCTTGGTCAGTCTGACCGGTTCATCCAGTTCTATGGAGTAATATCCGCCGGTCTCCAGACTTCCGGTCTGGGGCGAAGAAAGCGCCGCCGTGCCGTCGTCAGGCACTGCCGTTACGCCGGTGTACACCTGAATTTCGTAATCAATGCCGCTCTGCATGGTGAAGAATGAAACCGATGTGAGAGTCTCATAGTCATCCTGCACCTCAAAGACATTCGCCGCAAGCATACCCGCTTTTCCGTCAAGAAACTGCTGGCACGCGCTGCCGTCATACTGGTAGATGTTGTAATCGGCGCCAATAGGCGAGGCCTCGTAAAAAGCGACTTCATTTTCCGTCGAGCAGAAGGCGCTGTCCTCATAGGAGAGCCAGTAATAGCCTTCGTCTCCGTATCGCCAGTCCGTTCCCCAGTTGTTGCGCACGAGCCACGCTCCATCGCGCTCGGGCTTAAAACCAGAGAGAAAATTGTCCTTTGAATAATTATCATCCCAGCCGACAATCGTTACCGAATGGTTTGTATATCCAATATTTTTGCAGTAATATGCGCTGCTTTCAATATTCATATACGTGTTGCTGTAATACACCGGCGTCTCACAGGCTCCCCATTCCACAATGCCGCGTTTGATATATTCCGTCGCCGAGGTGGGAACCCAGCGGATATTTCTGATATGATATCTGTTCATGGAATAGGCCTGCGAAGCCGGATACACGGTCGACAGATCCAAAGTTTCCGGCGTGTCGTAGGGCATATCCTCCTCCAGCACAATGCCCTCCCAGTTGGCCAGCGTATTGGCCGCAAACCAGCCGTTTCCACCGGTGTCGAGGTAATTATGTCCCGGCGATTTGGTGTAATCTCCAGCAGTGTTTCCCAGCTTGTCGGGTGCATAGTTGTATGTATAATACGCCAGATGCTTTTCCGAAAGATCAACGTTTCCATCAGCATAGCCATTGGTAATCAGGTTCGATTCCACACTTGCGAGGGCAGAAAATGCCCAGCAGGTACCGTAATCCCCCTGATCTCTGACCGGTGTCACCCGTCCATACTCCCGCAGGTCGTACCTCGCCGGAAGCTCGGAGGAGTAGAGAATGATCTGCTCCGTTTTTGACGGAATCGGTGCACCAACATCAAGTCCGCTGTCAATGTATCCCATTCCGTGGGTCTGCGCAGCCTCCGTGCTGTCGGAAAATGCCGCGGCATTTCCGCACATAAACGACGCAAGCGCGACAAGCGCCAACACCACCGAAGTGATTCTGCCGGCAGATATCCTCATGTTCACACCTCTCTCGAAAAACAGCTCTCGGATTTACTCTTTCGGATCCCGTATGATTGACAGCAGCCGTTTCTTTTTTGAGACAGCAAGCAAGAGATAATGCAGAAACGTCCACCAAGCTGGCACGGTATAAAAAACTATTATTACTTATTATTTACTTTTACAGTCTGCCAGTTCTCCCCCGAACGTACACCGAACACATTGTTACTCCACCGAATCACATCGTCCCAAATACATGGGATCACGATCTCTCCGTTCAAATTCAGGATCCCCCACTTCCCGTTGCATTTGACCTTAAACGGATCCCAAAGAGGACGCAAGTTGCGCTTTGCGGGAGTAACTAAAATAACATCATACCGGCAGGGTACCAGTGTGTTGCCTTTTGAGTCCAGCAGGCCCCACTTTTCGTTTTGCTTAACTGCGAAGACGCCATCATGCGGATCCGCAATTCTATCCCATTGACACGCAGTAATTGTATTGCCGTCTTTGTCTGCGATTCCCCATTTTCCGTTTTCTTCGATTCGCCGATAGCCGGAACCCAGTTCCGGGTTGGGTGTAAAGATTCGCGTCCTGAGATCCAAAATGCCCATTTCTCCTTCCCGATAAATCGAGACCAGGTCCTCTCCAATTCTCTTTGAGCAATAGAACTCGCAAGGATACAGATATTTTTGCGAAGAATTATACCAGCCATAGTGTCCGTTTGCGTCATAAACATAACCATATCTGGTTACCTTGTGAAACTTGCATGGAACAATAATCTCTCCATTTCTGTCGACAATACCGTATAACGCGTTCTTTCTGACTTTGAACCAGCCATCAGGAGAATAACTGGAACCATCGATCCGGTCATCCCATTGGTAATCGATTTTGTCGTATTCGCAGGGAAGCAGTTGTTGCCCGGAAACATCATATAATCCATACGACCCGTCTTTTTCCACTCTGAAAAGGCTGTCATCCAGCCGTTCTATTCTGTATTCACATGGAATCAGGATTTTTCCGTTTCGGTCAAGAAGCCCATACCGTCCATTCTGCTTCACTTTGATCAAACCGCAGGATAACTGCTTGATTTTGTCGTACTGAATGGGAACTACAAATTTGCCGCGTTCATCGACCAAGCCCCATAAGTTTTTATGTCGTACTTTTGCAAGTCCATTCCTGAAAACACCAATATCGTGGTAACTGCAGGAGAGCAGAATTCCCGAACGCTCATTGACCAATCCATACCGCTCATTCTCGCATACTCGTATTGTCATGCAGGTTTCACTCCTATGTAAAGTATTGGCAGAGTTCGACTATGCGCTCGGAGAATTTCAGGGATTTGTCGAGGAGGACATTGCTTTCTTTCATTATGATCACTTTCTTTTAAAGAATAAAGAATAGAGAATAAAGAAGAAAGAATAATACAGAAACGCCCAAGTAACATTGTGCGAACTTTATTATTTATTCAATATTCTTTATTCTCTATTCTTTGAGCCTTCGAAGAAGGCGTTTCTGGCCCGCCCGGAGGGATTCGAACCCCCGATCTTCAGAATCGGAATCTGCTGCGTTATCCAGCTACGCCACGGGCGGGTATTCTTTTTTGCCGATTTTTCCGGCAGCTTTATGATTATACCATCGATCCGGCATTATTTCAACTGTTTTTTTCGCCTGCGGGCATCAAATCGGTCGCCAGAGTTCTCTGTTTGTCGGCGGCCTGCGATTTTCTTTGACAGCGGTCGCCGGCGGTAGTATAATTTCGTCACGGTGTCAGATACTGTTTCTGTCACCCATTCGCTCTCAGAAAGGAACCGACCGTTATGGATAATCTTGAACGCACACGGGCGCTTTTCGCGGCTGACCGTTTTGCCACCGAGGTCACCGGCATCGTCATCGAGGCCGCGGACAAGGATTACGCCAAGTGCTCCCTTCAGCTCACTCCCGCCCATATGAACGCCGCCGGTGTGGCCATGGGCGGCGCCATCTATACTCTGGCCGACTTCACCTTCGCCGTGGCGTCCAATTACGAGGCCATGAACACCCTCTCCCTCTGCGCCAACATAACCTACCTCAGCGCGGCCACGGGCGGAAAGCTCACCGCCGAATCCAGCTGCGTGCGCTCCGGGCGCAGCACCTGCTATTTCGTCATCAATGTCACCGATGAATCGGGCCGACTGATCGCGTCCATGACCACCTCCGGCTTCCGCCGATAAGGATAAGCATACACAGCCTCCCGGTGCACTGCATGAAGCAGGTACCCCGGGAGGCTGTTTTCTGTTCAATGGAGAATTATTCGTTTTAGCCGATAACCTCCGCCTTGGCCTTCTCCATGGCCGCGATGACGCGGTCGCACCATGCGTCAAACTCCGGATCCTCGATCTGGAATTCGGGATGGTCGAGAATGTACTTCACGGTGTCTCTGATGCCGGTGTCGCAGCGGACGGTGGCGACGAAATCGGGAACGGCTCTCTTGAGCTTGGAGTTGTCAAAGACCACCGAATTGGACTTGTCGCCGATGAGGCTGCCCTCGAAGTCGTAGGAGCTGGTCTTCCAGAGGAAATCGGAGGGCACATAGTAGGGCTTGAGCTCCACGCCCACGGCGTCGGCGATGATGCTGTAGATCTGGTTCCAGGTCATGCTCTCGTCGGTGGTGATGTGGTAGCTTTCGCCGATGGCGTGGAGGTTGCCGATCAGGCCGACATAGCCCTTGGCAAAGTCGCTGTTGTGGGTCATGGTCCACAGAGAGGTACCGTCGCCGTGGATGATGACCGGCTTGCCCTCCATGATACGCTTGACCACCTGCCAGCTGCCCTTGGCGCCGTGAACTCCCAGAGGGACGCTGCGCTCGTCATAGGTGTGGCTGGGACGGACGATGGTGATGGGGAAGCCGTTTTCACGGTACATTCTCATCAGGTATTCCTCGCAGGCGATCTTGTCCCGGGAATACTGCCAGTAGGGATTGGCCAGCGGGGTGCTTTCGGTGATCTTGCAGTCGGACAGAGGCTTCTGATAGGCCGAGGCCGAGCTGATGTAGATATACTGCTTGGTTTTGCCGCTGAAGAGACGGTAGTCACGCTCCAGCTGGGCGGGCACAAAGCCGATGAACTCGCACACGGCGTCGAAGGTCATGCCCTCCAGCTTGGCGGCGGTCTCAGCCTCGTTGCTGATATCGGCCTGAATGACCTTTACGCCCTCGGGCAGCTCGGCGGTGCGATTGCCGCGGTTGAGCAGGTAGACATCCTCGCCCTTCTGGGCCAGCAGGCGGGTAATGGCCATGCTTATGGTGCCGGTTCCGCCGATCATCAAAATCTTCATGTCGTTATCCTCCTTTGCTGCTTACAGAGAAGCGTTGGCGGCGATGGTGTAGATCTGAGCCACATCGGCAGAGGACAGAGCCACGAAACCGCCGGTCTTGCCGTCGCCCAGACCGAATTTCTCCACCAGAACGGGGATATCCTCGGCCTTGGCGCCCAGCTCGGCAAAGTTGATGGGCATTCCGATATCGTGGAGGAATCTTCTGAAGCAGGCGATGCCCTTCAGAGCGGTATCCTCGGGATTTTCAAAATTCATTTCGCAGCCCCAGACGCGCACGGCCATCTGGGCAAAGCGCATGACATCGTGCTTGTAGACAAACTCCATCCAGGCGGGCATAATGACTGCCAGACCGGCGCCGTGAGCGCAGTCGTAAAGGCCGGAAAGCTCGTGCTCGATGCCATGGCTGTTCCAGTCCTGACTGCGGCCAACGCCTACAATGTCGTTGTGGGCGACGGTGCCGGCCCACATGATGTTGGCTCTGGCCTCGTAGTTGTTGGGGTCGGCGATGACACGGGGAGTCTCCTTGACCATGGTGAGCAGCAGAGCCTCGCACAGACGGTCGGTGACCTCCACCTCGCGGGTGTTGGTGAAGTAGCGCTCAAAGACATGAGCCATGATGTCGGTGGCTCCGCAGGCGGTCTGATAGGCGGGCAGAGTCTGGGTCAGCTCGGGATTGAGGACGGAGAAGCGGGGACGGAGCATATCGGAGCCCACATCGCGCTTGAGCATACCCTCTTCCTTGGTGACAACAGAGGCGCCGGAGCCTTCGCTGCCGGCGGCGGCGATGGTCAGCACGGTGCCGATGGGCAGAGCCTTCTCCACCGGCTTGCCGGTGCCGTAGAAGTCCCAGAAATCCCCGTCGTAGGGAACGCCCAGAGCGATGCCCTTGGAGGAATCGATGCAGGAACCGCCGCCCACGGAGAGAATGAAGTCAACGCCCTCGGCGCGGCACAGCTCGATGCCCTTGTAGATGAGGGTGTCTCTGGGATTGGGCTGCACGCCGCCCAACTCAACATAGGCGATGCCCTCGGCCTCGAGGGACTTCTTCACTCTGTCCAGCAGGCCGGAGCGGACTGCCGAGCCGGAGCCGTAGTGAATGAGCACCTTGGTGCCTCCGAATTTTCTGACATACTTGCCGCATTCGTTTTCGGTTCCCTTGCCGAAAACAAACTCAGTGGGGCTGTAGAAGCTGAAATTGGTCATGATTCATTTTCCTTTCCTTTTTTTATTTATTTTATATTATTCAGTGTGTGATTTCACTCAGTTGGCGGATGCCTTTTCGAGCTGCAGCTCATGCCGTCTTTCCCCAACGGCGTTTTCCTCCCGCAGGTGGCGCTGGAGGTATATCTGGAAGGCGACGAAGTTGAGCAGGAAGGCGCCCAGCCACGCCACCGCCTCGGCCCATGCCGTGGCACGGAAGCCAAGGGAGGAGGTAAACAGAATAATGACCGACACGCGCATTATCATCTCCACAACGCCCGAGGCCATGGGAACGAGAGGATAGCCCATTCCCTGACAGCCGCTGCGGAAGATGAACAGCAGGTCGACGAAAATAAGCATTATGCCGCACAGAGGCAGGTACTGGTTGGCAAGGGAGATCTGCTCCCGGCCGTTGAGCATCAGTCCGGCCAGCTGCTCGGGGATGAACACCAGCAGGGAGCCGAGGGTCAGATAGGTCACGAGGGCGATACCCACGCACACCCGCAGACCCTGCTTGATGCGGGAGAATTTCCGGGCGCCGAAGTTCTGGCTGGCAAAGGAGGACATGGCGATGCCCGCGGTGCAGGCCGGCTGCATGAACATATTGGTGAACTTGCTGCAGGCCGAGTAGGTGGAGGTATAGGCCACGCCGAGGCCGTTGACGAAGTACTGGATGACCATGCAGCCCACGGCGGTGATGGAGTTCATAACGGCCATGGGAATGCCGTTGCGGAAGAGCTCGGCGTACATGAGGATATCGGTCTTGAAGTCGCCGGCCGACAGGCGGATAACATCAATCCTTCTCAGCTTGACAAGGCAGATGAGGGTGGAGATGACCTGCGCGATGATGGTGGCCACGGCAGCGCCGCCCACGCCGGTGTGCATTCCGAATATGAACACGCAGTTGAGCACGATGTTGGCTATGGTGGAGACCACGATGGCCGCGAAGGGCGTGCGGCTGTCTCCCAGAGAGCGCAGGATGCTGGCGCAGAGGTTGTAGGCGATGGTGGTGACAAGACCGCCGAAGATGATGTTTCCGTAGATCATGCTGTCCCCGATTATGGACGGGTCGGTCTGGAGCAGCACCAGAATGGGCCGAAGGAAAATAAGGCTCACCGCGGTCATTACCACCGTTATTATCACCGACAGCTTGATGGACGACGCCACGGCCAGCCGCAGCTGGTCGTACCGCTTGGCGCCGTAGTGCTGAGCGATGGTGACCGCGAAGCCGTTGGCAAGACCCATGGAAAAGCCAACGATCAGGAAGGAAAGCGAGGACATATTGCCCACCGCAGCAAGGGCGTTGTCTCCAAGGCCCTTGCCCACAATGGCGGTATCAGCTACAGTATAAGCCTGCTGCAGCATATTTGTAAAGAGCATGGGAAAGAAAAACCTGAGTATTACCGGAGTGACCTTGCCCTCGGTGAGGTCGTAAGTCTGGGCCATGGAATGTAACCCCTTTCATTTATCATTCTTCATCAATCCATTTATCCTCGTCATTATAATTAATCGCCCGCAGTTTTATATCAGAAATGTTGCATTCGTATCAAAAACGGGATATAATCTTAAGGCAATACCGCATAATTCTAAGTGCGATATTGCGCAGTCAGATTTTTCGTCAGACGCAACAAAAAGCGGAGGCAATACTTTGTGTATTGGCGAGCATTTTTGTGAAGTATGGCGGAAAAGATGCAAGCAAGATTGCG
>JAZSQO010000191.1:0-4947 GCA_045538015.1 Acutalibacteraceae bacterium | reverse complement strand
CGGCCTGAACTTCCCGGATGCTCTGACCGGCGGTGCCTTCGCTGCCAAGAACAATATGCACGTGTTCCTGGTTGGCAACAATGTGACCGAGGCCCTCGACAAGGCTGTTGAGAACTTCGACCACCTGTATGTCTACGGCGGTGTCATGGCTGTTTCCGCGGCTGTGTTCAACGCTCTGGCTGTTGGCAGAACCGTTATCGGCCTCAACTGAGCGATCAGTTAAGCTGCACGATAGCAAATAGCTGAAACCCGGCCCGAAGGGTCTGGCAGAAATGCCGGAGCCTTCGGGCCTTTGCGTTTTGAAAATGCGCCAAGTGGAGTGCAACATCGAAACAAAACACGACAAAACGCTGTGCGGTAAATTCCGTATTAAGCTTGCGCTTGGCGCATGGAGAGCAAAAAAAGCTGCGCCTAAGAATACAAGCGGCCCAAAAACGGAAAACAAAATGCTAATATATCTCTTTGATACTCGTGACGACAATACACAGTGAAAGTAAACGCGCGTATGCTATAATTTGAAAGAAAAAAGCGGCGAAGATAATTCACGGCGATTGGCGGGTTGGTCGAAATAGCTCAAAATGCAGGGCAAAAACGCCGACTTTTTTGTTGCAAAAGCGGCGTTATGAAACAAAGTGAAAAAACACACAAAAATATATATCAATTCGCCGTGAATCCGTCAGTGGAAACATTGACAACCCATGGCCGAAGTAATAGAATTAGATGTAAATATTTTTATCATCCATCAGTGTGCCCCGGAAATATGTAGGAGGTGGAAGGAACTCCGGGACGCGACACTCGCGGAGAAGGATCGCCGACCCTCAGAAGGGGTGAGGAGACGGCGCGGCGTGAAGGTTTGCCGCGCGAAATACCCGTGCTGTCCGGTTCCGCAAAGCAAGAGAAGAAATTTGTTTCAGGAGGGAACAAAATGAAGAAACGCATTATCAGCATGCTGCTTGCGCTGCTCATGTGCTTCAGCATCGTGCCCCCTTCGGTTTTCGCAGCCGAAGGCCCCACGGCAAAGATAACCGTCAAGGCGGTGCTGTGGAATCACCTCGCCAGCCCTGCGTGTCAGACTGATATTCCGGTTAAAGGCCTGAGGTTTGACATCAATATCTATGATGCATCCTGGCTGAAAGTCCAGGGCCGTGAATATCACGATGACCATGTTATCAGTTTTAAGGACATTGAGACCGAGACCGGCGAGGACGGAACGATGACTATCGAACTGCCCATCGCCGATATGGTCAACAAGTACGGTGAGCGTCCTGTTCCCGACACCGATCAGACTTGTTGGGTGCTCGAGGTCAACCCGATTTCCACCGACCTTGCCACCGACGACTACAATAATCCGGGTGGCGCAAAAGGTGAAAACACCTACACCTGGGACTGGGAAACCTCCCACAGCGGTGTTACCGGCGTGCGTCTGATCACTGCTGTTGAAAACACCAAGATTGCCGATACACAAACAATCAACAAGAACCATGTTGCAGTGTTTACTCAAGCCGGTATCGACAATGGTTTCTCGGTGAGTTTCCAATGCGGTGTTGTTCCCACCCGTGTCATCAATTATGACGGCAACGGCGGTCTGATTGACATTAACGGCGATGAATCCGGCGATGTCGCCAGCCACGCTGTCAATCTGCGCCCCTTCAGCTCAGACGGCAGGGAGCAGCAGCTCTATGCCACCAACTACAAGGCCTACAGAGCCGGTTACGACCATGCAGGCTGGAAACTGGTAAACGATGACGGAAGTCTTGCTGACTTCTACTTCACTAACCCTGTCCAGAAGAATACTACTCTTCAGGCTCAGTGGACTCCCCGTCAGTTCACCATCAGCTTCAACACTGACGGCGGCACCACTATCGCTCCCATCACTCAGGACTGCGGCAGTGCTGTGACCGCTCCTGCCGATCCCACCAAGCCCGGCTATACTTTCGTCGGCTGGGATAAGGAGCTTCCCTCTGTTATGCCTCCCAGCAATATGGAACTCACCGCAATCTGGGCTCCTGCCAGTTACACCGTCACCTTCGACCCCAACGGCGGCGAGGTTGACCCCACCAGCAAGCCCGTTACTTACGGAGCCAATTACGGTGAACTGCCCGTTCCCACCAAGGATGGATACGAGTTTGCCGGCTGGCAGCTGGACAACGATATTATCACCGCTGACTCCACCGTAAGCACCGCTGAAGACCACACTCTGGTCGCTCAGTGGGAGCGCAATGCCTTCACCGTCATCTGGAAGAATTACGACGGCAAGGTGCTGGAGACCGACGAGAATGTTCCCTACGGAGATGAACCCAGCTACGACGGCCAGACTCCCACCAAGGAGTCCAGCGACGCTGAGGAATTCAACTTCATCGGCTGGGATCCCAAGGTCGAGCCGGTTACCGGGGACGTCGAGTACACCGCTCAGTTTGATTCCTCTCGCAGATCGTACAGTGTCACTTGGAAGAATGGCGAAGAAACCATCTACAGCGAGGATCTTATCTACGGTACTACTCCCGTTTATAATGAGGCCACCTACGGCGTTCCCACTAAGGAATCCACCGCTGCTGAGAACTACACCTTCTCCGGCTGGGATCCCGAGATCAGCGTCGTTACCGGCGAAATCACTTACTACGCTCAGTTCACCCCCGTTGCCAGAGAGTACACCGTGACCTGGAAGAACCATGACGGCGCGGTTCTGGACACCGACACCGTCAAGTACGGTGACACTCCCGCCTACACCGGCGAGACTCCCGTCAAGGCTGGCAGCGCGGAGTACAGCTATGAATTCACCGGCTGGTCTCCTGAAATTGCAGCCGTGACCGGCGATGCCGAGTACACTGCTCAGTTCAGCGAGAATGCCAATTCTTTCACCATCACCTTTGATACCGATGGCGGTACTCCCGTCGCTCCCATCACTCAGGACTTCGGTACTGACGTGACTGCTCCTGCTGATCCCACCAAGACCGGTTATACCTTCGCTGGCTGGGACAAGGAGATTCCCGCCACCATGCCTGCTGAGGACATGACCATCACCGCACAGTGGGAAGTCAACAGCTACGATGTCATCTACACCGTAGACGGCGTCGAGGTTTACAGAGACACCTACGAGTACAACGAGGATGTTACCGTCCGCGCCAAGTACGAGAAGGAAGGCTACACCGTCTCCGACTGGAGCATCACCGAGGGCTTCAAGATGCCCGCCGAGGATGTTACCATTGAAGCCACCACCTCTATCAACAGCTACGATGTCATCTACACCGTAGACGGCACCGAGGTCTACAGAGATTCCTACGAGTACAACGAGGACGTCACCGTCCGCGCCAAGTACGAGAAGGAAGGCTACACCGTCTCCGACTGGAGCATCACCGAGGGCTTCAAGATGCCCGCCGAGGATGTTACCATCGAAGCTACCTCCACCATCAACAGCTACAAGGCTGTCTGGTATGTTGACGGCACTGAGGTCAAGAACGTCAGCATCGAGTACAACGCTGCTGTTGAAAGCCCCGCCAATCCCACCAAGGAAGGCTACACCTTCAAGGGTTGGGATCCCAGCGTTCCCGCCAAGATGCCTGCCAAGGATCTTGAATTCAACGCTGTCTGGGACACCAACTCCTACAGCATCGTCTACCACGCTAACAACCATGTCCTCCCTGAGGAGACCGATACCCAGTACATCAACTTTGACGCCACCGCCAACCTGCTCGGCGACATCTTTGATTACGCTGATCTGGCTCTCGCCGGCTGGACCACTCAGGCTGACGGCAACGGCACCGAGTACGCTCTCGGTCAGGAGGTCAAGAACCTGACTGCCGGGAACGGCGCTGTTATCGACCTGTATGCCAAGTGGGCAGACGATCCCCAGTTTGGTGAGGATCGCGTTGTCTACATCTACACCGTTGACGAGAACGGCGATCCCATGCCCAATGTTCCCGTTCAGATGGCAATCAACACCAATCAGGGCGGCCTTGCCGGACACGCTCCTCTCGGTGATGTTGTCACCACCGATGACAACGGCTATGCTGTTATCACCGACGGCGCTCTGGAGAACGTACTGAGACTCCAGACCATCTACTGCAATATTGCCGGCGACGGCTTTGCATGGGCCAAAGATCCCACTGCCAATAAGGTTCGTGACGCTGAGGCCATCTACAACACTCAGGAGAAGACTGATATCGGCGGACTGAACGAGTACATCGATGTTCTCGTCACCGAAGAGTTCGGCTTCGAGGCCATCTTCACCCTCTCCGTCAAGAGAACCAACTACACCGTTGAGTTCGACGCCAACGGCGGCGAAGGCACCATGGACGCTCAGAGCATTCCCTGCGGCGTCGCCACCGCTCTGAATGCCAACGAGTTCACCAAGACCGGCTATGACTTCATCGGCTGGAAGGACGCTGCCGGCGCCGAGTATGAAAACGGCGAATCCGTTACCGACATTGCCGAGCCCGGCAAGACCATCACTCTGTACGCTCAGTGGAGCGCTAACAGCTACGATGTCATCTACACCGTAGACGGCACCGAGGTCTACAGAGATTCCTACGAGTACGACGAGGATGTTACCATCCGCGCCAAGTACGAGAAGGAAGGCTACACTGTCTCCGACTGGAGCATCACCGAGGGCTTCAAGATGCCCGCCGAGGATGTTACCATCGAAGCTACCTCCACCATCAACAGCTACGATGTCATCTACACCGTGGACGGCGTCGAGGTCTACAGAGACACCTACGAGTACAACGAGGATGTCACCGTCCGCGCCAAGTACGAGAAGGAAGGCTACACTGTCTCTGACTGGAGCATCACCGAGGGCTTCAAGATGCCCGCCGAGGATGTGACCATCGAGGCTAAGACCAAGGTCAACAGCTACGATGTCATCTACACCGTAGACGGCACCGAGGTCTACAGAGATTCCTACGAGTACAACGAGGACGTCACCGTCCGCGCCAAGTACGAGAAGGAAGG
>JAZSQO010000008.1:0-66907 GCA_045538015.1 Acutalibacteraceae bacterium | reverse complement strand
CCAAGAGCAATGTTGTGCGCAAGCAGCCCGCTCCCGGCGACATCGTTGTCCTGCTGGGCGGCCGCACCGGCCGCGACGGCTGCGGCGGCGCCACCGGCTCCTCCAAGGCCCACGACGACAAGTCCCTTGACACCTGCGGTGCCGAGGTCCAGAAGGGCAACCCGCCCACCGAGCGCAAGATCCAGCGTCTGTTCTTCAAGCCGGAGGTCTCCCGCCTCATCAAGCGCTGCAACGACTTCGGTGCGGGCGGCGTGTGCGTGGCCATCGGCGAGCTGGCCGCCGGCGTGAGCATCCGTCTGGACGATGGGCGCAAGAAGTACGACGGCCTTGACGGTACCGAACTGGCCATCTCCGAGTCTCAGGAGCGCATGGCCGTGGTACTGGCTCCCGAGGATGTGGACGCCTTCATCGCCGCCGCTCAGGAAGAGAACCTCGAGGCCTACGCCGTGGCGTGGATCACCGAAAATCCCCGCCTGCGCATGAAGTGGAGAGACAAGGTCATCGTCAACATCTCCCGTGAATTCCTCGACACCAACGGCGTGCGTCAGCACACCAAGGTCAAGATAAAGGCTCCCAGGACCACTCAGGACTACCGCACCTCTGTGCCGGAGCACCTTTCCTCCATGTCCTTTGCCGACGGCTTCGCGGCCAACCTCGCCCGGCTGAATGTCTGCTGCCAGAAGGGGCTGGTGGAGCGCTTTGACGGCTCCATCGGCGCTGCCAGCGTGCTCATGCCCTTCGGCGGCCGCTATCAGCTCACTCCCGAACAGGCCATGGTGGCCAAGCTTCCCACCGGCGCCCGCCAGACCGATTCGGCCACGGCCATGAGCTTTGGCGGCAATCCCGCATATATGAGCATCAGCCCCTTCCACGGTGCCGCGTGGGCCGTTGTCGAGTCCATGTCCAAGCTGGCCGCTGTGGGTGCCGATCCTCTGTGCGCCCGCCTGACCTTCCAGGAGTATTTTGAGAAGCTGGGAACCAAGCCCTCCCGCTGGGGTAAGCCCGCCGCCGCTCTGCTGGGCGCTCTGACCGCTCAGATCGGCCTCGGCGTGCCCTCCATCGGCGGCAAGGACTCCATGTCCGGCTCCTTCAACGATATTGATGTGCCGCCCACTCTGGTCAGCTTCGCTCTGGCCATGACCAGTGCTCAGCGCACCGTTTCCGCCGCCTTCAAGGCCGCCGGCCATCAGGTGGTGTTCGTTCCCGTGCCCACCAATGAAAACATGATGCCCGACTATCCCGCCCTGCGCGCTGTTTACTCCAAGGTGTTCAGCGCCGTGAGCACCGGCGCCGTCTGCGCCGCCTCCGTGGTGGGCGAGGGCGGTATCGCCGCCGCCGTGAGCAAGATGTGCTTCGGCAACCGCGTGGGCTTCAGCTTTGACGACATGGCCGATCCCTCGGTGCTGTACGCTCCCCAGATCGGCTGCCTGATCCTCGAGCTCAACGGCGACAAGAGCGTTCTGGACGGCATCGAGTGCAGCCGTCTGGGTCTGACCATGCCCGAGGAGGAGATCACTCTCTTCGGTCAGGCCATGGCTCTTGAGACTCTGGAGAAGTCCTGGATGTCCACCCTTGAGCCCATATTCCCCAATCGTCCCGCCGGCGAAGGCACCGTGGGCGAGGCCGAGCTTTACACCGAGCGCGCCGCCGCTCCCTCCATTATCACCAGAGAGAGCAAGCCCACCGTGTTCATTCCCGCCTTCCCCGGCACCAACTGCGAGAACGACTCCGCCCGCGCCTTCGAGCTGGCCGGAGCCAATGTTGAGCTGCTGGTGGTGCGCAACCTCACTCCCAGCGACATTGAGCAGACCATCGAGAAGATGGCTCAGATAATCGACCGCAGCCAGATGATCATGCTGCCCGGCGGCTTCTCCGGCGGCGACGAGCCCGACGGCTCGGGCAAGTTCATCGCCACCACCTTCCGCAATCCCAGAGTTGCCGAAGCGGTCGCCCGCCTGCTGGAGCAGCGCGACGGCCTGATGCTGGGTATCTGCAACGGCTTCCAGGCTCTCATCAAGCTGGGTCTGCTGCCCGGCGGCTCCATCAGAGAGATCGGCGCCAACGATCCCACCCTCACCTTCAACACTCTGGGCCGCCACGTCTCCCGCATGGTCTACACCCGCGTGACCTCGGTCAAGTCCCCGTGGCTGGCCGGATGTGAGGCCGGCGACGTGTTCTCCATCCCCGTGTCCCACGGCGAAGGCCGCTTCGTGGCCGACGAGGAGACTCTCCGCCAGCTGGCCGCCAACGGTCAGATCGCCTTCCAGTACTGCGACGAGGCCGGCGCTCCCAGCGCCGACGTGCTGTGGAATCCCAACGGCTCGGCATGGTCGGTGGAGGGTATCACCTCTCCCGATGGCCGCGTGCTGGGCCAGATGGGTCACTCCGAGCGCAAGGGCAGCGACATCATCAAGAATGTCCCGGGCAGCAAGGATCAGCTGCTGTTCGAGTCCGGCGTAAACTACTTCAAGATCTAAGATCATTCAGAATTATAAAAAATCTATCCACCCGACGAAAGGCGGTGATGACCTCAGATGTCCGAAAGCAAAAAAGACCTGCGCAGGCGCACCTTCACCAAGCAGAAGAGCACCAAGAGCCGTGACGGCAAGCGGGAGAATTTCCTCCAGCTGTACAACCGCACCTGCAGCACCATCTACTACTACAGCCACGAATGCAGCCCCAACCGCAAGGACGCCGAGCTCATCACCCGTGACTCGTACATCTATATGTTCGAGCACATCGCCGAGCTGCGCGGCGCCGAGTCGGTGGATAAATGGCAGCAGGAATGCGTCCAGAAGGCCTTTCGCGGCCTTCTGCGCTCCCGGCTGCTGGTTCTGGTGGAGGACGGAAGCAGCTTCACCGCCGCGTCCACCGTCAGCGAATCTCTCAAGGAGGATATCTGGGAACGCATAACCAAGACCGCGGACATCGACCCGTGGCGGCTGATACCCGTTCCCGGCAAATCCACCATCTTCTCGGTGCTGGCCGACCAGACCATGTCCGATATGCGCTATATGTCCCCGTGGGACATCCTCCGCTCGGCTCTGATGATCCTTGTGGGCGCTGTGGCCGTGGTGGCCGTCATCGTTTTCACCGTCATCTACATCCGCGACCTGCGTGCCGGTATGCTCGATCCCATGGAGGAGGTATTCATGGACGAGCGGGTGTATGACGAATTCATCATCACCGAGGCCGAAAGCGTGAATTACGGCGAGGTGGCCAGCCTCTTTGAGCAGGCCTCGAAGCTGGATGTGAACGAGGAAGGCGTGCACATCGACTACCAGTTCCCCGCCACCATAGGCAACACCGCCGGCTCTCCCACCTACACCGAGGACGTGGAGATCAACGCCAAGCTCATCGAGATAATCCGAAGCGTCATCACCGACGATATGTCCAACTTCGCCAAGCTCAAGGCGCTGTACAACTATGTGGGCACCCACTCCACCTATCAGGAGTACGAAATGAGCGGCGAGGATCAGCTCTCCCTCCTGCGGGATTACTTCGCCTACAACGGCGGCACCAGCCAGCACTATTCGGCTGTGCTGGCCGCCCTCATCGAGGCCGCCGGATACCGCTGCGACGTGGTCAGCGGCAGCTTCGTGCTCAACCGCGACACGGAATTTGAGCGCTCGGTGCGCCACTACTGGAACCGGATGTCGGTCAACGGCATCGTCTACTACCTCGACGTGGAGGCCGACAGCAACGCCGACGGCACCGAGGTGCGCGACTACTACTTCATGGCCGCCGACGGCAACTCCCGCTGGGATATCTATATGAGGGACCACGATTGAGGCGGGCGTATCGAAGTGACAAAAAGTTACAGACGGCGGGAAAGTGAGCATTGCTTTTCCCGCCGTTTGCTGTTATAATAGACAAACAACCACACGCCGGTGTGGCGGAACTGGCAGACGCCCGGGACTTAAAATCCCGTGCTGGCAACAGCGTACCGGTTCGATCCCGGTCACCGGCACCAGACATGACAAATCCGAACCATGTACCTGTTGGTGAGGGGTTCGGATTTGTTGTTTATCTTGGATAATCAAGAAATATGAAAGGGCAGCCGCAGGATACGATTTCCGCGGCTGCCCTCGTCTTTTATTGTGTTGTGGGGATAATTATGATATTACAGCCCGAGAAGTCCGAGGATATCCAACAGCCCGGAGAGCTGCAGTCCGGCAGCTGCGGCAAGGGCGAGGAGGACGAGGAGGGGAACAAGCCAGCGGGCGGGGGATTTTTTGCGGGGTGTGGGGGCGGACTTTGCCGGGGTGTCCGCAGGAATCTCTGCCGAGGGTTCAGCCACGGTTTCCGGGCAAGCCGCCGGAGCTGTTTCGGGAAGCGCGGCGGGGATTTCTTCGGAGATTGCGGTTTCAGTGGGAGCCTGAGCCGCAAGGGGCTTGTGCTTGATTTTGTTCTCCTCGCAATACTGCCAAGCGTGGGAGTTTTCGGAGCAGTAGACGGTAAGGTCATCGCAACCATCGAATGCCCACTTGCCAATGCTTGTCACACTGTCGGGGATGGTGATCTGCGTCAGAGCGGTGCAGCCGTAGAATGCCTCATAGCCAATACTTGTCACGCCGTAGGGGATGGTAATCTGCGTCAGAGCGGTACAGCCGTAGAACGCATAATCGCCAATACTTGTCACGCTGTCGGGGATGGTGATCTGCGTCAGCGAGGTGCAGCCGCGGAACGCCGAATCGCCAATAACTGTCACGCTGTCGGGGATGGTGATCTGCGTCAGCGAGGTGCAGCGTTCGAACGCCGAATTGCCAATACTTGTCACGCTGTCGGGGATCGTGATCTGCGTCAGCGAGGTGCAGCGGTCGAACGCCCAATTTCCAATACCGGTCACGCCGTCGGGGATGGTGATCTGTGTCAGCGAGGTGCAGCCGTTAAACGCCCAATCGCCAATACTCGTCACACTGTCTGGGATGGTGATCTGCGTCAGCGAGGTGCAGTCGGAGAACGCCGAATAGCCAATACTTGTCACGCCGTCAGGGATATTGATCTGAGTCAGCGAGGCGCAGCCGTCGAACGCCGAATAGCCAATACTTGTCACGCCGTCAGGGATGGTGAAATTTCCGTACCGCCCACCGGGGCATGCAATTATTGCTGTGCCATCGATGGAATACAAAACCCCATTTACTGACTTGTATTGTTTGTTTCCATCAGATATGTTTATGGATATTAAACCAGTGCATCGTGCGAACGCCGAATCGCCAATACTCGTCACGCTGTCGGGGATGGTGATCTGCGTCAGCGAGGTGCAGCACCGGAACGCCGAATCGCCAATACTCGTCACGCTGTCCGGTATCGTGATGGCGGTAAGGCTGCTGCAGTCGGAGAATGCCCACTCGCCAATGCTCGTCACGCTGTCCGGTATCGTGATGGCGGTAAGGCTGCTGCAGCCGGAGAATGCAGACCAACCAATGCTCGTCACAGGCAAGCCGGAATACTCCGACTTAATAACAACATTTTCACTCTTGCCGGTATATTTCAAAAGCGTTATGCCCGTGTCGTCAGCCCGATATTCAAAATCAGGGATAACAGCGGTACGCCGACCACGGCAGCCGCCTTTATCGAGGGTGGCTTCAATAGTGGTTAATATATCCTCATAGGTGCGTTCCCAGCCGCAAAGCCCCTGAATACAGCCTTGATTCATTTCCATGTCATTGGGCAGCTTGCAGGCTTCCAGCCAATAAAGTATTCTTCCCTGCGGCAAGGAATGTCTCAGTTCACTTATTGCAGAGTCAATATACGCAGGCGTAAGGAAAGCAAGGAAATACGCACAGTCCCTTATCTCGCCGGCGCATTCGTACGGGTCGCGGTCAAGTTCATCATACCGGATATTGAATCCATCGTCATGGAGCCTTTTCATTATCGGGAAAACGATATCTGCGTTTTCGTGGGCGTAGCTACAGTATACGAATGGCGCTTCTTTATCGCTGACAAATGGCATCTTGCCTGATGCGGTACGTTTTGTGTTTTTTTTCTTTTTTTTAAGCGTTTTTTCAAGCTTTACTGTGCGAACGGGGATTTTTTCTTTTTTCGTGTATCGATACGCATAAGAATTCCCTTCGCATTCAACCGTAAGGCTGCTGCAATCGTAAAATGCCGAATCGCCAATGCTCGTCACGCTGTCCGGTATCGTAATGACGGTAAGGCTGCTGCAGCCTCGGAATGCATAATCGCCAATGCTCGTCACGCTGTCCGGTATCGTGATGGCGGTAAGGCTTCTGCAGCCTCGGAATGCACTACCGCAAATGCTCGTGACGCTGTCCGGTATCGTGATGGCGGTAAGGCTGCTGCATCCGTAGAATACACTAGTGCCAATGCTTGTCACGCTGTCCGGTATCGTGACGGATTTTACGCGTTTATTGTTCCAAAAAGTCATCCTCAACTCCACCACAGGACGACCCTTCCACCGGGCGGGAACCACCACATTCTCGGCGTTTCCTTTGTATTCCGTCAGGCGAACGCCGCCGTTGTCCATGGCTACCGATTTGTATTCGTCGCTTTCGTTGGAAACGGCAAGGTCGCCTTTCTCCTGCGCGTTTATCCTGATGCCCTTCGCCTTGCGCTTAGGTACTCTTGTCAGCTCTTTTATGCTCTCAAGGACTTTGCAAAGCCCATCGGGGGTGGTGCGGGGGTGGCGCTCCGTATCACGGACGCGGGACCGGATTCCGCTGGGCAGCTCCGATTCATCAAGAAAGCAGAACACAACCCGCTTTTTGTTATCCAGCGCGAAGCCTACCTCCGTATCGGTAACATAATCGCGGGTAACCGAGACCTTTGAAACAAACAGCAGCACAACTTCGCAGCCCAGAACGTGGTCGGCGATTACGTTGTGATAGTTGGTGTTGATCTCGATGCCCTGGTCGTACCAGACATGCCAGCCCATTTCGTACAGCTTTTCAATGATCGGGAAAACCATCTTGCTGTCGTCGTGGGCGTAGCTGACGAAAATATATCGCGCCGTATCCTCCGCCGCAAACGGAACGTCCATGGGAACCCTTTTCATTACGGTGTTTTCTGACATCATTACCCCTCCGTTGTGATTTTTACTACATTATACAATGATCATCACGATATTTCAACCTTTTTGCCCGAGGGCGCAAAAAAGGAGCTGTCGGGAATTATTCTCTCGCGGCAGTCCTATTCAGTGTCTGATAGTTTCTGATAAAGCCTCCCTCGCGGGCTCAGAGCGACTAATCAATTTCGGTGGTTCGAAACTGCCGGGGCAATGTAAACAGAGCGGCAAGGATATGCTCCCTGCCGCTCTGCCTTTTTATGTACTACTAATTAACAGTAGTATACCGATAATGCCCTCAGCATATCAATTGTCCCCCTCCTCTTGACACCCGCCCCTCATCTCTGTTATACTTTCCCTGCAAATAAATATGTGCTGCCACCGGGCAGCGATATGCGGAAGCATTCGTGCGCGCGTCGTTAGGTCTTAGAAGATGCGCGCGGCGGGTGCTGTTTTTTTATGGAGGATGAAAAATGAAAAATCCCTTTTCTGATCTGACGCGGCCGGAGCGGTGGCTGTATATGGCTTCGGCGGCGGTCATCATCGCCGGCTTTCTTGCCTCGGGCGGGAAGGATGTGCTGAGCCTGATCGCCTCGCTGGTCGGCGTCACGGCGCTTATCTTCGTGGCCAAGGGCTATGTGCTGGGGCAGGTGCTCACGGTGGTGTTCGCCGTCTTCTACGGAATGATCTCCTTCTCCCAGCGCTACTACGGCGAGATGATAACCTATCTGTGCATGACCGCACCCATCGCCGCCGCGGCGGTGATCTCGTGGGCAAGACATCCCTACAAGGGAACAAAAACGGTGGAGGTGGCCACGCCCTCGGGCAGAGCTCTGGCGGTAATGGCCGCGCTGACGGTGCTTGTGACCGCCGCCTTTTACTTCATCCTCAGGGCGCTGGGCAACGCCAGCCTCGGAGTGAGCACGCTGTCCGTTGCCACCAGCTTTGCCGCCTCATATCTGACGTGGCTGCGCAGTCCCTTTTACGCCCTTGCCTACGCGGCCAACGACGTGGTGCTCATCGTGCTGTGGGTCATTGCCGCGGCCAAGGACATGGCGTATCTGCCCATAGTGCTGTGCTTCGCGGCCTTTCTGGCCAACGACCTTTACGGCTTTTACAACTGGCAGAGAATGAAGGAGCAGCAGTCCGGCAAAAGCTGACACACAACAGAAAACCGAGCCTCCGGGATTTCCGAAGGCTCGGTTTTGTTTTGCCGTAAAATCAGAATCGGGAGCTACAGAAGAACCACCCACACAGGGTTCGCGCCCACGGGGTCGGGATCGGTGGTGTAGGCCTTGAAGTCGATGAGGATGTAGTCGATGGTGAGAGGATCGTCGTCAAGATAGCGGTCGACCTCGATGCCGTCGGAGTTGATGAAGGTGTCGGCGGTGTCCTTCATGACGGAAATATGCACGGGGGACATGACCGTGTCGGTGATGGCGCTGCCGGTGAGCTCAAAGCGGGCGGCCTTGCCCTCGGAGACGGGAACCAGATCCTCTCCCTGATAGATGTTCTCGTAGGGAGTGAGGATGGCAGTGTGCCAGGTGAGCATACGGGAAACGGCTTCGGCGGTCAGCTCACCTCTGCACAGCTCGTAGTCCAGCATGGTGTAAGAGGTGTAGCCGAAGTTGGTGAACTTGGGCAGGTCATTGTATTCGCTCCACGGAGTGCCGCAGGTCAGGGTGACAACGGGACTGCCTCCGAAATTCCTGGAAAGACTGACCTCGAGGGGCAGAGTGGTTCCCTCGAAGGAGCAGGTGAACTCGATGGGAGCGTCGGCCTCGCCCAGAATGGCCTCCAGAGCCTCGATGGCCTCGATGCGCTGGGCGGCGGTCATGGAGGCTTCTTCCTTATAATAATCACCGAGGGCCTTGAGATATTCCTCGGCAGTCTCGTAGGAGACGAGACGGTTGTGAGCCGATTCAAAGAAGGCGGCGGCGGTCTCGTCGGCCAGCTTGTTCATGGCCTCGTCCACCTCCTCCATGGTGCTGACCTCGTCCACCCTGGCGGCGAAGTCGGCGGCAAGAGCGGGCAGCTCTTCCTCGCTTCCGGCGGCGTCCAGAGCGGCGGTGTAGTCAGCGGCCAGCTGCTCGAGGGCGGCCAGCTCCTCGGGGTAGTAGCTTGCCGGGTCGTAGGCTCCGGGGATGGCGGCCTTGGCGTCGGCCACCGCCTGCTCCAGCTTCTGGGCGGCGGTGCAGCCGCAGAGGCAGAGCGCCGCGAATACAACGGTGGAAACAATAGTAAAGATCTTTTTCATTATAAAACCTCCTTTTGCTCAAGGATACCACAGAAAACGAATTCGGTCAAGGTGACAGCTGGCAAGAGCGCTCCGCAGGGATCAATTCATAATGTATTCACAATATCTACGCGCGGTTTTTGGTGAGTATCATAAACGTTGATAAAGTTAGTGCATATTTGTTGAAATTTAATATTGTTTGCGCGGTGAATTTGGTGCTATAATTAAAGCGAACCCAAAATAAGAGGTCAACTGCCTCGGATCGGCGAGAAAAATAGCGGAAAAATTGAATGGGAGGCAATGAAATTGTGATGATATTAGGTTAGAATTTTGCAAAAACCGGTAGAGTTGTTGGTAGAAATCGTTTTCGACAAGTACTATAATTGCGTTGTGTGGATGGATAATGCTGGTTTGTGTATGTATATATCCTGAAATCGAATAGCCGACTTAGCAAAAAACTGACATACAATTTTCTGGTACAAGGAAAAATCTGAAATTATCTAAGGAGATGCAGGAGAAATGAAAAAGAACAACACTGAACATCCGAAAAACCTGTACCCGGGCAGCAGAGTTCTGCGCGTGGCGGCCTGCGTGCTGCTGGCGCTGGTTCTGCTGTTCAACACCTCTCTTGACCTGCTGGGCGGAGTGGTGAAGGTCAGCGCCGCCACCGAGGTGGATCTGTCCGGTCTCAGCTGGCGGATCCTCAACGACGGCAAGTTCGTCACCACCTCCAGCGGCTACAACACCGCGAATCAGGGCAACAAGGGCACCTACACCGCCTCCGCGCCCAGCGGCCTCACCGGCCAGTTCACCACCAACGGCAGCAACAGCAAGTCTGCCGGCGGTACCAACAGCACCGAGTTCCTGTATTATCTGGCCATTCCCGGCCTCGACGCGGGAACCTACACCGTTGACGCTGTTGCCCGCGCCATTGCCACCAACTGGAGCGCCAACTCGGTGCAGAACAGCACCACCAAGCTGTTCGCCTACGCCGGCGACAGCCTCACCGCCGAGTCGGCTCTGAACGAGTCGGCCACCTTCGGTCAGGCGACTGCCGAGCACAGCCGCAGCGCCTCTGCCACCCTCAGCGACGGTCAGACTCTCTATGTGGGTCTGCACATGATCGCCGAGTATTGTCCCACCTTCAACCTTGACAGCATCGCCGTCACCACCACCGACGGCTCCGGCGGAACCGGCACCGGTTCCGGTTCCGGCTCCGGCGATCCCGAGGATCCTGAAGATCCCGAGGAGCCGGGCGAGATAGTCGTGCCCTCCTATGACGTGGAGACCAACAAGGCTCTGGCCAGCTCCATCACCACTCCCAGCACTCCCGACGCCAACGGAGCCAACGGTTCCAAGTCCTATCTGGGCAAGCTGGGCGGCGAGATTACCGGCGAGAGCGGTGACGACTTCAACTTCAGCTTTGAAGAGAACAGCGATGTCACCGGCGACGGCTTCGGCTGGGATTTCAGCGGCGACGCCGACATCATCACCGAGCCCTTCTCCTATTCGGGTATCACCATTCCCGACAGCTATGTAAACAGTTATTCCAGCGGCGACAAATATACTCCCACCGACGGCGGCGCCGACCTGCTCCGGATGATCCCCGGAACCAGCGGCTCCTATGTCACCCAGATCATCAGCGGACTCACTCCCGGCCAGACCTATCGTGTGGGCGTTGAGGCCATGACTCTGGGCAAGGGCAACACCGTGTTCACCGCCGCCGCTCCCGGCGCCGAAGCCGACAAGGAAGGCACTTATTACATCAGCAGCAACCTGGGTTCCTTCGCCTCCTATCCCTCGGGCAACGGCAACGACACCCGTGCGGGCGTGGTCACCGGTTTCCATACCTGCTATGTCTACGCCGAGGCCGACGCCAACGGCTGCCTGCAGATCACTCTTGCCTCCGACGCCGTCGCCAACAGCGACGATAATGTCAACAAGGCCATCTACGGCTCCAACTATACCATCTGGGCCGACAAGGTCACCCTGCGCCCCTATGAGTATCCTCAGGGCGAATCGGTCACCGTTCCCATCAAGCTGTACGACTACAGCTTCCGTGACCTGGACACCGCCCGCTTCTTCGAGTTCACCTGGGGCTCCAACGAGGCTCAGCAGGGCGTGCGTCCCGGTCTGGTCGCCGGCGCTCTTGACGAGAACGGCCGCCCCATCTTCACCGACGAGGTGGAATACTACAACCTGAGCAACAACAACGCTCACGTCAACCCCAGCAACGCCGAGCGCATCACCGCCGAACATCTCAACGACGATGTGAAGATGTTCCGGGAGAATGCCATCGACTCGGACATCACCCTCTACAAGATCACCGACGCTGACAACTACAGCAACGACGCCTACATAGGCTACTATGTCTTTGACAGCGACAAGCAGTATCAGGCTTCCGACTGTGCCGACGGCTACGGCACCGAGGGCGAGAACGGCTACTTCCCCATGTGCGGCGTGGCTCCCGACCTGGACGCCGAGGGTATCCGCCACAACTACCACTTCGGCATGGAGTTTGACGCCCAGTTCCTCGTATCCGCAAACAGCGACGAGACCTTCCGCTTCACCGGAGACGACGACTTCTGGCTGTTCATCGACGGCGTCCTCATTCTGGACATCGGCGGCGTTCACGAGGCCATCACCGGCGTGGTGGATCTGGGCGACAACACCACCACCGTGTTCAACTCCGGCAGCACCTCCGGCAACGCCAGAAGTATGTATGACGTAGCCAAGGCCAACCTGCTCGCCGCGGAAGGCACCGACTACTACAACAACGAGACTCTGGTCAACAAGAAGCTGAGCGAGATGTTCGTCAGCACCGGCAGCGGCTACAAGCTGGCTCCCGGCTACCACGACCTGACCATCTACTACATGGAGCGCAGCACCAGAGACTCCAACCTCAAGCTCATCACCAACCTTGCCTTCGCCGACCTTTCCTACTCCAAGAGCGCCAGCAAGCTGGACGAGAACGGCAATGTCGACCTCAACGGCAGCGTTGTTGAAGTGGGCGACAAGATCCGCTACACCATCGCCATCGAGAACCCCAGCACCCTGCCCTCGGAGAACATCACCATTCAGGACACCGCTCCTGCCGGCGTGCAGTTCCTCCCCGATACCATGCAGTGCTATGTGGTCTCCGGCGGCGTTCAGTCCGACGTCACCACCGGCATTGATGTCACCGCCGCCTCCCTTGACGGCGCGGTGAATGTTCCCGCCAACTCCACCCTGTATCTCACCTTTGACGCTCAGGTTGTCACCACCGACAACAACGGCGAGCATATTTCCGAGATCACCAACTTCGCCTACGTCAACGAGGGCGAGACCGTTTCCGACACCCTCTACACCAACCCTCTCAAGGTGGAGAAGAGCGTTGTCGATCCCAGAGAAAACTACAGCGTAGGCGAGACCATCACCTACAAGATCGTGGTCACCAACCTCGGCGAGCAGACCCTTGAGAATGTCCGCGTGGACGACTCTCTGGCCGACTCCGCCAACGGCAGATGGATCACCAGCAACACCGTTATTTCTTCTCTTGCCGGCGGCAGCTCCGCTGAGCTGACCTTCCAGTACACCGTGCAGGAGTCCGACCTTGCCGCGGGCAAGGCGGTCAACAACGCCACCGCCACCGCCGTGGTTCCCGGCACCGACGAGGAGGTCACCGCCGAGGATACCGAGGAAGTGCCCGTTGTGGCCAACAACCCCGCCCTGACCGTAAACAAGACCGCCGCCCTCACCAACGACCTCAGTCAGGCCGGCGAGTCGGTGGCTCAGGATCCGGGCAAATCCATCTTCTTCTTCATCGAGGTGGAAAACAGCGGCGACGCTCTCCTTGAGAATATCGAAGTCACCGATGACCACGCTGTTATCTACAGCGGCAGCACCTATGCCGCCGGCAGCGTTATCACCACCATTTCCTCCCTCCAGCCCGGCGAAAGCCAGGTCGTCGGTCCCCTGACCTACGTTGTTCCCGCCGATGCCTCCGCTTCGGCCGACAATGTCAATACCGCCACCGCCTCCTGCGTCCACAAGGACAAGGAGGTCGTGTCCAGCGATACCGCCAGGTACACCATCAACGCAAAGCCGTCCATCACCGCCGTCAAGGAGGTTTCCGCCTCCGGCAATCCCGGCACCTACGGCCGCGAGCCGGTCACCGTTGAAAAGGGTCAGACCGCTTACTATCGCTTCACCATCACCAACTCGGGCAACGTGCCCGTCACCGTCCGTCTGGAGGATGTGATGAATCCGGCGCAGATCACCGCCCTTGACTGGGTGGCTGCCGCTCTGTCCAGCTTCACCATCCAGCCCGGCGAGGACTGGGTCATTGACCGCCTGCCGGTCACCTTCCCCGTGGATGTGACCTATGTCAACAACCGCGCCACCAACACCCTGAACACCTACGCCACCTATGTGGATCCCGTTGATGGCCAGACCAAGGATTACGATCCCAGCCCCATCACCAGCTCGGTTGATGTCATCCTCACCGATCCCATCAACCCCGACATGACCATCGACAAGAAGGTCACCGCCGTGAACGGCGACTCTTCCACTGCCGCCATTCCCGTTGTGGAGCCCGGCGACACCGTGACCTTCGCCATCACCGTTATCAACACCGGCAACTGCCCGCTGAACGTTTCCCTTGAGGATGTGTTCGCCGGTCAGGAGCTTACCGGCAGCCTGAGCTACAGCGCTTCCCTGCCCATGAATTACGACGGCACCTTCACCCTTGCCGCCGGCGGCAGAACCACTGTCACCGTTGACGCCGTCATCGCCGATGACGCCGCCAACGCCTCGGTGCTGACCAACGTGGCCACCGCCACCGGCACCGTGCCCTCCACCGTGACCGGCACCCATGAGCCTATCACCCGTCAGGACGACGCCAGCGTGGTCGTGAAGAACGAGAATATCGTTCCCGCCATCGACATCAAGAAGGAAGTCAGCAAGACCACCGCCTATGCCGGCGAAACCGTCACCTACACCCTCACCGTGAAGAACACCGGCAACGTGGCTCTGAGCGATGTTGTGGTATCCGACGACAAGGTCTTTGACGAGAATACCGTCGCCTCTTCCAGAACCGGCTGGACTCAGGTGGGTTCCACCACCACCGGCTCCCACACCATCGGCGACCTGCCCGTGGGCACCCCGGTCAAGCTGACCTATCAGTACAAGATCCCCTCCTCCGCCCTTGCCGGCGAGAGCTATCTGAACACCGCCGTGGTCGCCGCCAAGGCTCCCGACGGCACCGAGCTGACCGACACCGACAACGAGACCGTCACCATCGGTCAGTCGGCTGAGCTGATGGTCACCAAGACCGTCTCCAACAACGTCCCCGATCAGGGCGACACCATCGAATACACCGTCACCGTCACCAACATCGGCTCCACTCCTCTGACCGGAGTGGCTCTGGTGAGCGATGTGTTCACCATCAACGGCGTTCAGCAGACCACGCCCGCCGCGTGGCTGACCGAGCTGGCCGCCATGGACGACGAGCTGGCTCCCGGCGAAAGCTGGAGCACCTCTTCCGGCTCCATGCCCTTTGAGGTTCCCGACGATGCCGGCCAGAACACCGTCTACAAGAACACCGTCACCGTCACCTCCGACCAGACCGGCAACCGCAGCGACGATGTCATCGCCACCGTGGGCAACGATCCCCACAATCAGGTCTCCCTGAGCAAGGTGGCTCTCAACAGCCCCATCAAGCCCGGTGAGAACGCCGAGTTCGTCATCGTGGTCACCAACAACAGCGGCGTGGCCATCGACGACCTTGTGGTCTACGACATCGCCGATGTCATCGGCGTGCCCTCTGCCATCGCCTATCCCGACGGCTGGCAGGTTGGCCGTCTCGAGGCCGGCGGCATCTGGACAAAGACCGTTTCCGTGCCCACCGAGGCCGGCATGAAGGGCGACGTGCTCAACAACGCCTACCTCGACACCGAGGGCACCACCTTTGATCCCGAGGATCCCACCACCTACCTCAGACAGGACGACGCCGAGGTCATCATCCCCGATGATCCCAGACTGGCCATCGAAAAGACCGCCAGCGCCGACACTGTCATGCAGGGCAGCAGCGTGGTCTACACCATCGTTGTCAGCAACGTGGGCAACTGCGACCTGAACAACGTTTCGGTCACCGACTCCATCTCCGGAGGCATCTGGAATACCGACGCGGCCGAGGCCGACGGCTTCAATGTCGCCATCACCGGCGGCAGCCCCGTCATCTCCCTCATGGAGCCGGGTGATCAGGTTCTGCTCACCTACACCCTCGATCATCTTGCCGGAAACGCGGGCGACACCATCAAGAACATCGCCTACGCCTCCTGCGACGATCCCGCCACTCCCACCGTCCACGACGACGCCGATGTGGAGCT
This sequence comes from Acutalibacteraceae bacterium, assembly GCA_045538015.1. Taxonomy (GTDB): domain Bacteria; phylum Bacillota; class Clostridia; order Oscillospirales; family Acutalibacteraceae; genus SIG598. The sequence goes on along the minus strand of JAZSQO010000008.1, from coordinate 51,276 downwards.
GACCGCCCGTCCGGACGATCCCGCTCCCTCCATCGCCGTCAACAAGGAAGTCAGCACTCCCACCGCCAAGGCCGGACAGACGGTCAGTTTCTGGATCACCGTCACCAACACCGGCAATGTGCCTCTGTACAATGTTGCCCTTGAGGATGAATTCTCCAGACTCTTCGGCACCAGCGATACCGAGATCACCAACACCGGCTGGCAGCTGGACTGCCCCGAGACTCTCGAGGCCGGCGAAAGCTGGGAGAGCGGCCTGCTCTACTACACCATCCCCGAGGACACTCTGGGCGACACCACCTTCCGCAATGTTGTCACCGTCAACGCGAATGAGGATCCCGACGATCCTTCCTCCGCCCTTGACGAGGTCACCGACAGCGCCGAGACCGTGGTTCCCGCTCAGCCTGCCCTGTCCGTCACCAAGGACGCCAGCCGCACCACCGTCAGCGCCGGTCAGACCGTAGTCTACACCGTCGTTGTGGAGAACACCGGCAACTGCAAGCTCAACGGCGTTGTGGTCACCGAGGCCCTCACCGGCGGAACATGGTCGGTGTCCGGCACCAACACCCACAATGTCACCAACCTGACCTCCAACCCCACCATCCCCGAGCTGGGAGCGGGCGAAAAGGTCATCCTCCTCTACACCTACACGGTTCCCGACGGCACCGCCGAGGGCACCGACATTGACAACACCGTCACCGCCACCTCCACCTCGCCCAGCACCGAGCCTGCCACCGACGAGGAGACTGTCAGAGTGGTTGAGCCCATCGCTCCCGAGATCACCGTGACCAAGACGGTTACCAACGCCTACGCCAAGCCCGGCCAGACCGAATACTTCCAGATCATCGTCACCAACACCGGCAACGTGCCTCTGTGCGATGTGAACCTGACCGACGTATTCAGCAAGGTAAACGGCTCGGTCAGCACTCAGCTGTCCACCGCCGGCTGGGATCTTGACTGCTTCGAGACTCTGCCCGTGGGCGGAGCGTGGATCAGCCAGCCCATGCCTTACACCGTTGCCTCCGGCGCTCCCGCGGGCGAGAAGTACGACAACACCGTCACCGTCACCTCCAAGTATGTCAAGGAGGACGGCACCAAGGGCGATGTGGTTCCCAAGGAGGCAAACGCCATCCTCACCGTGGAGCGCGATCCCGGCATGAGCATCGTCAAGACGGTCAATAACGCCCATCCCAAGGCCGGCGACAGCGTGGTCTACACCATCGTGGTCACCAACACCGGCAACTGCCTGCTGACCGATGTGGATGTCACCGACTCCATCTCCGGCGGCAGATGGATCAACGCCACCACCGACGCCGGCGTCACCGTGAGCATGAGCGGCAGCCATCCCGTGCTGACCGTCTTCCCCATGGGCGGCGTGGCTCAGTTTACCTACACCGTCACCGTTCCCAACACTGCCGCAGCCGGCAGCACCATCAGAAACATCGCCACCGCTGAGACCGTGACCGATCCCGCCACCGGCGAGAAGCTCACCGTCAGCGACGATGTGGACGTGGTCGTGGACGAGACTCCCATCACTCCCGCTCCCGCCTTCACCGTGACCAAGGAGGTCATCACCTCCGGCGAGGAGAACGGCAAGGCCACCGCCGAGCCGGGCGAGACCGTATACTTCTGGATCACCGTCACCAACACCGGCAACGTGCCTCTGTGCAACGTGACCCTGACCGATGAGTTTGTCCGCCAGATGGGCGACGCCTTGACCGTCATTCCCACCTCCGCCTGGGCTCTCAGCTGCCCCACCGATCTGGCCGTTGGCCAGAGCTGGCGCGCCGACCGCCTCAGCTATGAGGTTCCCGCCAACGCCAAGGGCGGCGAGGAATTTGTCAACACCGTCACCGTTGACGCCGACTACATCAATGCCGGCGGCACCGTGACCGACCTTGAGGATCAGGAAGCCACCGCCGACTTCACCGTGGAGCGCGTCAGCGACATGGTCATCGAAAAGTCCGCTGTGCCCGAAACTCAGGTCGTGGGCGGCGATGTCTACTACACCATCTCCGTCACCAACACCGGCAACACCCTTCTGGAGAACATCACCGTCACCGACGAGATGCTGGACGGCGAGTGGAGCATTTCCGCTCTGGAGCCGGGCAAGACCTATGTGATCCCCGCCGTTACCTACACCATTCCCGCGGGCTACGATGTTGAGGCCAATCCGGTCATCACCAACACCGCTGTGGCCGTGGGCACTCCCAAGGGCGAGGAGACTCCCATCACCCGTCAGGATACCGCCAATGTCACTCCCGTGGAGGTGCCTCTCAACGAGGACATCACCATCACCAAGAACGTGGCCGGAGGCACCGAGTATTATCCCGGCGACCTTGTGAGCTACACCATCCTTGTGGAGAACAACGGCGATGTCAACTACACCGACCTCACCGTCAAGGATGAGCTTCTGGGCAAGGAATGGAAGATCGCCAGCCTCCGGGCCGGTGAATCCACCATCATTCCCGTAATCGAAAGTGTTTACACCATTCCCATGGGCACCGCCGCCGGCAAGCTGACCAATGTGGCCGAGCTGCTGGACAAGGAGGGCACCAAGCTGGACGAGGACGACGTGGATGTCACCGTTCTCGAGGACAGCGAGCTGACCGTTATCAAGTCCGCCAACGTGACCGAGGCCAAGCCGGGCGACACCGTGCGTTACATCATCGATGTGACTAACACCGGCAACACCGACCTGACCGGCATCGTCATCGAGGATAAGATCACCGGCGGCACATGGACCCTTCCCGCTTCTCTGCCCGCCGGCACCACCGGCGCGGCCGTGGCCGAAAACGGCACCGTGACCGTGGAGAAGATGGAAGTGGGCGGCGCTGTTCTGCAGCTCGTTTACACCGTCACCGTTCCCGCCGACGCCAAGTCGGGCGACGTCATCACCAATGTGGTGGTGGCCGACTCCAACCAGACCGAGCCGGTGCAGTCGGAGGCCGATGTGACCGTGAAGATCCCCGGTCTGGAGGTCACCAAGACCGCCGCCATGCCCAATGTTGAGGCAGGCAAGCCCGTGGACTTCTACATCACCGTGGCCAACACCGGCGACATCGCTCTGGAGAAGATCAGCGTCAGCGACATCTTCGCCGTCACCTATGAGGGCGAAGAATATGAAGCCAACGAAGCCTTCGCTGTGATCGAGAGCCTCGCTCCCGGCGCCAGCCAGCGCTTCAAGGTGACCTACACCGTGCCCGCCGACGCCGCCGTCGGAACCGAGCTGGTCAACACCGCCACCGCCACCGCGGAGAACGGCGTGACCGATCAGGACGACGACACCGTCAAGGTATACGAGCCGGTGGTTGAGACTCCCGACTTCATCGTCAGAAAGCTCTCCAGCGTTTCCGCCGCCAAGCCGGGCGACACCGTCACCTACACCATCGTTGTGGCCAACACCGGCAACGTGACCCTGACCAACATCGCCGTCACCGACGCTCTGGATGTTGTGTACAACGGCACTGCCGTCAAGGCCGGCGATGTGATAACCACCATTCCTTCTCTGGAGCCGGAAAAGACCGCTGAGGTAGAGGTCACCTGCGTGGTGCCCGCCGCCGCTCAGGCCGGAACCTACCACACCAATAGGGCCACCGCCGACCCGGAGAATGCCGAGCCCAGGACCGCCGAGAACCTCGTGCAGGTTCTGGCCGCTGACCGTCCTTCCTACACCGTGACCAAGGTTGGTAACGTGTCCAGCGCCAAGCCGGGCGAAACCGTCACCTACACCATCGTGGTGACCAACACCGGCAACTGCGTCATCAAGGATCTGAAGATCTACGACGACCTGCTGGATAAGTACTTCACCGTTGGCAACCTCGGCGTGGGCGAGGTCTGGCAGACCAAGTCGGGCGAGGCCGCCTATCAGATCCCCACCTCGGCTCAGGACGCCACCTCTGTTTCCAACAACGCCGCCGGTTCCTCCGGCACTCCCGGAGCCGAGAACAAGCAGAGCGGATGGGTGCTTTCCGTCACCGCCACCAACAAGGGCCCCATGGGCCCGGATACCGGTGAGGAAGCGGAACGCAGCGTCGCCCCCGCCATCATCGCCGCCGCTCTGTCGGTGGTTGTGATCCTGGTAATGGTCTTCATTATCAGACGCAAAAAATAACAGCTTACACCTCACTCCATAGATTTTTCCTGACAAGAACCCCAGTCCGGCCCGACCGGATTGGGGCGATTGTCATTTAAAGACCCTCGTTCCCGCTTAGCCCATTGCCCTCTGAGAGAGGAAATGGTATAATTATCCCGAGGTGAACGCGATGAAAAAGAACAAGGCCCGACCCGAGGGCTTTCCCCTTCGCAGACAGTATTTTTCAGCCTTTCTGTGGTACGCCATTGCCTTGCTGGCCAAGGCCACCACATGGATTACCGCAGCCGATTTCAGAATGGCCGACCCGGGAGAGGGCGGCGAGGTGCTCGCTCAGCTGCCGGTAAGGCTGGCGATAATCGGGATGTTTCTTCTGCCGCTGGCGGTGCTGTGCGTGCTCAATATCTTTTTCGGTACGGTAGTATGTAAAGCGGGGAAGAAAGGGCTTGAATACAACGGAAAATGGATGAAATGGGAAGAAATCGAGTCGGTGACCTACGATCCCTCGGTCGTGGGCAGGTACCGCCTTTTTGCCTCGTCGGCCACAGTGAAGCACGCCGCTTCCTCGGGAACCGTGGACACGGTCATCGAGCATTTCCCCTTCCACGGCCTTTGGGCGGTCAGAAAATACGCGCCCCACGCCCGGATAAAAATGAGCGGGAGCTTCTGGGTGCTTGTGGCCCTCTGGGCGGTTATGGCGGTGCTGGCTCCGGCGCTGGATATACTGCTGGCCGCTCTGTTCGGCTGAGGGGCGAAAGCAGAAGCTTTTGTGCTCGACTACATAACGAAAACCGGCCTCCCTTCGGCGGGCCGGTTTTTATTGTATGCTTTCACCAATTTGCGATGTTGATTATATATAATGTATTAGAAAATAAATTCGCACCTCTGTTATGGTTGACTTTGGCAACAGCGAAGTGTATTATGTTAATTGATCTACATTTTGATGATTAAAAGTGTAGAAGAGGTTTAGTAGAAAGAAGAAACAGAAGAATCAGGGGGTAAAAAAATGAGTAGATCCAAGGCAGAAATGCTGAAGAGACAAGCCCGAAGGGTCACCGCGGTGGTGCTGATGGCGGCCATGCTGTTCATGGTCATCCCGGCCTCCACGCTGCCCTTCATCTCCGCCCGGGCGGAGGCAGGCCCGGCGGTGTCCGGCTCGGATATCCTTTCCGCCGAGGAGACCGGCGAGGCTCCGGTGTCCTTCTCCGACCTGAGCGTCTCCGGCTCTGACGCCGCGACCTCCGGCTCCGACGTGAACATCACCGAGAGCCATCCCGTCTTTGCCCAGTCGGCTGCGGCAAACGGTGTCACCGTCACCGTTTCCGCTCCCGTGGGCGTGTTCCCCGCCGGTGCTGAGCTGAGCGTCACCGCTCTGGGCGCCGCTGTCGGCGGAAAGGTGGAAAAGCTCATCGGCGCCGACAAGGACTCCGACTGCTATTCCTTTGATATCAAGGTAATGCTGAACGGCGAGGAGATCCAGCCCGACAGCGCCTACGGCAACGTGTCCGTGCGCTTCTCTCTGGCTGACATTCCCGCCAACACCGATGTGAGCGTCTACCATGTCAACGACGCCGTGACCTCCTCGGAGGAAATGGCTCCCGTCGTCAGCGGAGACAGCGTGTCGGTCAGCACCGACTCCTTCTCCATCTTCGTCATCGAGCTGACCCACGGCGGCTATTACTACACCATGGCCGGCGATGTTGCCGTGGAGATCGGCGTCATTGCCAAGGCTCTGGGTATCACCGGCACCGTCACCGCCGCCGGCTCCAGCGACGAGAGCTGCCTTGCCGTTGAGCTGGGCGAGGACGGCTATCTCTACGCCGTGCCCATGTCCGCCTTTGTGGGCGAGGTCATTCTGGTCATCGAAATAGACGGCACCACCGACTACGAGGTCTCCGTCGCCACTCTGGACGTGGAGCTGGAGCGGGTGGCCTGGTTTGATTACAATGCTCCCGGCATCGGCCAGCCCGGCGGCATCATGGTGCGCAACTCCGACGGCGGCACCGAAGACCTCTACATCGACTGCGGTGACGGCAACATCGTGCCCTACACCGACGACTTTGTGGTGGCCGGCAAGCGCGTGGACATCTACGCCGAGGGCACCGGACTTTCCTCCATCGACGCCCGCGGCAACGGCTATGTAAGCGCCATCGATTGCGAAGGCTGCGGTCTGAACGAGCTGCTTGTCTCCGGAGCCTCAATGCTGACCAACGTGAACTGCGCGGACAACGATCTGTTCGAGCTGGACACCACCGGCTGCGACAGCCTCGGGATGCTCAACTGCAAGAATAACGATATATTCATTCTTGATGTCAGCCATCTTCCCAGTCTCTACTATCTGGACTGCGGAAGTAATCCGTTGGCTGATCTGAATGTGAGCACCAACACCAGCCTTATGACTCTGTTGTGCTCCAACACGAATATTTCCTATCTGGATCTGTCTCACATGAGCAATCTCAACCTGGCTATCCTTGCCAACTGTCCGGAGCTGATCGGCCTTGAACTGGGCAGCCATCCCATTCTGACCTGTCTGAGCTGCCCCGGCGGTGCTCTGTCTGAGCTTGATCTTTCCGGCTGTCCTGCTCTGACCGAGCTTCACTGCGCCGAAAACGATCTGTATGACCTTGATCTTTCCGGCTGCTCTGACCTGACCATACTTTCCTGCGCCGGGAACAATCTGAGTGACTATGACCTTGATCTTTCCGACTGCTCTGACCTGACCACGCTTTCCTGCGACAGAAACGACCTGACCACGCTCGATCTGAGCGCCTGCACCGCTCTGAAAAATCTGACCGCGTCGGGCAACCGGATTTCCTCCGTCACTCTGGGCAGCGATCCCGCCCAGATGGAGGAGATCGACCTGAGCGAAAACTGCCTGACCTTCCTCACCCTGCCCGTTCCCGGAGCGGACACGAACTTCAACTATAAGGATCAGGCTCCCATCGTCCTTCCCGCCTCCATTGAGCCCGGAGTGGCTCTGGAAACCCTCGCTCCCTACGACACCGACGGCACCGAGTTCGGCTGGTTCGAGGTCGGCGCCCTTGAGGGCGACGAGGAAAACCTCTACAGCGAGGATGCCGTGGTCACCTTCACTGAGGAGGATGTCGGACGCGCCTACATGGCCGGCATGGCCAACGACAAGTTTGGCGACACTGTCATCTTCACCACCGATGTGACCGTTGTGTCGGATGACGAATACTGCACCGTCAGCTTTGACGCCAACGGCGGCGAGGGCACCATGCTCGATCAGGTCATGGTATCCGGCTTTGAATACATCCTGCACGCCAACGAATTTACCAGAGATTACTACCGCTTTGAAGGCTGGAGCACCGACAAGGACTCCAAAGAGGTCGCCTATGCCGACGGCGCCGCTGTGAAGGATATCTTCACCTCCGGTCAGGACACCATGACCCTCTACGCCGTGTGGGCCATTGATCTGCTGCCTCAGGCGGTCATCACCGTGGCCAGCCCGGGTGCTGCCTTTGATCTCGGCGTCTTCGGCGGATCTGAAAGCTCCCCTGTCCATACGGATTTCTATGTGGACTTTGGCAACGGCGAGATACAGGTCGGCAATTACTTTAACAGCGCGGTCACCCTCGGAAGTACGGTGACCATATACGCCGAACCCGGTAGAGAAATGTCTCAGTTGGATTTGTCCAACAGCACCGGCGCTGTCAGCGTTGATGTTACCGCCGCTGACAATCTCCACTGGATGTACATTACCAACTGCGCTATTGATCAGCTGGTGATGGACAATCCTGAACTCAGCGGTCTGAGCATAGAAAGCTGCGGCATTGACTCCATTGATCTGACCGGCTGCCCGAACATTTACGCGCTGTACCTTACCGACAACAACCTGACCTCCATCGATCTCAGCTCCGTGCCCGATCTGGAGTTCGTGACTCTGAACGACAACCAGCTGACCGAGCTGGATATAAGCGGTAACCCCAAGCTGCTGATCGTGGAGGCCAATGACAACCTCCTCAGCGAGATCGACACTTCCGCCTGTCCCAAGCTGGATGCGCTGACAGTGAATAACAACCAGATATCTTCCTTCGACTTCTCCGCGAATCCCGATATGTGCGCGCTGCACTGCTCGGGCAACCAGCTGACCTCCCTCGACTTCAGCTCCAATCCCGACATGATGTCGCTCTCCTGCGAAAACAACTTCCTGGGCTTCAGCTCCCTGCTCGATCCCAACAAGACCTTTGACAATCCCTATTATTATGTTGATCAGGATTACGCTCCTCAGGGCGAATACAAGATTCAGGAGACCGTAGCGGCCACCAGCATACTGGATCTTTCCTCCGAGGCCGAGCCCTTCGGCAGTCCCACTACCTACAAGTGGTACTACGCCGACGGCACCGCCGTTGAGCCGGAATACATCACCGAGAATGGCGGCAAATTCTCCTTCGGTCCCGAACTTGACGGCGAAGAGATCTACTGCGCCATGACCAATCCTCTCTATCCCGACCTGACACTGGTCACCACCAAGACTCAGGTCTACGCCGACAGCTTTGAGTATCTCGTGGCCTTCGACGCCAACGGCGGCGAGGGAACCATGGATGCTCAGATATTCACCTATAATGTTGAGCAGGCTCTGTCCGCCAACACCTTCACCAGAGAAGGCCACACCTTCACCGGCTGGGAGGACGCCGAGGGCAACACCTACACCGACAAGCAGACCGTAAAGAATCTGTACACCGATAATATCGGCACCGTCACCCTCTATGCCCAGTGGGAGGCCGAGACCTTCACCGTCACATGGCAGAACGAGGACGGCACCGAGCTTGAGGTGGACACCGATGTTCCCTACGGCACCGTTCCCACCTACGACGGCGCCACTCCTGCCAAGCCCTCCGACGACGCCAAGGACTACACCTTTGTCGGCTGGACTCCCATTATCTCCGAGGTCACCGGCGATGTTACCTACACCGCCAAGTACACCGACGACACCAGAGAATACACCGTAACATGGAAGAACGGCGACGAGATTATCTACAGCGAGGATCTCCTCTTCGGCACCGTTCCCGCTTACGATTCCGCCAAGTACGGCGTGCCCGCCAAGGAATCCACCGCCGCTGAGGATTACACCTTTGCCGGCTGGGATCCCGAGATCAACATCGTCACCGGCACCGTCACCTACGCCGCCCAGTTCACCGCCACTCCCAGAGAGTACACTGTGCTCTGGAAGAACCACGACGGCTCCACGCTGGCCACCGACACCGTCGCCTACGGTAAAACTCCCGCCTACACCGGCGTCACTCCCGTCAAGGACGACGATGCCCAGTACACCTACACCTTCACCGGCTGGGATCCCGCCATCGAAGCCGTGACCGGCGACGCTGTGTACACCGCTCAGTTTGGTGATAAGGAAGCCAAGAAGTATACCATTACCTTCGATACCAATGGCGGTACTCCCGTCGCCCCCATCACTCAGGCCTTTGGCACTGACGTGACCGCTCCCGCCGATCCCACCAAGGAAGGCTACGCCTTCGACGGCTGGGACAAGGAGATTCCCGCCACCATGCCCGCTGAGGACATGACCATCACCGCCAAGTGGGACGCCAACGAGTACACCATCACCTTCGAAACCAATGGCGGTTCTCCCGTTGATCCCATCACTCAGGACTACGGCACTGATGTGACCGCTCCCAACGATCCCGCCAAGGAAGGCTACACCTTCGTCGGCTGGGACAAGGAGATTCCCGCCACCATGCCCGCTCAGGACATGATCATCACCGCTCAGTGGGAGATCAATGAGTACACCATTACCTTTGACACTCAGGGCGGCACCGAGATCGCCCCCATCACTCAGGACTACGGCACCGACGTGACCGCTCCCAACGCTCCCGCCAAGGAAGGCTACACCTTCGCCGGCTGGGACGAGGAGATTCCCGCCACCATGCCTGCTGAGGACATGACCATCACCGCTCAGTGGAAGATCAATGAGTATACCATCACCTTTGACACTCAGGGCGGCACCACTATCGCTCCCATCACTCAGGACTACGGCACTGATGTGACCGCTCCCGCCGATCCCACCAAGGAAGGCTACACCTTCGCAGGCTGGGACAAGGAGATTCCCGCCACCATGCCCGCTAAGAATATGATCATCACCGCTCAGTGGGACCCCAACCAGTACACCATTACCTTCGATACCAAGGGCGGTTCTGCTGTTGATCCCATCACTCAGGACTTCGGTACTGACGTGACTGCTCCCACCGATCCCACCAAGACCGGCTACACCTTCAAGGGCTGGGACAAGGAGATTCCCTCCACCATGCCCGCTGAGAATGTGGAGGTCAAGGCCCAGTGGAAAGCCAACACCTACACCGTCACCTTCAACGCCGACGGCGGCGAGGTCAATCCCGCCAGCAAGACCGTCGTTTACGATTCCGCTTACGGTACGCTGCCCGTTCCCACCAAGGACGGCTACGAATTCGTCTGCTGGAAGCTGGATGACGAAGCGATCACCGCTGATTCCATCGTCAGAAACGCCGAGGATGTCACCCTGACCGCCCAGTGGAGATCCAACGAGCGCGCCATCACCTTCGACACCGACGGCGGCTCCGCCATCGCTCCCATCGTTCAGGACATCGGCACCGCCGTGACCGCTCCCGCCGATCCCACCAAGGAAGGCTACACCTTCACCGGCTGGGACAAGGAGCTCCCCGCTGTCATGCCCGCTGAGGACATGACCGTCACCGCCCAGTGGGAGGCCAACGAGTACACCGTTTCCTTTGACGCCAACGGCGGCGAAGGCACCATGGCCGACCAGTCCTTCACCTATGATGAGGCTCAGAATCTCACCGCCAACGCCTTCACCAAGGAAGGCTGCGAATTCACCGGCTGGAAGGACGCCGACGGCAACGAGTATACCGACGGCCAGAGCGTGAAGAATCTGACCGCTGAGAACGGCGGCAAGGTCACCCTGACCGCCCAGTGGGAGACTCTGCCCACCTATAAGGTCACCGTCACCGCCACCGCCGGCGGCACCGTCACTCCCTCTCAGGTCGAGGCCGTGGAGGGCGAGGATGTCACCTTCACCCTGACTCCCGACAACGACCGCTACGAGATCACCTCCGTCAAGGTCAACGGCACTGCCGTGGATGTGAGCAAGCTGCCCGCCTCCGGCAAGGGCAAGGCCCTCACCGTCTCCGACATCTCCGCTGATACCGCCGTCGAGGTCACCTTCGCGGCTGAGCCCATCGTGGGCACCGCCAGCGTAAACATGAAGAACGGCCAGACCTTCTACGTCAACGAGGACATCACCTTCACCGCCATCGGCTCCTGGCCGGACAGCGCCACCACCTACATCAATGGCGACCAGTACTATGTGCCTCTCAACTGGCACCACGCTGATCCCTCCGGCGACTGGGGCGGCAAGGATGATCCCTCCTTCACCTACTCGGCCACCTTCAAGCAGGCCGCGACCGGCAAGTACACCCTCAAGGTGGAATTCCAGCGCTACACCCACAACGGCACCACATGGGAGGCCGACGGCATAGTCACCATAGCCCGTGAGTACACCGTCACCACCAGAAGTGCCGGCACCGGCGGCGAAGTCCCCAAGACCGGCGACACCACCATGACCTCCGGCACCGGAGTCACCATCGCCGTAAACGCCATTCTGCTGTCCATCGTCTTTGTGGTTCTCTACCTCAGACGCCGCGGCAGAACCGTAGTGTTCTACGAATAATTCCCCTTCAGAGGCAATCAGCACAATAATGACCGCGCGGCCGTCTGAGCGATCGGACGGCCGCGCGGTTTATTTATCAGGTTCTATTCAAAAACTCCGGGTTCCGCTGTAGGGGCGGATTCCATATCCGCCCGGCGCAAAACCTCCGGCCCTCTTTCGTAGGGGCGGATTCCATATCCGCCCGCCGCAAAGCCTTCGGTTCACTCCGTAGGGGCGATCATTGATCGCCAGCGAAACCGCGCCGCATCCGCACTGTGGCTTCCTAACTGCTCACTGTCCGTTAAAGAATAAAGAATACATAATAAATAAGAAATAATAAATTTTCTGATTGGAGGCCACACCATGGGAACCGTACTCTACGAAGCATCCTACACCTTCGACTTCATGCTGCTCACACCTCTGTTCCTCATGGTCTTCGCGCTGTTCATGCCAAAGATCATCGCCCATACCTACGGAGAGCATCCCTTGGGCGAAAGGGCGGTAAAGGTGTTCTGCGGTGTGGGAGCGGCGATAGCCGCGCTGTTCTGCCTTTTATCCGTGATGATCGAAGTCAGCGGATACAAAAATGTTGTGCAGGCCTACCGGAACGGCGACTACGAGACCGTGGAGGGCTTTGTGGAGGACTTCCACCCGATGCCCTACGAGGGACATTCCATGGAATCCTTCACTATCGGCGGTGTTGAGTTTGAATACTCCGATTATTCCATCACTCAGGGCTACCACAACGCCCTCTCCCACGGCGGCGTCATCACAGGCAACGGCCAGCACCTGCGCATCGGCTATGTCCGCGCGCCCCTGAGCGGAGACAACATCATCGTCTACATCGAGGAGCTGGAGTGATTCCGGGGGACAGCGCCTGCGCAACTTTCGTCGCCATCCCGTAGGCGCGGATTCCATATCCGCCCGGCGCAAAGCCTCCGGCTTACTCCGTAGGGGCGATCATTGATCGCCCGTGAATTACTGCCGGATTCCGACGAAGGTTACCTCGGTGCGGAATGCCGGTTAAAGAATAAAGAATATGGAATAAATAAGAAATAATAAATTTTTCGGGGAGGGAAGGCCACCCCGGAAAAGGCGTTTCAGGAAACAATGCGCCAAAAATCACTTTACATCAAAAAAACAGTTGAAATAGTCCCGGACATAGTGTATAATACTATAGCGAATGAGCCTGCATACCGACATACGGACATCGGGCCCTGTGCGACATGGCCCCGTGAACCATGTCAGGCGGGGAACCGAGCAGCATTAAGCGGCCAGCCATGTGCGCGCAGCAAGCCTGGTGTCCGTATGTCGGTGTGCAGGTCGTTTTGTATCACCCGGGTGAAACGGAGGGCAGAGCCATGTACCGCGTGTTGTACCGAAAATACCGCCCGGCGAGCTTTGCCGATGTGTGGGGACAGCCTCAGGTCACCGAGCTGCTCAAGCGGCAGATCATGTCCGACCGGCTGGCTCACGCCTATCTGTTCACCGGCTCCCGGGGCATAGGCAAGACCACCTGCGCCAAGATTCTGGCCAAGGCGGTCAACTGCCTCAACCCGAGGGAGGGCGATCCCTGCAACGAGTGTCAGGTATGCCGGGGCATCGACGAGGAGACCATCCACGAGGTCGTGGAAATGGACGCTGCCTCCAACAACGGTGTGGGCGATGTGCGAGACCTGCAGGAGCGGCTTATGTTCCCGCCCACTCAGGCCAAGTACCGGGTCTACATCATCGACGAGGTGCATATGCTCAGCCCCAGCGCCTTCAACGCTCTGCTCAAGACTCTGGAGGAGCCGCCCGACAATGTGATATTCATTCTGGCCACCACCGAGGTGCACCAGATCCCCGCCACCATCCTCTCCCGGTGCCAGCGGATGGACTTCCGCCGCATCTGCGCCGAGGATATCTCCGGCCGTCTCCACGAGATCGCCGCCACCGAGGGCGGAGAACTGGACGAAAGCGCCGCCCTGCTCATCGGCCGCATAGCCGACGGCGGTATGCGCGACGCCATCTCCCTGCTGGATCAGTGCATGGCCCGGGACACCACCGTCACCGAGGAAACGGTGCGGGACGCCGCCGGTCTTGCCGACCCGGAGTACATCCTCCGGCTGTCCGGCGCCATCCGCGAGCGGGACGCCGCCGGCGTGCTGGCTCTTGTGGATGAGCTGCACCGCCTCAGCAAGGATATGCAGCGCCTGTGCTCCGAGCTGATAAGCCACTACCGTTCGCTCATGGTCATCAACTCGGTAAAGCATCCCGAGCAGATAATCATCGCCACCACCGAACAGCTCGCCCACCTGCGGGAGGACGCGGCAAAGTATCCGCTGCCGGCCATAATGAGCATTCTGGATACCCTTCAGCTTGCCCTTGAGCGCATGGGCAAGGGTGTGGATCGCCGCACCGAGCTGGAGCTTGCCCTGCTGCGTGTGTGCCGCCGGGGCGCCGAGGAGGAAGGCCGGTCCGCCGCCTCCGAGGCCCGCATGGAGGCCGCCGAAAAGCGCCTTGCCGCCCTTGAAAAGGCGGTGAGCGAGGGAGTGCCCGCCGCCCAGCCCAGACCGGCTCCGCCGCCTCAGCGGGACACGGGAATGTCTCCGGCTCAGCTGGAGCGCATCCGTCAGCTCAGCGACCGCGCCCAGCCCTTCGAGAAGTGGAACGAGATCATGGCCGAGCTGGAAAAGAGCAGCAGCGCCCTTTTCTCCCTGCTCAACGGCTCGAGCGCCTATGTGGTGGACAATATGCTGCTTCTGGATACAACCGAAATGGCGCGCAGTCTTCTGCGCAGAGACACCGCCCGCACATCCATCCGGCAGGCCATGCAGACCGTGCTGGGCAGAGAATACTCTCTGGGGCCCTACAACCCCACCTCGCGGAGCGCCGAGGCCAGGCGCTCACCGGCTCAGGATCTGCTTGACGCCGCCCGCCAGAACGGCGTGACCGTCAGCGAGAGCTGATGCTTCCTGATGGTATGGCATCACACCGGGCACACAATTCCGAAATATACTCAGAACAATACATTAAAAAATTAACAAGCAAAAAACAGGAGGAAACAATCATGAAAGCAAGACTGCCCCAGGGCTACGGCGGAGGAGCCCAGAACAATGTGAACGCACTGGCCCGTCAGGCTCAGAAGATGCAGGCCGAGATGGAGCGCATCAGCGACGAGCTGGAGGTCAAGGAATATACCGCCTCTGCCGGCGGCAATGCCGTCACCGTCACCGTTCTTGGCAGCAATGAAGTCAAGTCCATCGAGATCAAGCCCGAGGTCGTTGACCCCGAGGATATCGAGATGCTTTCCGATATGATCATGGCCGCCGTCAACGAGGCTCTCCGTATGGTCAATACCGACAAGGAAGCCCGTCTGGGCGCCATCACCGGCGGCATGACTCTCCCCGGCATATTCTAAGCCATGGCATACAGCGTTGCTCCGCTGTCCAGATTAATAGAGCAATTTGAGCGACTGCCGGGCGTTGGACGCAAAAGCGCCCAGCGCCTGGCATTGCATATTCTCAACCTTCCCGAGGGAGAGGCGGAGAATTTCGCTCAGGTTATTCTGGACGCCCGCGCCAAGATCCACCACTGCTCGGTCTGCTGCAACCTGACCGACTCGGAGGTGTGTCCGGTGTGCGCCAAGGATTCCCGGGATCATTCGGTCATCTGCGTGGTGGAGGATCCCCGGGATGTCATCGCCATCGAGCGCACCAACGAATACACCGGCGTTTACCATGTGCTCCACGGTGCCATTTCCCCCATGGACGGCGTCGGCCCCGAGCAGCTGCACATCAAGGAGCTGCTCAGCCGGGTGAACGACAGCGTCTCCGAGGTCATAATGGCCACCAATCCCACCGTTGAGGGCGAGGCCACAGCCATGTATCTCTCCCGGCTGCTCAAGCCCATGGGAGTGCGCTGCACCCGTCTGGCCTTCGGCATTCCCGTGGGCGGAGACCTTGAATACGCCGACAATGTCACTCTGGGCCGGGCCATGAGCGGCCGGAGTGATATGTAACACCATAGATAACATCAAAGATGGACATGAAAAAAGCACCTGGCACCCCTAAAAAGAAAATAGCCGGCGGTGAGCTGAAGGTGCTGATAAAGTACCTGCTCATCACCGGTGTTTCAACATTTTCCGCGCTGCTGCTGAGGTATATTTTACTTCGCTTCTTCCCGGGCACCCACACTCTGGAGCTGCCCTTCGGGAGCGTGGATATCAGCATAAACGAGCATTCGGCCTACGCGGTCTACTATATCAGCAGCGTGATAATAATGTATCTGCTGCGCTGGTTCACCGCCAAGGAGGTAAAGGCCGGCTCCTTTCTGCCCCGTTTCGTGGGCTTCTGCCTGCTCAACCTCGTGACCATGCTGGCCGGCGAGGCTCTGCTCACCCTTTTCCTCAGCTGGGGGATAAACGGCGAGCTGGCCTTCTGGCTGACCTGCCCCTTTACCTTTCTGATAAACTATCTGGGCTGCCGGCTGGTGGTGTTCGTGGACTCCGACAGCCGTGAGGTTCAGCAGAGCAGCTCCAAAAACGACCAACCGAAAGAAGGTGCCCGCGCCGATGGCGGAAAAGAAGACTGAAAACCGCACCATAGCCCAGAACAAAAAAGCCTACCACGACTACTTCGTGGAGGAGACCTTCGAGGCCGGCATCGAGCTGTGCGGCACCGAGGTCAAATCCCTGCGTCAGGGCCGGGTCAACCTCAAGGACTCCTGGTGCGGCATACACGACGGCGAGATATTCGTCCACGCCATGCACATCTCGCCCTACGAGCAGGGCAACATCTTCAACCGCGATCCCATGCGCAAGCGCCGTCTGCTCATGCACAAGCGGGAGATAATGCGCCTTTACGGCACGGTCAAGCAGGAGGGACTGGCTCTCATCCCGCTGTCCCTTTACTTCAAAGGCTCCCGTGTCAAGCTGCAGCTGGGACTGTGCAAGGGCAAAAAGCTCTACGACAAGCGGGAGGCCGCCGCTCAGAAATCGGCCAAGCGCGACATCGAGCGCGCGATGAAGGGATAAAAACGGGAAAGGCCTATAACCTGAGTTAGGGAGATCAATGATCGCCCGGTATGCGCACTCAATGCCTGCGGGCAAAATATGTCCTCGCGCACCAACATCTATGCCGAATCGCGCTGAAAAATCGCACCGGGTTCGTCCCGGGAGCGTCGGGCGATCAATGATCGCCCCTACGGTATCAACGGCAGCATGGGCGCGGTTCATTTATTCTCCGGACCTGCCAAGGGACGATCACCAATCGCCCGGATCGCGCCGAAGCATCACACCGGGTTCGTCCCGGATGTAGTACTTCGTAACATCTTAAACTTTACTTTTTGCAAAATATGTGGTATACTAAAGGAAAACAGCAAAGGAGTATACCGCAATGTTAAACAAAGAGATATATTTAACTGAGGAAGAACAAGTTTACCTTAAGGAAATAGTCCGAAACGGAATTCACAATTCTCACACGATAACTCGTGCGAGAGTGTTGTTGATGTTGGATCGTACCGGTAAGGCGGATCATGTGAGATATAAGCGGACGGCGGAATTTGCCCAGATTTCCGTTCAAGCGGTATACAATATGCGTGATGAATTTCTTTCCAACCACGATATTGAAGCGTATCTTACCCGCAAGAAAAGAGAAACACCACCAACAGCCCCCAAGATTGACGGAGAAACCGAGGCAAAGATCATTGCCCTGGCTTGCAGTGAACCGCCCAAGGGCTGTTCCAGATGGACTGTGCGGCTTTTAAGCGAAAGAATTGTTCAGCTTCAACTTGTGGAAAGTATTTCGCACATGACGGTTCAGAGACTTTTAAAAAAACGAAATATAAGCCTCACCTGAAGACGATGTGGTGCATCCCACCGAAGCAAAACGCCGAGTTTGTTGCCCATATGGAGGATGTTTTGGAAGTGTATTCTCGTCCCTACAACGAAAAAAGGCCCATAATCTGTATGGACGAAAAGCCTTTTCAGTTGCTGGATGAGATGTTTGCGCCTATTCCCATGAGTGAGAGCAACCATACAAAAAAATATGATTGCGAATATGTCCGGAAAGGCTCTTGTTCAATTTTCATGTTCACCGAACCTTTGGGCCAATGGAGAGAGGCACACGCGTTGCCGCGCAGAACCAGCGAAGACTGGGCAAGGCAAATGAAATGGCTGATTGACGAAGCGTATCCAAATGCGGAAAAGATCGTTCTTGTTATGGACAATTTGAATACACATACAACCGCTTCATTCTACAAGATATTTTCACCGGAAGAAGCATTTCGGCTGTCTCAAAAACTCGAAGTCCACTACACTCCCAAACATGGCTCTTGGTTGGACATTGCGGAAATCGAGCTTTCTGCGTTGACGATTCAATGCTTGTTGGGCGAAAGAATTCCATCGGTTGATGCTCTCAATGATATCCTATCCTCGTGGAGCTTGAATCGCAATTCGTCCCAAAGAGGCGTTTCGTGGCAATTCAAGACTTCAGACGCCAGAACTAAGTTAAAACATCTTTATCCAGAAGTAAAGTTTTAGATGTTACGACATAGTAGGGGCGATCATCGATCGCCCGCCATGGCCGACACGATTGCACCGCGCCTGCCGGAAGAACATTACGGGCGGATATGGAATCCGCCCCTACGATGGTAATCCTCCGCATTCTGGCTGTAGAGGCGATCATTGACCGCCCGATATGCGGCGCCGAATCATCGCACGGCCTTCACCCGCACCACTCCCTGACCACCCCATAAGCCTTTGTCAGCTCCTCCGTGCTCACCCGGCAGTTGGCCGGGCTGGTGGAGGGCAGGGCGATGTGGGGAACATCCAGCCCGGGAAATTCCCGCCGGTAAAGCTGAGCCGCTTTGGCTCCGGTGGTACACACAAGGCGGATATCCGTCCGGCTCAGCACAAAAGGAATATCGTTGGCCTCCGGACAGCGTATGCTGGCGTCGGAGGCTCCGTCTATATCGCAGCTTTTCAGCACATCCCAGAGGGCTATGCGGTTCCGAAGGCAGAGATCCCGCTTCTCCTCCGGCGTGACCGGCTGAGCCTCGCCCAGCACCGCCGCCATCACCGGCCAGAACCGGTTGCGCGGGTGAGAATAGTAAAAGCCCTGTTCCCGGGAGGCGGGCGAGGGCATGGTGCCGAGTATAAGCACCCGGCTGTTCCGGTCGTATACCGGGTCAAAGGCATGGGTAATTCGCTGGAGCATAGACTGTCCCCTTTCGCGGTGCTGAGTTATCACTGTAGATTTTATCCCCTTTGCGCTCCGGGCGCAAGCCTCGGGCCATAAATCCGAAAATAAAGGAAATGAATAAATATGTCACAGGACAAGCGCTTTGCCGTGCTTATCGACGCGGACAATGTTGCGCCCAGATTCATCGGAGTTATCTTCAATGAGCTTTCCAACGAGGGCACCATCACCTACAAGCGCATCTACGGCGACTGGACACGCCCCGACCTCGGAGCGTGGAAAAAGGTGCTGCTGGATTATTCCATAACGCCCATCCAGCAGTACAGCTACACCTCGGGCAAAAACGCCACCGACTCGGCCATGATAATCGACGCCATGGACATCCTCTATGCCGGCCGGGTGGAGGGCTTCTGCATCGTGTCCAGCGACAGCGACTTTACCCGCCTTGCCGCCCGCCTGCGCGAGTCGGGAGTGTATGTCATCGGCATGGGCGAGCAGAAAACGCCCAAGCCCTTCATCACCGCCTGCGACAAGTTCCGCTATCTGGATGTGCTCCTGCGGGACACCGAGAAGGAGCGCGCCCGGGAAAAGCAGTCCCGGACGGACAGCCGTCCCGCTCAGGAGACCGAGCATCACGCTGCCGAGCCGGAGATAACCCTCACCCCCATGAAGACCGTCCGCAAGGCCATCATCGCCATCATCGACGAGATATCCGACGACGACGGCTGGGCACCCATGAGCCACATCGGCAACATCCTTCTCAAGCGCTATCCCGATTTCGACGTGCGCAACTACGGCTTCCTCAAGCTGACCAGCCTTATGAAATCCTGCAACTGCTTTGAGATGAACGCCGTGCGGGGCAAGGACGGCAGCAAGCAGTTCCTTGTCAGAAATATAGAATAGGGGAGAGAGCATGAAAAAGTATCTCGCGCCCCTTTTTATCCTCGCCGTGTTTGAAACGGTGGCGGTCACCCTCTGGCTGACCAAGGATAATCTTTTCTATCTGCTCAACTTCAGCTACATCGGCCTTTCCATAGCGCTGGGGCTGTTTCTCTTCATCAGGAAATACAAGCACGCCCGGCGGGTCACCCAGCTGCTGGTGGGAATGTATATGCTGTTCTATCTGGGTCTTGCCTGCAATGAGAATATGCAGATAGAGGGCTTCTGGTATTATCTTTTCACCGGCGTCTTCGAGGCGGCCACCATCCACTACGCCGTGGCCAAGATATTCGGCCCGCTGATTTTCGGCCGGGGCTGGTGCGGCTACGCCTGCTGGACGGCAATGGTGCTCGACCTTCTTCCGTGGAAGGTGCCCAAGGCCCCGAGAAAAAAGCTGGGCTGGATAAGGTACATCACCTTCGCCGCCTCCTTCGTCTTTGTGGCGGCGCTGTTCCTCGCCCGGGTGGGCAATATCGAAAGGATAATGTTCTGGGCCTTCATCGCGGGCAACCTGCTGTACTACGCCGTGGGCATCGTCCTTGCCTGCCTGCTGAAGGACAACCGCGCCTTCTGCAAATACATATGCCCCGTCACCGTGTTCCTCAAGCCCATGAGCTACTTTTCCCTGCTGAGGGTAAAATGCGACAGGAGCAAGTGCGTGGACTGCGGAAAGTGCAGGCAGGTGTGTCCCATGAATGTGGACATGACCGACAACTCCAGAAAGCGGGAGAACGGCACCGAATGCATCCTCTGCTTCGAGTGCGCGAAGAGCTGCCCGAAGAACGCCCTCTGAGAATATTCACCGTCAGCCGGTGCCGGAGCCATGTGATCCCGGCACCGGCTTTTTGCGCCTTTTCCGTTCCGCCACGAAACAATCTGTTCACGAATTGTTTACTATAATTCGATATTCTGATGAAGAACGCGGTATATAATTAAAAGACACTGGTGAAGTGCGCCGACCGGGCGGGCTGACCGGTAATTATATCCAACAACGAAAGGGACTGACTATGGGCAGACGCTTCTTCCGCGCCGTTGCCGCCTTTGTGCTGGCCGTGACCATGGCCGTGCCGGCGGTGACCATGAACGCCTTTGCCGGCTCCGGCAGCGCCGAGATAATCCGCATCGGCGGCGAAAACCGAATAGAGACCGCGTCCATGATCGCCGGTGAGGGCTGGAACAGCTGCGGCACCGTGCTGCTGGCCAACTCCCGTTCCTTCCCCGACGCCCTGGCCGGCGTTCCTCTGGCCGGAGCACTGGGCGCTCCCATTCTGCTCACCGGCAACGGCTCCTCCCTCGAGAAGGAGGTCAGAAATCAGCTGGTGCATCTGGGCGTGCGCAATGTCTATATTCTGGGCGGCACCTCCGCCGTCAGCGGTGACATCGAGGCTCAGCTCAAGGAAATGGGCTGCCGGGTCAACCGCCTGCAGGGCAAGGATCGCTTTGCCACCGCCGTAGCCATTGCCGACAAGATGATAAGCCTGTGCGGTCAGCTGCCCGAGGACGTGTTCTTCGCCAGCTCGGCCAACTATCCCGATGCCCTTGCCGCCGGCCCCGCCGCTTCGGCTGCCGGCTGTCCCATACTGTATGTCCGCCCTGACGGCACTCTGGATAAAGCCACTGCCGACTTCCTTTCCGGCCTTGCGGAAAAGGGTCTGGACAGCGCCCGGATTCTGGGCGGCACCTCCGCCGTTGACGGCAGCGCCGAGGAAGCCATAGCCTCCCGGGGCCTTTCCGAGGTGGATCGCCTTTCCGGCTCCGACCGCTACTCCACCGCCCTTGCCATCAACAGCGCCTATTCCCATGTGCTCAACAGCCGCACCATGGTGGCCGCCACCGGCACCGCCTTCCCCGACGCTCTTGCGGGAGGCGCTCTGGCTGCCTTCAACAACGCGCCCATCGTGCTGCTGCCTCCCAACGCCGGCAACCGTGCCGTGGCCTCCTATGTCTCCTCCCGTGAGCCTTCCCGGGTGTATGTGCTGGGCGGCGAGCGGGCGGTGTCCGCCGAGGTGGTGGACGGGTACTTCTCCCGTTCATCATCCTCCACTCCCGCGGTCAGCGCCGACGAGGAGATGCGGGCCGTGTGGATCCCTTATCTTAGCCAGAACAACATCACCGAGGCCGCCATTGACCGGATGGTGGCCGATTGTCTTAATGTGGGGGCAAACGCCATAATCTTCCATGTGCGTCCCTTCGGCGACGCGGTGTATGACTCGGACATCTTCCCCTGGTCTCATGTGTGCACCGGCACTCAGGGCGAAGCTCCCTCCTTTGACCCGCTGGAATACATCGTGAAAAAGGCTCACGACAGCGGTCTTGAGCTCCACGCGTGGATAAACCCGCTGCGCATCCAGCTGGCCAACGGCTCGCTGCCCAAGGCTATCTCCGAGGATAATCCCTACACCCTCTGGCGCACCGACAGCGACCCGGACAACGACGACTGGGTCATCGACTTCCAGAAGGGCAAGTTCTACAATCCCGCCCATCCCGAGGTAAGGCAGCTGCTCATCGACGGCATGGTGGAACTGGCGGAGAATTACGACATCGACGGCATCCACTGGGACGATTACTTCTATCCCGCCGCCGACGCCTCCTTTGACGACAGCCTTGCCTACAACGCCTACAAGGAATCGGGCGGCACCATGACCCTCATCCAGTGGCGCACGGACATCATCAACACCCTTGTGCGCGACTCCTACGCCGCCGTCAAGGCCGCCGATCCCGACTGCGACTTCGGCATCAGCCCTCAGGGCAACATCGGCAACTGCACCCGTATCGGCGCCGATGTGTACACATGGTGCTCCACACCGGGCTATGTTGACTACATCTGTCCCCAGATATACTGGACCTTCGACAACACCATCTCGCCCTACGCCAAGCGCTGCGAGCAGTGGAAAGAGATAACCACCTGCGAGGATGTCAAGCTGTATATCGGTCTTGCCCTCTACAAGGCGGGAGGCACCGCCGACGGCGGCAAGTGGCAGAAGAGCGACCGGGACATCGCCCAGCAGATAGAATACGCCAGAGAAAACGGCATCAACGCCGACGGCTTCATGCTCTACTCCTATCAGTACCTCAACACCGAGGGCTGGGAGGGCGAGGTGGAAGCCATCCGCCAGCTGTTCACCGACAGCAATTACTGACAGCATCACCTCACGAGCCGATAAGGGTAACCCCTGTCGGCTCTTTATTTATCCAAAAAAATATTCTAAAATAATTCTTATCATCCATCATCACAATCATCCCGCCGTCCTTTGCTCAGCCTCCGTTCTTTGATTTTGATTTGATCTAATTTTCTTTTGTCTGGTTTGATTTTGTTTGATGTGATTTGATTTGATTTCATTTCATTTGATTTTGTTTTGTTTGATTTGATTTGTTGCATTATGGAATACAGGAACCGGGGTTTCTGCAGCGATAACCGGAGTTTCTGCTGCAATAACCGGGGGTTCTGCTGCGGAAATGGTCTTTCCCGGGGAGAACGGTTTTCCGGTCTCTACGCGAATCTGCCGCGATAACCTGAGTTTCTGCGGCAGAAATAAGGGTTTCTGCTGCGGAAATGGTCTTTCCTGAAGAGGAATGGCTTTTCGGCCTGACCGCCAGCCTGCCGCGATAATCGGGGTTTCTGCTGCGATAATCGGGGTTTGCGCCGCGGGAATATTTCCGGCCTGCCTGCGGGCTGTGCTTCGGGCGGGAGTATTATACAGCATCGGGAGAACGCACTACTGTCAGGTTTTACATAGCTTAATAAAATCTTAATCATTTGCCCTCTTTATTCTTAAAGGGCGGCTGTGCTATCATAACAGCGCAAGGAGACGCGCGACACTTTGCCTTTGCGCCGAAAGGAGCGTACACATGAACAATGACCGAGGAGCTGCCCCTTTCCGGGTGCTCATCTGCGACGACGACCGGGACATCGTCAACGCCATAAGGATATACCTGACCGCCGAGGGCTACGAGACGCTGGAGGCCTACAACGGTGCTCAGGCTCTCAGCCTCCTCCGGGAGAAAGGAGCCGAGCTGGTGCTGATGGATGTGATGATGCCGGAAATGGACGGTATCACCGCCGTGGCCCGTCTGCGAGAGGAGAGCAACATCCCGGTCATCATGCTCAGCGCCAAGAGCGAGGACACCGACAAGGTGCTGGGCCTTGGCATGGGAGCCGACGACTATGTCACCAAGCCCTTCAATCCCGTGGAGCTGCTGGCAAGGGTCAAATCCCAGCTGCGCCGTTACACCCGTCTGGGAGGCATGGAGCCCAACCACGCCGTCACCATCGGCGGCATTTCGGTCAACGACCGGGAAAAGACCGTCACTCTGGACGGCGAGCCGGTGGCGCTGACTCCCATTGAATACAGCATTCTCCACACTCTCATCAGCCAGCCGGGACGGGTATTCTCCTCGGCGGAGCTGTACCGCCGGGTGTGGAACGAAAGCTCGCCCGGCGCGGAAAAGACCGTGGCTGTCCACATCCGCCACCTGCGGGAAAAGCTGGAGATAAATCCCGCCGAGCCTCGCTACATCAAGGTGGTGTGGGGACAGGGCTACAAGTTTGAAAGGAGCGCGACCAAATGAATAAAATAAAAAGAAGCACCGCCGCCAAGGCTGTGGCACTGATTCTGCTGGCGGTGTTCATACCCACCGCCCTGCTGGGCGGAATAGCCGTGGGCGTTCTTGCCAACCGAGCCGCCTACAGCGAGGAATGTCTCGAGCAGATGCTGGGCGGAGTCATCGGCTTCGACCTTGAGGAGCTGAGCGACGAAAACCTCTACTTCGACGAGGAGGCGCAGAAGGAATTTCAGATGAAGTTCGCCCCTGACCGCTGCGATACCATGGTCACGGTGGAGAAGGACGGAGAGGTGCTGCTGAGCAATTACGACGGCGAGGCCTATCCGGAGGTCGAGCTGAGATACACCGTCTCCTTCGGTGCCGGCGAAAAAGAGTGGGCCTTTGCCTATACTCAGGGGCACGACAACCCTCTGGACGAAATAGAGCACACCGTGATCCGCTGGAATGTCCAGTCCAACCAGACCTTCGGAGAATGGCTCCTTGAAAAGTACGGCATCAACACCTACGGCATGAGCGACGAGGACATTCTGGAAGAGTACGGAGAGGCCTTCACGGCTCAATACAACACCGACATACACACCAGCACCGAATTGGTCAAGGCCACCCGCCACTGCAACATCACCCTGTGCCGCGCCGCCGATTCGGTGGAGCGCTTCAGCGACGACCACATCATGCTGCTGGCTTACCGTATGCGCTGGACGCTGGTGGGTATCCTCGCCGGAGCCGTGCTGCTGGGAACAGCGCTCTTTGCCTTCCTCTGCAAGGCCGCCGGTTGGAGAAAGGATGGCGACCAGCCCACCGGAACATGGCGGGAGCGGATGCCTCTGGGCGTTTTTCTGGCCGTCAGCGCGCCTGTGCTCGTGCTGCTCTTTGCCCTTGCCGAGGAGGCGCTCAACTGCCTTGAGGGCGACCTGCTGTCCATTCTCGGCTTTGCGGGAGCGGGATTCTTATTCACTCTGGCCGCCGCCGGAGTGGTTCATTCCCTCGTTGCCCGCTTCAAGATGAAGGACTGGCGGAAGCACACCATCCTCTACGCCCTTTACCGGGGCGCCCGGTGGCTGCTGAGCAATCTGCCCGACCTGTGGCAGGCGGTTCTGTGCGTGGCCGGCTGGCTGGTGGGAAACCTGATTTTCACCATCGTGCTGTTCCACGAGCCGGAGCTGGGCATTATCCTTCTGGCGCTGTTCAATCTGGCGGCAGCGGCGGGCGTTATCGCCGTGGCGGCTCAGTGGCGAAAGCTGAGCAAGGCCGCCCAGGCCATCGCCTCGGGAGACACCGGGGCAAAGGTGGACACCGACCGTATGCTTCCCGCCCTCAGAGACCACGGCCAGCGGCTCAACAGCATAGGCGAGGGCGTGGCCGCGGCGGTGGAGGAGCGGATGCGCAGCGAGCGCATGAAGACCGACCTGATAACCAACGTATCCCACGACCTCAAGACTCCGCTGACCTCCATCGTCAGCTATGTGGGTCTGCTCAAGGGCGAGACCATAGATAATCCCGCCGCCCGGGAGTATATCGACATTCTCGACCGTCAGGCGGTGCGTCTGGGACGGCTGATAGAGGATCTGGTGGAGGCCTCCAAGGTGACCAGCGGCAGCGTCACGCCCGACCTTGCCCCGGTCAATGTGGGCGAGCTGCTGGAGCAGGCGGTGTCCGAATACCACGACCGGCTGACCTCGGCCTCCCTTATCCCGGTGCTCACCGTTCACGGCGGCGAGCTGACCGCCCACGCCGACGGACGGCTGCTGTGGAGAGTGTTTGACAATCTCCTCTCCAACGCCTGCAAATACGCCATGCCCGGCACCCGGCTGTACATCGACGCGGCGGAGAGGGAGGACGCGATAGGCATCTCCTTCCGCAATATTTCCGCCGTGGAGCTGAACATTCCCGCCGAGGAGCTGATGGAGCGCTTTGTCCGGGGCGACAGCTCCCGCTCCACTCCGGGAAACGGTCTTGGCCTGACCATCGCCCGCAGTCTCACCGAGCTGCAGGGCGGAACCTTCGGCCTGAGCATCGACGGCGACCTCTTCAAGGCGCTGGTGACTGTCCCCGCGGGCGATCGTCCTCAGCCGGAGGAGGAAGAAGTATTCACTGACGAAGGCCTGATCCCGGCAGCGGAAGCTCCGGTTTCCGCGGAGGAAACCGATGACTGGGAGGCCGACCTCCTTCTCCCGCCGGGTGATTTATTCGCCGACGAAACAGCCGAGCCGGAGGGCGAAATGCCCATTCTGACAGCGGAAGCCGAGGATCTGGAACCCAACGGCTGATATTACGGACCGGCTTGTGCCCGATCCAGAATAGAAAGGATGCTGCGGCAGTGAAAAAACAACTCAACAAACAGGCGATTTCCTTTTCATTGATTTTGTTTCTCTCGTGGTTCAGCTTTGCCTTTCCTATGCTCAGTCCCGCAATATTTGGAGAGGCTGCAATCTCATTCAGACCCCATATTCCGGAGCAGCTCATGGCTTTTGTGCCGGCCGCGATCATGATCGCGATTACGGTGGCTCTGAATTATATATTAAAGCCCGACCTCAGCAGATACTTCAAGACGCATACCGTCTTCGGACTGGTTACCATTCTGGTTTCCACTCTGATCCTGAGCAGCTTTCTCGTTCTGATGTATCTGGCAGACGACTTGCCGTCGGACATCTTTCTGCTGTATATAAATCTTTTTTGGATCGTGCCGGCGCTTTCGCTGCTGATCGAAGTGATTTATTACATCAGTCAGCGTGTGTACAAAAAGCCAAAGGAGCTGATCGTTCTGCTGGTATCCAGCGCGAGCGTCACTCTGGCGATGACCTATTACATTGAACTGTGTCTTGCCTTAAGCAATATATGAGAAACATGACACGCCAATAAACCGCAAAACCGCCCTCGGCTCCGGGAAAGGGAGCCGGGGGCGGTCGGTTATTGTGTGTTATTCAGCGTAAGACTTACACCACAAAGAAGGTGCAGCCGCCGGGAGCGACCTCCACCTTGCCGGCGGGCTGAGCCTCGCCCTCCAGAGAGGGCAGCCCGTCGTTCTCGCCGAGGGTCAGCGGGCGGCCGTTGAGCAGCATGACGCGGCTGCGCAGCTTGCCGTCGCCGGTGAGGGAGTAGCGCACCGCGTCGGCGGGCAGCTCCACGGTGGTGGCCTCGTCGGAGTTGTTTATCACCAGATAGACAAAGCCCTCCTTGCCGTCCTTGCGGGAGTGGCAGTAGACATGAGCACCCTCGCGCACAGGCTCGCCGGTGGCGTAGGCGGTGTCGCCCATCAGGCGGTTCCACAGCAGAACGGCAAAGTAGTTGGGACGGGGCTCAAAGGTGCCGTGCTGGAGGAAGCCGTAGGCCGAGGAGGCGAGGGTGTTGTGGAAGATGATGCCGTCGGTGACGGTGCAGAACTCGCCCAGCTCGTTGAGGGTGCGGGGGACGTCGAGATAGGTGGGTGCCCATGTGTTGCCGCCGCAGCCGGCGTCGCCCGACTCGGTGACCCACATCTGGCCGCCGGGAACATAGCGGTCACGGCGGTCGACATACTGGCGGGCGCAGTTGGCGGCCACAGCCAGATATTTCTCGGTCAGGCACTGCTCCACCGGCCAGTGACCGCCCATGGCGGCGCCGCGCTCGGAAACGCCGTTATAATAATGATAGCTGAACACATCCATCTTGACCTTGTTTTCGCCCAGCAGCTCCTCGGTGGTGACCATCTGCAGAGCGGAGGCGATTCCGCCGCCTACGCTGTCGCCGGCAAGGCCGAACATATCGATGTCGCCAACGGTGCAGGGGCCGACGAACAGACACTCGGGATAATTCTCCCGCAGCCACGCGCCGAACAGATCGTGGTCACGGGCGTGATCCTCGGCGGTGTAGCCATGGGGCAGGCCGGACATGACCATCATGTTGGGCTCGTTGGTGAACTCGGCAGCGGCGATGGGTACGCCGTATTCCTTGCTGTAGGAGAACAGCAGCTCGGCCTGCTCCGAGGGCCAGGGCTGGTCGGCGGTGTGGATGCCCGGGCAGTTGGCCATGGACACCAGCAGCTTGCCGTCGATGGCCTTGACGAAATCGAGAACGCCTGTCCACTGCTCCTTGGTCAGCAGGTTCTGGAAGCCCTCGGGCACAACGCCTCCGCAGTGGCCGTCAAAGTCGTAATAGGTCTTGTTGGCCCATGTGCCGGAGACGCGCACCCACGCGGTGCCCAGCTCCTTTGCCAGCTTGCGCAGGCGGGGATTATAGAGGTCGATAGGCTCATACCACTGCTGCAGGTTGCCCATGTCGCGCCAGTCGGCGATGACGGGGAACTCCTCGGTGCCGTCCACCTGAGCGTCGGTGTAGGCCGTCCAGAAGGTGCCGCCGGTGACCTCGGTCATTTCAACATTGTAGGATACCAGTCGCCGGTCGATGGAACGCAGAGCGGTCAGTGCAGAGGGATCAAGCTTGACAAACTGAGCCATAAATTTTATACCTTCCTTCAATATCATTTGTGAGCGGGAAATATCCCTTAAAACTTATTATACTACTATATTGCACGGAAATAAAGAATGAATTGTTAATATTTTTGTGACAGATAACGCAATGTGTCGAAAGGCATCCTCGTGCCCATAGCCTTGCATATGTACTGGGATCTGCTGGTGCTGATGCTGATCTGACCGGAGAAAAACTGTGAATCATGCAATAAGAATTTACATAAATTATGGCTATGCTGTAAGAATGTGCGGTTATGTAAAATTAAATGTGAATATCGCTTGACAATTCTGTGATGAATCTATATTATGTAAATAACCCGGCGGGTGAAGAAATACCGCCGGAAAAGAGTATTCGGAAAAGAAAAGGAGTAATGAAAAATGGCAGAATCCTATTGCGGAATAGCTTGCGAAAGCTGCGAACACAGAGAGGCCCTTCAGTGCCCCGGCTGCAAGGCCGGCCCCGGCCATCCCAGCAAGGGCGACTGCAGCATTGCCCACTGCTGCTACGACAAAGACCGGGAGTTCTGCAGCGAATGTCCTCAGTTTGAAACCTGCAGCCCTCTGCGCTGGAAGAAGGACACCGCCGGAAAGCGGCTGAAAAAGCGTCAGGAGGAGGCCGCGCTGGCCGAACGCACGGAGCGGGACGGCAAGATCATGAGCCGGAACACCATGGCTGTGTTCTGGGTGACCATCGCCAACATCGTGGGCTCGGTGGTTCTGACCGTGGCCGCGCTCATAGGCAATCAGGCCGCGATTCTGGCCGGTGTCGGCCTGCAGGTGGTCTGCGCGGTGATCATGGTCGTCTGTCTTTTCCGCATGGGCCTTGTCAACACCCGCTTCAGAACCGCCGCCATATTTAATCTGCTCACCATCGTGCCTCCTGTCCTTGAGCAGATATTCACCGAGGATCCGGCCAAGACCATAATCGAAATTGCCTCCACCGTGATATCCGTGCTTATGATGTACTTCTTCATCAAGGGCTTCGAGGAGGTTCTGGAAAAGAAGGATGTCATGCTTTCGGAAAAGTGGAGCCTGCTGTGGAGCTGGTACATAGGCATCCCAATGGCCATGATCGCCGCCGTGGTGATGCTGCTGATGATCCCGTGGCTGGGCTCTCTGGTGCTGACTCTGGCACCCATCGCCATGGTCGTGGTCAACATCGCCATGGTGGTCATGCTCTACAAGACCGGCCGCTTTTTCAAGGACATCCGGAAGGCCGCAAAGGCCGACTGAGCTGTTGTGAATTATGCAAGAAGCATTCACTGAAAATGTGTGGATAATGCAAGAACATACATCTTCGGTGCATATTTGTCAGAATTTGGCTTGACAAAATCGTAACAGCTCTATATTATGTAAATAACCCGGCGGGCGGTAAATAGCCACCGGGCACATTCCAAAAGAGTATCAGGAAAAAAAGGAGTAATGAAAAATGGCAGAAAACAACGGCATCATCCTCGAAAACGCAGAGCAGACTCAGGAAATAGCCACCATTGACATTCACGACAGAGCGGTCATGCGCAGCGGCACCAAGGCCATGTTCTGGGCCCTCATCCTCTCCATTGTCGGAGCGTTTGTCATCGGTCTGGCTCTGGGCGACGGCGCTTCCGATAAGGCCAGCTCCGTCCTCGGTGTGGTCTGCACCGTTATCCAGATCATCTGCCTGCTCAGCATGGGCAAGGTCAGCCGCCGCTTCACCACCGCCGGTATCCTCGGCATCATTTCCATCGTCGCGGAAGTGGCCGGCATCTTTATTCTCGGCGCTGTTCCTGCTCTGGTCATCAGCCTTGTCAACCTCATTGTCGAGCTGGTCATGATGTACAGCATGATGAAGGGCTACAGCGAGACCCTCAAGGGCATCAACGATGTCCGCTCCAGAAAGTGGAACTCCCTGTGGAAATGGTACATCGGCATCATCATCGCCGAGATCATCTCTGTCGTGCTTGTTTTCGTCAGCCCGATTATAGGCGCCCTGCTCGTTTCCGCAGTCGCCATCGCCGCTCTGGTTATCAGCATCGTTCTGCTGGTGGCTCTGGGCAAGACCGGCAACATTTTCTAAGCGAACCGATAATTTCATACGCACATAACAGCACCGCCGCCGGGTCTGATTCCGGCGGCGGTGTTTTTATGCAGTTTAATTATCATTCCTCGCCAGCACATCCAGCAGAGCCTGAATGTTCTCGTCGGAGTATTCTATCTCCGCCGAGTACATCCGGGCGGCCTCGGCGGCGGGCAGACCGCTGACGGCGCACAGACCGCCGATCATGGCCTCACTCAGCACGCAGAAGGCAAGGCGCTCCCGGAGCTGGCCGTCGTACAGAGCCTCGGAAAGATGGCGGTAGACAAAATACACCAGCAGCTGCTCCCGCACCACATCGGGCAGAGGGTTTTCGGCGGCGGGAGAGGCGGAGAGGCTGTCCAGCAGAGTGCCCCAGCTGTCGTCCAGCCGCTCGAGGGAGGCGTATATCCTCGCCCACACCGAAAGGCTCCGGTCGGGAAGAGAAGCGTCAAGGCGGGAAAGCACCGACTGTATCCGCTGAGGAATGGCGAGGCTTCTGTCCTGCAGGGTGTCGAGGATGCCGTCGCGCAGGGAGAGGAAGGCGGCCTCGTTGTCGGGAGCCTCCTCCTCGCCGTCCTCCTCAAGGACGGTCAGCTTCACCGTGTGAGGATTGCCCACTATCAGCTCGGCGGCGGCCTCACAGCACAGCCCCAGTCCCATCTCCTCCCGGCTCTCAAAGCAGTTGCGGAACCGGGGATGGTCGGAGCATATCTGACACAGAGCATCCTCGCCCAGCTCTAAGATTATCCGGCAGAGGTTGTCGCCGTTGAGGAAGGGACAGCGCTCGTCCTCGCCCAGACGGAAGGAAGGCTCCTCGCCCCAGTTGATATTGGCCGCCAGAGCCTCGCCAAGCTGGCCGCCAACCGAGCGGTAGCGGGCGCAGGTGTCCGGGTCGATGTCGATTTCCCAGCCGATGCAGCAGTTGTGCTCGCAGGTGCCGGCTGCGCACCGGAAGCGGTGGTAATAATCGGGGACAATTATCTTCATGGAATGACTCCTTTATTCGGAAAAATCGTCGAGAAAGCTCAGCTGCTCGTGCTTCTCCGGCAGATGGGCAAGGTAGGCGAACAGCCCGTCGGCGTCACAGCGGATGCCCTCTTCTTCACAGCGGCGCTCCAGCAGAGCCTCAAGTTCCCGCCAGTTTTCGCAGGACAGCTCGTAGGCGGTGCCGTAGCGGCTGATGTACTTCTGCTTCAGGCCGGGAAAATGACGGTCAAGGGCGGCGTAGTAGTATTCCCGGTCGCCCTCCCGCAGGGTCATGCCCATGCCGAAGTGGATGATGCCGTAAACACCCGCGTCGGCGCAAAGATCGAGTATGCCGCCGATATTCTCGGCGGTGTCGTTTATGTAGGGCAGCACCGGGCATAGCCACACCACCGTGGGTATGCCACGGTCACGCATTTCGCAGAGCACCTCGTACCGCCGGCGGGTGGAGCACACGTTGGGCTCGAGAATGGCGCACAGCTCCTCGTCAAAGGTGGTCAGGGTCATCTGCACCACGCACTTTGCCTTGCGGTTGATGCTCTCCAGCAGGTCGATGTCCCGCATTATCAGGTCGGATTTGGTGAGGATGGAAAGGCCGAAGCCGTATCGGTCGATGATCTCAAGACAGCGCCGTGTCAGCCCAAGCTCCGCCTCGCAGTGCAGGTATGGGTCGCACATGGAGCCGGTGGCGATCATGCACCGCCGCCGCTTTGATTTCAGCGCCCTCTCAAGCAGCTCCGGAGCGTTCTGTTTGACCTCGATGTCCTCAAAGGGATGGTCAAAGCAGTAGCACAGACTGCGGGAGTCGCAGTATATGCAGCCATGGGTGCAGCCGCGGTAGATGTTCATGCCGTTCTTAGCCGAAAGCAGCCCCTTGGCCTGAACAAAGTGCATCGTCCTCACCTCCACGATCAAGGATATCATACCTCCGCCCAATAATCAAATTTATTATTTCTTATTTATTCTCCATTCTTTATTCTTTAATGAAAAAGGTTTCCTCCCCGCTTCCGCAAAGCAGAAACGAGGAGGAAAAATTCAAAAAATATCAGCCCTCGGCCTTCTCTTCCAGCCGGAGAATGTGTCTGTTTCTCCGTCCAACAAGGCACACCGCCGCGCCCAGCACAGCCAGCACCGCGAAGAACATGGCCGCGCCCGAGCCTTTGCCCTCGCCGAAGCAGAGGGTCAGCAGGCTGCCGGAGGGCTGGGAGGCCATCAGCGGCTCGAAGACTCTGTCCACGGCAAGGCCGCCGAGGAAGTAGCCCACGGGGATGGTGAAGAACTGGAAGGTGTTGCGGGCGGAGTACACCCGTCCCTGCAGCTCCTCGGGCACCCGGAGGCGGATAATGGCGTCCAGGTTGGTGGCCATTACGGGCACCAGCACCCAGCCGAGGAAACCGGCCACGCACCACACCCACGGCACACGGCCGAAGGCCAGCAGGGCGTTTTCGATGGTCAGGGAGAAAAGCATGGTGCCGAAGATGACCTTCACCCGGCTTTTGGGCGGCTTGAGAGCCGAGGCGATGAGGCTGCCGGTCAGGGTGCCCACGCCGATGACGGCGTTGACCAGACCCATGACCTCCTCGCCGGCACCCTGCCGGGAGAGCATCATGGCCGGGAAGGCGGCGTTGTACAGCGACGCCACCAGATTGACCGAGGCAAGAAAGAGAATGAGACAGAAAATGCCCGGGTTGCTCCGCAGGTAGTCAAGGCCGGCCTTTGCCGCGCGGAGCACCGATTCCTTCTTCTCCTCATCCGGCCTGCTCCGGGGCAGGCGAATAAAGAACAGCAGCACCGCGAAGGCCGCGCAGAAGGTCAGCAGGTCAAAGAGGATGACCGCCTCCAGCCCCAGCAGACCCATGAAGGCCGTGGCGATGATGGGCGTGAGGATGGTGTTGGCGGAGTTGGAGATGTAGCGGATGCCGCCCACCTTCTGGTAGTATTTACGGGGCAGGATGGAGGTCACCGCCACCTCGGAGGCGGGCTGCTGCACGGTGTTCATCAGGCCGCTCAGACCGTTGAGCAGGTAGAGGTGCCAGACGCGCAGGGCGTCAGCCTTGAGCAGTATCAGCACGGCCACCGTTCCGGCGGCGGCCAGCGCGTCGCACACCAGCATGGTCCTTTTCTTGTCCCAGCGGTCGCTGAGAGCGCCGGCAAAGACGCTGCACAGCACATAGGGCGCGTAGGAGCACACCATCAGCAGTGCCGTGACCAGCGCCGAGCCCTGCTGACTGTACGACCAGATGACCAGAGCGTAACTGGTCATGGAGCTGCCCAGGGCCGAAAAGGACTGGGTGCTCCACAGCAGCAGAAAGGTGCGCATTTCGTAAAGGGCGTGAAGCCCGGATTTTATCTTGTTTTTCATTTTGGCTTTGCTCCTTGTTTTTATTATATATCATAAAGACCGCAAAGCCGCCGGACAGAGTGGGGAGCTTTACCGCCCCGTGCAGCGCCTGTCCTGCGCGACCTTGCACGGAGCTTCTGCTGAGCAGAGATGGATCACAGCGTTCATGGGCTGCCTCCTTTGGGAGATAATTTCTGCGGGATATTATACCACCGGAGGAGAGAAAACGCAAGCGCCTTGACAAGATGGGTGAGGGAGGGGCATAATTATAATGCTTTTACCCGGAGGTGCCTTGAATGAACGAAATCACCGTTACCGATGTGCGTGTCCTGCCCGGGGACAGCGCCTTTCTCCTTGACGACGGCTCCGCTGCCGTGCTTTATGACACCGGCTTCGGCTTTACCGGATACGGCGTGGCCGACAATATAAAAGCTGTGCTGGGCGACCGGCCGCTGGATTATATCCTGCTCACCCATTCCCACTACGACCACGCCCTCGGCAGCGCCCGCGTCCTTGAGCGGTACCCGGAGGCGGTGGTGGTGGCCGGAGAGCACGCCGCGAGCGTATTCCGCCGTCCCGGAGCGCTGGCGGTCATGGCCGACCTTGACGGCAAAATGGCGGCAAAATGCGGCGTGACCGACTACGTATTCCCCGGCGAGGGACTGCGGGTGGATCGGGCGGTGAAGGACGGCGACGTCATTTCCGCCGGGAGCATGAGCTTTCAGGCGGAGGAGCTGCCCGGACACACGAAATGCTCCCTTGGCTACTACTGCCGGGAGCGCCGCCTGCTGCTGGGCTGCGAGACTCTGGGCGTGTACGACGGCATTGAGACCGTGGCGCTCTCCTGCCTTGTGGGCTATCAGCTCACCCTTGATTCCATCGAGCGGCTGAGAGAATTTGACATCGAGGAGATGCTGGCTCCCCATTTCGGGCTGCTGAGCCGGGAGCAGACGGCGTGGTTCCTTGACCACGCGGCTGAGGCCAACCGGGAGGGCGGCGAGTTCCTGCGCAGCCGTCTGGCGGCGGGCATGGACGAGGAGCAAATAACCGAGGAATATCTTGAAAGATACGTCAGAAGCCGCCGCATAAGGGCGGTCTATCCCGAGGACGCCTCCCGGCTGAACATATCCATAATGATAAAGGTTATCGGAAAAGAGCTGCTGAACAGATGAAGTATCACATCGACGAGCACTCCGGGGTGAAGGCCTATCTGCAGCTGTATTATCAGCTGCGCGCCGACATCACCGGCGGAGTTTATCCCTGCGGGGCGCGGCTGCCCTCCAAGCGCATTCTGGCCGAGGAGTCGGGCGTCAGCGTCATCACCGTGGAGCACTGCTACTCCCTGCTGTGCGACGAGGGCTATGTGGAGGCCCGCCAGCGCAGCGGATATTTTGTAATATACCGGGAGGATGATTTTGTGTCCTCCGAGGCTCCCGTGCCCGCACCCACCGGCCAGAGCGGCCACAGCCACACCGCCAGCGGCCGGTTTCCCTTCACGGTGCTGGCCCGCACTCTGCGCAAGGTGCTGCAGGAGAGGGGAGAGGATATTCTGGTCAAGTCGCCCAACCACGGCTGCCCCGAGCTGAGGAGCGCCATCTGCGCCTACCTCGCCCGCTCGGTGGGCATCACCGCCTCGGCCGAGCAGATAATCGTGGGCTCCGGCGCGGAGTACCTCTACAGCATGGTGGTGCAGCTGCTGGGCAGGGAGTGTGTGTTCGGGCTGGAAAATCCCTCCTACGAAAAGATACGCCGGGTGTACCACGCCTGCGGTGTGGAATGCGACCTGCTGCGCATGGGCCGGGACGGCATCCGCTCCCCGGAGCTGGAGCGCACCGGGGCAAAGGTGCTCCATGTCACTCCCTTCCGCAGCTTTCCCAGCGGCGTCACCGCCTCGGCCTCCAAGCGGGCCGAATACATCCGCTGGGCGGAAAAGCGGGGCGGCTGGATAATCGAGGACAACTATGATTCCGAGCTGACCGTTTCCTCCAAGCACGAGGATACGCTCTTTTCCGTGGACGCAGGCCGGTCGGTCATCTACCTCAACACCTTCTCCCGCACCGTGGCGCCCTCCATCCGGGTGGGCTACATGGTGCTGCCCGAGCGGCTGCTGGAGGAATTTGAGCGCCGGCTGGGCTTCTATTCCTGCACGGTGCCTCTGCTGGAGCAGTATATGCTGGCCGAGCTGCTGACCAGCGGCGACTTCGAGCGGCACATCAACCGCGTCCGCCGGGCAAGGCGAAAGGAAGCAGAAGAAAAATAGCCATCTGGTCATATTAAAATTTACCGTTTTGACCATTTACTTATTACCAAAATAGGGCTATACTCATGGTCAGTCAATAAAAATCAAGACTGTGAGGAGTGTTTATTATGTCCTATCCCAGAATACTTACCATTCAGGATGTTTCCTGTGTCGGCCAGTGCTCGCTGACCGTGGCTCTGCCCATCATTTCCGCCTGCGGCATCGAGACCTGCATTCTGCCCTCGGCAGTGCTGTCCACCCACACCGCCGGCTTTTCCGGCTACACCTTCCGCGACCTGACCGAGGATATGCCCGCCATCAAGGCTCACTGGGAGAAGGAGAACATCGCCTTTGACGCCATCTACACCGGCTACCTCGGCAGCGCTCAGCAGATCGACTATGTGCTGGACATCGCCGCCTCCTGCTCCAGAGAAGGTGCCAAGCTGATCGTTGACCCGGCCATGGCCGACAACGGCAAGCTCTATCCCGGCTTTGACGCCGCCTTTGTGGAGGCCATGAAGAAGCTGTGCGCCAAGGCCGACTGCCTGCTGCCCAACATCACCGAGGCCTGCTTCCTCACCGGCATGGAATACAAGACCGAATACGACCGGGCCTACATCGACGAGATAATCGAGAAGCTGACCGCTCTGGGCTGCGGAAACATCGTGCTCACCGGCATCTCCTACGCTCCCGGCCGCACCGGCTCGGTGGTGGTGGAGAAGGGCGAATACTCCTACTACGAGCACGAGCTGCTGCCCAACAGCTGCCACGGCACCGGCGACATTTACGCCTCGGCCTTCGTGGGCGCTCTGGTGCGGGGAAAGACCACCTACGACGCGGCAAAGATCGCCTCCGACTACACCGTGGAGTGCATCAAGGCCACCGCCGGGGAGGAGAACCACTGGTACGGCGCCAAGTTCGAGCCGGTTCTGGGCAAGCTGATCGCCATGCTGGCTGAATAAGTACATTATATAATGAAAAGGAGCTGTCCTCGGGCGGCTCCTTTGTTATCATCTTGTTGACAAAATCCACCACTCTGTGGTATCATGCAGTCAGCACACGATCCCAACAAATAATCGGAAGGAGTATTCAGAATGATGAAGAGAATTATCGCGTTTATCCTCTGCGCGGTGCTGTGTGTGGGGCTTTGCTCCTGCAAGACCGGCATCGAGCCTATCGGCGACCAGGGAGGCACCGGCGAGACCGCGGTGACCGAGCCTGCCGCCGACCCCAATGTTATTTTTGAAAACGAGCTGGTAAAGCAGACCGTGGTCACCAAAGGCATGGACAGCTACGGCGACTATTCCATCGGCACCGTTGTGGAAAACAAGAGCGACGTCTCGCTGGACATTGAGTGGAGCGGCTGCACCATCAACGGCTGGAAGATGGACTACTGGGAGCTTGAGACCGTCGAGCCCGGACAGAGCGTCATGGTCGAGATAGACATCTGGGAGAGTGAGCTGGAGCAATACGGCATTGAGTCCGTGGATCAGGTCGATCTCTATATCTCCATGGTTGAATCGGATGACTGGGACGCTGAGGCAGTAGTTGCCTTTGTCACCTACTACCCCAACGGCGCCGAGAACGCTCCCCAGATCACCAAGCGTGAGGCCAAGGACGAGGACATCATCCTTGTGGACGAAAGCGATATCCTCATGCTGGTGGACAGCATCGATCCTCTGGATGAGGACGGCTACGCCCTCAGAATCTATGTGGAGAACAATTCCGAGCAGGCCGTCACATACAGCGTGGAGAATATCTACGCCGACAAATGGGCCATGAGCACCTTCGGCCTTTCCGGCACCATCCTGCCCGGAGCCGCGGGCTACGACGAGATGGTTCTGGACACCGACATGATGGAACTGTGTCAGGTCACCGAGCCGGTGGAGCTGCAGATGAATATCAACTGCTATGACAGCGTCAGCTACGACGACATTCTGGACGAGACCGTGGCCATCTATCCCAGCGGCCTGACCGCCGAGGATGTTGCTCCGGCCGACCGCGTCACTCTGGGCGCCGAGAATGTAGTGATCGACAACGAGTACATGACCCTCACCACCATTCTGTGCGAATATGACGACATCTATGGACTGGTGTTCACCGCCTACATCGAAAACAAGACCGACGAAGCCCTCACCATTGACATCGACGAGATCTCCTGGGCGGACGGCCTTGATAATGTGTTCTGGGTGGTGGAACTGCCCGCGGGCACCAGAGGCTACTTTGACATCGACACCGCCGAGATCTCCGACTGGGAGAACTACGACGAATTTGAGCTCAGATGCAGAGTTTACGGCGAGGACGGCTACGGCGATCCCCTCGTGTTTGATCGTGTGACCTTTGTCGCCAAGTAATTGCGGAAGCTGTTCAGAAAACTCAGAAAGGGACGGAGCCTGCTCCGTCCCTTTTTTTCGCGTCCTTGCCCGCGGACGACAAAAAGCCCGCCTCACAGAGGCGGGCTTGATCGTCAGAAGTTTTCAACGAATGATCAGACGGCACGGTTGACCTTGCCGGAACGCAGGCAGCGGGTGCAAGCGTACACACGAGTGGGAGTACCGTTGACAATAGCCTTGACGCGTCTTACGTTGGGCTTCCAGGTACGATTGGAACGGCGATGGGAGTGGGACACCTTGATTCCAAAAGTAACACCCTTGCCGCAAATTTCACACTTTGCCATTTTACTGTACCTCCTTTTTGCATAAGCTTGTTTTCGTGCAACAGTCGTATTCTACCACAGCTTTCCGACAATTGCAATAGTTATTTTTTATTCGTGGGGTCAAATGCTTCAAAAAATGCCTTTGAGGCATCATTTTTGGCAATTTCCCCGAATATTATCATTTGTAAATTTATTTTTAAATAAATATTGACATCCAACAGATTTCGGTGTATGCTTAGATAGCATAGAATGATTGGGGTGAAAGATGGTTTGCAGCACAGAATGGTGCTCGAGGATGTCGCCGATCGTTATCTCGGCGTGTCCGACGAAGAGCTGGCCGCTCTTTCCGCCCGCGAACCGCAGGCTTTCCCCGAACTGCTGAGCAGATACTACCATATTATATTATATAAGGTAGCTCATGTCAAGGCGTGCGGCATGGATGCCGACGACCTCATGCAGGAGGCCTCTCTGGGGCTGTTCAGCGCCGCCCGGAGCTTTTCTGCCGGTCAGGCCGCTTCCTTCCGCACCTACGCCGGTGTGTGCATCGACAACCGGCTGCGCTCGGCGGTGAGAAATTCCGCCCGGGAAAAGAACCGGCCTCTCTCCCAGTATATGGAGCTGTCCGACTACTATCGGCAGGAGGACACCGCCGATGCCGGAGCCGATCCGGAGGCTCTGGTGCTCATCGACGAAAGCGTCGCCGAGCTGAAGCAGCGGCTCAGGGAGCTGCTCTCGGAGCGAG
The DNA here is from genome assembly GCA_045538015.1 of Acutalibacteraceae bacterium. Lineage (GTDB taxonomy): Bacteria > Bacillota > Clostridia > Oscillospirales > Acutalibacteraceae > SIG598. Next base: position 11,359 of record JAZSQO010000008.1, on the reverse strand, counting down.
AGTATCAGGTGTTCACCCAGTATCATATGCACGACTGTTCCTACGAGGAGATCGCCGGATGCCTCGGGATGGACGCCAAGGCAGTGGACAACGCCCTTCAGCGTGTCCGCCGCAAGCTGAAAAAAGCCCTTGTGGGGGGCGATTGAAAAGGCGAAAGCAGCCGGAAGGCTGTGCGCATATATGCCCTAGTAGCTTAATCAGAGCATTGCACCGGTTTGGGCAAAGGTGACGGTTTACCGCCGTCCGTGGGCGAAATCATTATTCCAAAGCGAGGTAAAAACAACATGTACGAAGACAAGACTCTTATTTGCAAGGACTGCGGCGAAGAATTCGTTTTCACTGCCGGCGAGCAGGAGTTCTATGACAGCAAGGGATTCGTGAACGAGCCCCAGCGCTGCAAGGCCTGCCGCGACAAGAGAAAGAACGCCGGTCGCCCCGAGCGCGAGACCTTCATCGCTGTCTGCGCTGAGTGCGGTCAGGAAGCCAAGGTTCCTTTCAAGCCCCGTGAGGATCGCCCCGTCTATTGCAGCGAGTGCTTTGCCAAGAAAAGAGAAGAGCAGTAATAGATAACTGATCTGACATGACAACCGAATGCTCCCCGGAAGGTTTTCGGGGAGCATTTCCCATGTCGCCTTCCCATGTTTTCGGGCATGATATTTTTATTATCATGGTGTTTCAACAATAATTACAAAGCAAAGGAGTGCTTAAAATGACCGTTACCAAAGACAGCATCATCGGCGAGATCCTCGATGCCGACCGCTCCACCGCTCCCTACTTCATCGCCATGGGTATGCACTGCCTGGGCTGCCCCGCTTCCCGCGGCGAAAGCCTCGAGCAGGCCTGCGCCGTCCACGGCGTCAGCTGCGAGGAGCTGGTTGAGAAGCTCAACAAGCACTTCGCCAAGGGCGAGTAACTGACCACTTGCGGGACTGCGCTGCGCGGTCCCGCTTTTGTTATTTTGTTATCTGACAGAGAAAGGGTGGTTCCCATGAGCCGTCAATACACACTCAGTCCCCGGCTGGCGGTGTGCGCCTCCTTCGTGCGCCCGGGCAGCGTGGTGGCCGACATCGGCACTGACCACGCCCTGCTGCCGGTGTGGCTGGTCAGGGAGGGCATCGCACCCGGTGCCATCGCCTCCGACATAAACGAAGGCCCCATCAGCCGGGCCCGGCAGAACATAGAGCGCTGCGCCATGGGCGACCGGGTCACGGCCATTGTGGCCGACGGCCTGAAGGGCATTCAGCCGGGTCAGGTGAACGACATCGTCATCGCCGGAATGGGCGGCGACCTCATCGCCTCCATCCTCTCCGCCGCCCCTTGGGTGAAGGACGGCTCCCTGAGGCTGATACTCCAGCCCATGAGCCACGCCGAGCGCCTGCGGGAATACCTCTTTGAAAACGGCTTTGAGGTGGAAGGGGAGCAGGCGGTCAGAGACGCAGGACGGGTGTACTCGGTCATGGCCGTTCGCTATACCGGTCAGGTGGCATACACCGAGGCCATGCTGTACGGCGGCCTGCTCATCGGCAGTGACGACCCGGCGGCGGTGGAATATCTCAGCCGGACGGCGTCCTCTCTGCGCACAAAGGCGGCGGGACTGCGCGCCGGCGGCGAGGAGGAGCAGGCAAAACAGGCCGAGGACATCGCCGAGGCGCTGATGGCAGTCCGGTGAGGCGGGAGGGCGAGCGATATGAGCAGGAGAATGATCGCGGCGCTGCTGGCGGCAGTGATTATCCTCTGCTGTCTGACCGGCGGCTGCTCGGGCAGCGGGGGGGATATCCTTGGCCGCAGAGGCAGCCCATACACCCGGGAGCAGGCCGAGGAGATAATGCTCCTTGCCTACGACGAGGAATTTACCGTGGTGGGCGTGAAGGAGACCGAGCATCAGCGGGTGGAATACACCTTTGAGGCGGTGGAGCATCCCGGCCTGACCTTTTCCTTTATCGACATCAGCGACGGTCTTGCCGGCTGGCGCGCCCGGGACGACTACGCCCAGTCGGTGCTGATGTACTGCGCGGAACGGCAGGGCTTTGAGCCTATCTTTGACAGTGTGACCATAGGCGAGGGCATACTGCTTGAGCCGGGCGAAAGCGCAGACAGCATTGCCGCCCGGTTCTCGGCGGCGATGGAGGAGTATTTTGAGATATACCACACCGCCCGGGAGGTGGAGAAGTATCCCACCTACAGCTCTCCCGAGGAGGGACGGCGGGTGTGGTTTCGGGTGCGTGTACGCGGCTGTGACCCCATGCTCACCCACTCTCTGGCGCTGGAGGATGACGGCGGTGAAGAATACACCGGAGACGGCGCGTATATCTTCAAAAGCATGACGGTGGAGGAGATCTCACGGGTTTTTGAGAGGGTTGTTTCCGGCGGGAGATGAGCGGACGGGATGACCGGGTTTTGAGCGAAACCGTCGGTCTGCTTCTTAGGGGCAGATCCCATATCTGCCCTTGCACAAACCTCCGGGTTTCCTTTGTAGGTGCGATCATTGACCGCCCGCGAATCGGTGCCGTGTACGAACAGCGGCGGCCTCAGTGCGGATTGCCCGTTAAAGAATAAAGAATATGGAATAAATAATAAATAAGAAAGTGATACAGCCCGGAAAGCGGCTTTCGCCGCTCTCCGGGCTGGTTGCGTCTATGGTCAGTTTGCGGTTGTGGTGGCGGTGGCGGCGGGCTGCTCTTCGAGCATCTGGTTGTATTCCTCCTCGGTGGTCACGATGACGGTGCCGTCGTAGGTGGGATAGTAGTCCACCGCGCCGTAGGGCAGATCCTCGGCGGTGACTACGCTGGGATGGAACAGGTGAGCCAGCTCCCATGTGGCCAGAACCAGATCCTGACCGAGGGAATCGAAGCGGGAAATGTCGTAGCCGTAGATGCGGTTGTCGTTGATGGCGCCGAAGTTCTTGAATTCACGCTGGGAGCGCACATAGTTTTCTGCGCCGATGGGGCAGAGGATGATGTCCGGGCAGGAGTAGAGGATGGTCTCCATGTCGCAGTAGCCGTTGACCGACTCGATGTTGATGTTGAAGCCGCCGGCCATCTCGATGAGGAAGCTGGGGAACATATCGCCTGTGATGCAGCTGTTGAGCTCGGGAGAGGTGTAGAGGCACACATTGACCGGAGTTTCGTTCATAACGGTGCGCTCGATGGTGTCCAGCTGGGTGATTATCTTCTGAGCGGCGGCCTCGCCGGCGTCGTAGCCGGCGCCGTTGCCGTTCATGGCGGTGCCTAAGCAGCGGTAAAGATTGAGAAAGCCGGTGCGGGTGGAGGGCTCGATGAGCTGGAGCACGGTGATGCCCGCGTCGGAGAACTGCTGGAGGGTCTCGATGGGAGTGGTCATGTCCACGATGATGAGGTCGGTGCCCATGTTGATGATGTTCTCGGTGGCGGGGCTTTTGGCGGTGCCGCAGGGCTGGATGGCCTGCAGCTGAGCCAGCTGGGTGTCACCGGGACGGCCGTCCAGCAGGTCGGTGTAGCCCATGTCCACGATGGCCTCGGCGTAGTTGACCGGCAGGCAGACGATGGTCTCCGGGCGGCGCTCGATGGTCACGCCGGCAACAGAAACGGGGAAGGTGCCGGTAGGCAGGTCGGTGCTGTCCTTGCCGCAGCCGGCAAGAGGAAGCAGCAGAGTGAAGGAGAATATCGCGGCCCAGAAGGCGGCCAGAATTTTCTTTATCATTGCATTACACCTCGTATTATATTTATGTAATATTACGGATTTGCGGCAAAAATCACTGGTTTTCCCCGCCGGAAAGCTCCTTGAGCTTGTCCCGCAGCCGGAGGAAATCCTCAAAGGCCTCGGGCTTCTGCTTCGGGTTGCGCAGCAGGGCGGCGGGGTGGAGCATGGGCATCATCAGTATGCCGTTCTTCTCCACGAACTGGCCGTGCTGTTTGGTGATCTTTATATCCGGGTCGATTATTCGGGCCGAGGCGATGCGCCCCAGACACACGATTATCTTCGGCCTCATGATGGCCACCTGCTGCCTCAGCCACTCGATGCAGGTCTCCTGCTCCTCGGGCAGAGGATCACGGTTCTTTGGCGGGCGGCACTTGACGATGTTGGCGATGTATATGTTTGTCTCCCGGGAAAGTCCCACCGCGTCCAGCATCAGATCCAGCAGCTTTCCCGCCCGGCCCACAAAGGGCTGGCCGGTCAGATCCTCCTGCTCGCCCGGCCCTTCGCCGATGAACATGATATCCGCCTCGGGATTGCCCACGCCGAACACCACATTGGTGCGGGTGGCGCAGAGCTGGCATTTATCGCAGGACAGGCACTCCTCACGGAGCCTCTCCAGTTCACTCATGGTGCGCACCTCCGAAAAATCATAGTGAAATAGCTTGAAATAAACCGTCGATTGCTATACAATTATGCTGAAAGACTCGGAATGCCATCTGAACGTGAATATTCAGACAGCGCCGAAATAATATTAATGAGGAGAAATCTGAAATGAAGATTCTTGTCGAGACCTCCGCCCGTCACGTCCACATCACCGAAGAGCAGCTTGCTGTTCTGTTCGGTGAGGGTCATCAGCTGACCAAGAAGAAGGATCTTTCCCAGCCCGGTCAGTACGCCTGCGAAGAGCGCGTGACCGTTGTCGGCCCCAAGGGCGAGATGGCCGGTGTTTCCATCCTTGGCCCCACCCGTCCCGCCGGTCAGGTCGAGCTTTCTCTGACCGATGCCCGCAAGCTGGGTCTGGCTGCTCCCGTCCGTGAGTCCGGCGATCTGGCCGGAAGCCCCGCCTGCAAGCTGGTTGGCCCCGCGGGTGAGGTCGAGCTGCCCTGCGGCGTCATCGCCGCCAAGCGCCACATCCACCTCTCTGACACCGAGGCCGCCGATTTCGGTCTTGTGGACAAGCAGGTCGTTTCCGTCAAGGTGGAGAGCAATGGCCGTTCCCTGAGCTTTGGTGATGTCGTTGTGCGCGTCAGCCCCAAGTTCGCCGCCGCCATGCACATTGACACCGACGAGTCCAACGCCGCCGGCTGCTCCGGCGAGGTCTGGGGCGAGATCATTCCGTAAGGAACGAGCCTGTACTGATTGCCATTATAACACAACTCACCGGCTGAGAAAAGACTCAGCCGGTGAGTTATTTTTAATAAATAATAAATAATGGAGAATAAAGAATAAATTTCGGTAAAGCTTCGCTGCGGCGAAGCCATTTTATTTCAGGCAAGATCGTGCTTGAGTTCAACAACGGGAATGGTGCGGTGTTGCCTTTACTTTGACTTTTCGCAGGCCTCGAACAGGCCGTTGATGTAGGCGGCGCCCAGAGCGCGGTCGTAGAGGCCGTAGCCCGGCTTGCCGGTCTCGCCCCAGATCATGCGGCCGTGGTCGGGACGCACATAGCCTTTGAAGCCGTTGTCGGTCAGAGCCTTGGCAATGGCGAACATATCGAGAGTGCCGCAGTCGGAAAGGTGAGCCGTCTCCTCGAAGGAGCCGTCCTCCATGATCCTGACGTTGCGGATGTGGGCAAAGGCGATGCGATCCTTTGCCGCGTACTTGGCGGCAAGGGCGGGCATATCGTTCTTGGCCGAGCAGCCCAGGCTGCCGGTGCACAGGCACAGACTGTTGGCGGGGCTGTCCACAGCGGCCAGCAGGCGGTCGAGACTCTGCTCGCAGGTGATTATGCGGGGCAGGCCGAGGATGGGATAGGGAGGATCATCGGGATGGATGGCCATTCTGATGCCCACTTCCTCGGCAACGGGAATGATCTTCCTGAGGAAGCGCTCAAGGTTGTTCCACAGGCCTTCCTCGCCGATCTTCTCGTAGGCGGAGATGAGCTCGCGCACCTCGTCCTGAGTGTAGCTGGAATCCCAGCCGGGGAGGTGGATGTCGTCCTTGAGGGGATCGAGGCCGCGCAGCTGATCCCAGTACATTACAAGACTGGTGGAGCCGTCGGGAGCCTCGCGGTCAAGCTGGGTGCGGGTCCAGTCAAAAACCGGCATGAAGTTGTAGGTGATGCACTTGACGCCGTATTTGGCGCAGCGGCGGATGTTCTCGCAGTACACCTCCACCAGCTCGTCCACATTGTTGCGCCACAGCTTGATGTCCTCGTGGACGGGAACCGACTCCACCACATCGAACACAAGGCCATGAGCCTCGCACTGGGTCTTGATGCGCTCAAGGCTCTCCTCCGGCCATACCTCGCCGGGAGCAACATCGTACACCGCCGACACGATGCTTCTCATGCCGGGGATCTGGGATATCTGTCTGAGGGTAACGGGATCATCCTCGCCGTACCAGCGGAAGGACATATACATAATAAGCTACCTCCGTTTGCGTTTTTTCTGTGATGTCGCTGTGTTGAGGCGACGGTTTAATATTATTATACCAAATAATTGCTGATGATGCAATGACAATTATGCAATTGATATAAACGATACGGATGAGAAATCAGGCTGTATCCGGTCAGATCACGCGGAGCTTGCAGCGCAGCAGCCGGTTTCCCGCCGTGAGGAAGGAATACTGATTCTCCAGAAAGGCGGTGTAGTCGATGCCCTTTACCCGGGCGGTGAGGCGGTGGTCTCTTTCGAGGAGCATTTTGCTCCGGTCGTACACCTTGCCGTCGATTATCAGCTCGGTCACGCCGAAGCGGCGGCGGTAGAGGATGTCCATGCCGTCAAAGCGGGCGCTGAGCAGGGTGCGGCCCTTTTTCAGGTCGGCATCTTCAATGGGCTGGGAATCGGGCAGGTCGGTGCGCTCGAATTTTGCCTGAATGGCGCCCTCACGGTCGGCCTCGGCCATTTCGGTCAGCAGGCGGAGGAAGGCTTCCTTGTCCTCGAGGGCGCGGACGGGAACGGGATAGAGCCTGCACTGGCCTTCCAGAACGATGTACACAAACTGCCCGGCATCGGTGACAGCATCGATCTGGCCGTAGTAATAGCGGTGCTCCGAATCGAAGCGGCGCAGCACAATGCCGTCCTCGTAAAGAGCGACAAGGCAGTCAGTGCTGTATTCAAAGAAGGATCTCAGGTCGTACTTTATCAGCCGGGCGGAGGCTTTCGGGAAGCAGGATGGGCTCAGCTCGATGACCTGCGCCTTTTCCTCGTCGGTCAGGGTGTATTCCGCCTTTGCCAGCGGCTCCGGAGGGGCGGGCAGCTCCACTGCCTCTGTCTCGCCCGGCAGTCGCATGGTCTCCACGACCTTGTAGCACGGGCAGCGCTCCTTCAGCAGGGCGGTCAGAGCGATGTAAGCCTCACCGCTCACAAAGCGGGCGGGGATAATATAGCACAGGGTGGCTATTTCAATGAAAAAGCAGTCGCCGTGCTCCTCGAAGCGGTGAATACCGCTGTAAAGCGACGAGCCGGACTCCCGGTCAGCGCTGCCTTCGAAGCTCTCCTCCCCAAAGGTGAAGCAGCGGACGATGTCGGGATGATGGCCGTCCTCAAGATCCTTTAGCGCTCGCTCCTTCCGCTTGCCCGCGGCGCGCCGGGCGATCAGCAGGGTGAGCCATTTTGCCAGCAGTCGGCTGAGAGCGATGGTGGCCACGGAAATGGACGCGGAGAAGAATATCACGGAGATATCGTCCAGCCCAAGACCGTGAAGCACAATGCTTGCCACAAGGCACAGGGCGGCACCCAGCAGTGCCAGCAGAGTGCCTTTCACCTTGATTTTCGGCTTTTGGGCGAAGGAAAGCTCGATGGCCCGGCGGGTATCCTCCCGGGTGGGCCGGGTGAGGATGGTTACAGTTTTGCTTTGGTTGGGCATGATGAATGCTCCTTTCGGCGGCACCCTTGAGAAAAGGGCGCGTATATCCTTTGTTAGGGCGGATTCCAGCGGAGGTTACCTCAGTGCGGTCAGTCCGTTAAAGAATATAGAATATAGAATAAATAATATAAGAAATATTTTGGGGAGTCCGCCGCAAAACCTTCGGCTTGCTCCGTAGGGGCGGATTCTATATCCGCCCGTTTCATCCGTCTTCCGTCGAGCGCACAATAACCGGTCAGTCGTTCAGTGCGGAATTCAGCGGCGAGCGGCTTTCTTTGCCTCTTTGGCGGCCTGCTTTGCGGCCTTTGCCGCCTCTTTCTGCGCCTGCTTTTCCGCTTTTTGTGCCGCCTTGATTTCCTTGCGGGTCAGAGAAACAGCCACGGGAGCGGGCTGATTTTCGGCCACCGGAGCGGCCTTTGCCGGCTCGGGCTGAGCGGGAACGGGCGCGGCTTCGGTCACAGTCTCGCATACGGGCTCAGACACAGTCTCCGCCTCGGCAGTGTTTTCCTCGTGATAGCCCAGCAGAACCTCCTGCTTCAGCTTTTCCAGCATACGGAAGGCCTCGGGGCTGCCCAGAGCGGCGGCCTTTTCGTACCAGCCGATGGCCTTGTGGATGTCGCCGTTTATGTACTTGCCGTTGTAGTAGAGCTGACCGAGGGAGGTCATGGCGCGGATGCCGCCGAAGTCGGCGGAGCGCTCGAACCACTCCTCGGATTTTTCGATATTCACATCCACACCGAAGCCGCGGTGGAACATGATGCCCAGACGGCGCATGGCCACGAAATTGCCCAGAGAAGCGGCCTTGAAATACCAGCCGAAGGCCTCGCCGTGGTTCTGAGCCACATGGATGCCCTTGCGGTACATATCACCGAGGTTGCGCATGGCGATGCTGTCGCCCTGCTGGGCGGAATTGTAATACCACTTGAAGGCGGCGGCCATATCCTTGTCCTTTTCAAAAAGGTCGCCCAGACGGCGCATGGCGGCGCCGCCGTTGAGCTGAGCGGCCTTGATGTACCACTCCTCGGCGAGGGCTTCGTTCTTCTCAACGCCCAGTCCGCCGTCGTACATTTCGGCCAGGTTCCACATGGCGTCGCCGCTGCCCTGAGCAGCGGAGAGGGTGAACAGCTCAAAGGCTCTGGCGTTGTCCTTGGCCACGCCGTCACCCGCGCGGTGCATCATGCCGAGGGCGCACTGGCCCTTGGCGCTGCCCAGCTTCGCCGCGGCGGTGTACAGCTGGGCGGCCTTGTCGATGTCCCGTCCGGCGCCCCGGCCGGTGCGGTACATATAGCCCCGGCGGTAGGTCAGCTCGGCGTCGCCCAGCTCGGTGCCCAGCTCGGCGTATTTGCGGCACTCCTTGAGGCCGTAGGTGTCGGGATCGCTCTTGTGCAGGTCATAATAATAGGAAAAAAGGGCGTTGGCCGCCTTGCAGCGCAGGGCGCGCACATCCTCGCCCTCCACGGAGAAATAGGCCACCGACTCCAGCAGGTCGATGCCTTTGGCGGTGTCCTTTGCCACGCCGATGCCCTGCAGCCACGCGCAGCCCATCAGGTACCACTGATAGGGCGTGATGTAGATGAGAGAGGTGCCGCTGTCCATGACCGGACGGAGCTTGACTATCTCCTGAGAGAGGGAGGAGCTGACCGCCAGTCCGTCCAGAACGCGGCTCAGGGCGTCGTTGAATTCCGGCTCGCTCTGGGGCGTGTCATCGTCGCCGCCCGGCCAGTTGATTATGTGGGTGCCTTCGCCGCCCAGCCGCTCTTCTACCACGGCGTATTTTGAGGCGGGGAAGTCAAAGGCGATGGGGATGATGGGCTTGCCGCTGTCCATGGCCAGCTTTATCTCCACATCCCATATGTACATGGAATTGAGCACATTGCCGGTGAGCAGCAGCACCACCGCGTCGCTCTCCAGAATGGCGGTTTTTATCTCGGTGTTGTAATCCGCGCCGGGAGTGAGAAAGCCGTCGTGCCACACGGCGCAGGGAGAGAGATTTACCAGCCGCCTCGCGGACACATCACGGGTGTAGAGCAGGCCCTCGTCGGTCTCCTGCTTCTTTTCGTGCTTCTTGTAGCTGATGAATATTTTGGCCCGGTCGCCGATGGGCAGAGTGTCCATGGCGCTGATATCCTCACGGGTCATATAGGAAAGTCCGCCGGTGCTTTTCATTGATGCTCGTCGCCTTTCTTTATCAGATTTGTGCCGCTGTGTGCGGGAATAGTAATATTCTAACCGATTACAGGGCGGAACGCAAGACAACAGCCGCCAAAACGCACAAATTCCGCCCGCAAAAACTCCCATTTCTTGCAATCCGCGCAAAGGTCATTTGTGGCTGACCATATTGCAAAAATAAATCGCATATGTTAAAATAATAACGCTGCGTTTTACGCTATGCCCTCAGGCGGCGAGCACAGCCGCCAAAGGCAGAATATATCTTGAGAGCCGCCGCACACGCGGGGCGGAAAGGAAATTAGCATGAATTATCTCAACAAGAAGACCGTTGAAGACATCGAAGTTGCCGGCAAGAAGGTTCTTGTCCGCTGCGATTTCAATGTACCGTTTGACAGCGAGGGCAACATCTCCGACCCCAAGCGCATCATCGGCGCACTCAAGACCATCCGCTATCTGCTGGACAACAAGGCCAAGGTCATCCTCTGCTCCCATCTGGGCAGACCCAAGGGTGAGTTCAAGCCCGAATATTCCCTCAAGCCCGTTGCCGATTATCTGACCAAGGAGCTGGGCTTCGAGGTCAAGCTGGCCACCGACGTCATCGGCGAGTCCGCTCAGGCTCTGGCCGCTTCCGTCAAGGAAGGCGAGGCTGTCATGATCGAGAACGTCCGCTTCCACAAGGAAGAGACCAAGAACGACCCCGAATTCTCCAAGGCTCTGGCCTCTCTGGCTGACATCTATGTCAACGACGCTTTCGGTACCGCTCACAGAGCTCACGCCTCCACCGCCGGCGTTGCCGACTATCTGCCCGCTGTCTGCGGCTACCTGATCCAGAAGGAGATCGCCATCATGGGCGGCGCTCTGGCTGATCCCAAGCGTCCCTTCGTTGCCATCCTCGGCGGCGCCAAGGTTTCCGACAAGATCGGCGTCATCACCAACCTGCTCGACAAGTGCGACACCATCATCATCGGCGGCGGCATGGCCTACACCTTCTCCAAGGCTATGGGCGGCGAGATCGGTGCTTCCATCTGCGAGGACGACAAGATCGATCTGGCCAAGGAAATCATGGCCAAGGCCGAGGCCAAGGGCGTCAAGTTCCTGCTGCCCGTTGACAACCGTCTGGGCGATTCCTTCAGCCCCGAAGCCAATGTTCAGCTGGCCGACACCGGCGCGATCCCCGAGGGCTGGCAGGGTCTGGACATCGGTCCCAAGACCGAGGAGATCTACGCTGAGGCTGTCAAGAACGCCGGTACCGTCGTATGGAACGGCCCCATGGGCGTTTCCGAGTGGGAGAAGTTCGCCAGCGGCACCATCGCTGTTGCCAGGGCTGTCGCTGAGAGCGGCCCTGTTTCCATCATCGGCGGCGGCGACTCCGCTGCAGCTGTTGAGAAGCTGGGCTTCGCTGACAAGATGACCCACATCTCCACCGGCGGCGGCGCTTCCCTTGAGTTCCTCGAGGGCCTCGAGCTGCCCGGCATCGCCTGCCTCA